>PMNG01000214.1 GCA_003162615.1 Methanothrix sp. | reverse complement strand
GAAATTTCGGCACACTACCGTTATTGTTGACAAAATGCATCATGATCTTCTAAAGAGAAAATGCTGCCAGTAAGAAATCACTATTGGCTCCAAGCCGGTTGTTGAATCGATTGCGCTTCGTGAAATACTAAATATAGAAGCACCAAATTTTTCTAAGTTGCCGATAGAAAAAGTTCTCGAGCTTCGAGACGAACGATCATGGAGCAACTTTAGAGATTTCATAGGACATGTATCTTCTACTGTAAAAGAGGGTCCTGAAATATTGACGAACTCTGAATATACTGGAAAAATTATAAAATATTATGCAAGGGAAATATCTAAAGAATTGGAGAAGAAGCACACCACAAAATTTAAGCTTGGAGTGGAACTTGGACTAAATGCCACATCTCTTATACCTGTTTACGGTGCCATCCCAACATTTGTAAGCGCAGTTAAATCATTTAGGAGCCACTGGGATGATAAAAGTACATGGTACGCATTTATCCTTAAACTGAAAAATGTAAAATAACATTGCTACACTTCGTAGATAGTATTCAGTTTGGAATAGAGCTTGTCTTCATTATGGATCACGGCTACGATAAAGACCGTATGAGAGAAATGAGAAAGTAATCCTAGAATCGCATGCATTGATGCGAGCACAAAATTAAATTTAATCGGCACTCTCCTTCGGCCTGTACCCAGGATCCCTCTCCCTCTCGATACCCACCGGCGAGTCGAAGTGTTCCTCATAAGGCTTTATGTCCAGGATCGGCGTTCCGTTCAGGGCATCTAGGCCAATCACCCTGATCTTATTTCCCTCAATTGAAAGGATCTCCGCCAATGTGATCCCGAGGGGGTTGAGCCGGCATGGGCTCCTAGTGGCAAGCACGCCGCGCTCAGGGATTGAGTAGTCGCCCATTGGGTGCACCCGCTCGCGATAGCCTGGTGAGCGATCGATGTGGTAGATGACCAAGAGATATCTGTACCTGTCCAGGCCGTCCAGAGCGCCCAAGTATTTTTCGTCCAGGATAAGCGTGGATTCGGCGTTCCTCATGGTCTTTGGATCGCCTGGCTCGTTGAAGCTGCTGGCGACCACGCCGATGGGCGTGTAGACTACTTTCTCGGGCTGCGTTTCGAGGGACATGTTCATTAAGATCTGGTTTGGCTATTATAGAGTCTTGCGGATAAGAAGTTGTGCTTTCCTGGTCCACAGAATCCTTGTCGTTCGGTGATAAAACGATTGTGAAATGATTGATAATTCTTCTTATGTTCAGGAATCTTCACATCAGGCTTTTTAGGAAACTGACGAAAAGATTATCCATCTTATGTTTCATCAGGTCGTGAGGGATAAATTGGCGAAATCATGTATCTTGATAGGATTAGCGCTCGTCGTGTTGTTCATTCTGCCGTCTTTGGTAAATGCCGATGCATCGTCTTTACAGGTAAACGAGACGGTAAAGGACTTTAGAATAAGCTTTGCTGCCATAAATGACACGAACATGGTCGCAAAATTTTGGAGCAACGGCTCGGCATTTTTCGGCAGCTCTTTCAAAGCACCGGCTAATGAGCTTGCTAATGGAGTTGCGGTAATGGCAGGCAATGACACCGATCCCTACAAGAGATGGGGTATGGTTGGCGTCTTCGTCTTGAAGAACCCTGAAAATACAAGTAATATAGAAAAAAACGCGACCGAAAACAACTCAAACAAGTACATAAGAGTCTTTGATAGAATGATTGACGGCCACAAGGGATTACTCTTGAAAGCAGGTAACGAGTCTTATGATCCTTTGATGACATATATGGCAATGTATTGGCTGGATGAGGTCAATGGAAAAGCTACAAAATTTGTATATGTCGTATCTCAATGGCCTGACAAAGAAACAGAAAGATTGCTGAATACAATTCATGTTGAGGAGATAAAGCAAATCCTTGATTAATACGATCGAAAAAGGGCGGATTGTGCAATCTTAAATCGATAGGATGCCGCCCAGAAGTGGATGAAATGAATCTTTAGGTTTCAGATCGGAGATAACCATGAATCCTCATAGTTAGCTGTATCAATTACTTTTTCTTCCACTCTCCAGATTTCTCATCCTTTTCGTAGGTTTGCTTCACTGCTGACCAGGCAACTTTGTGTGCCGTTTCTTCCCTTGTTGCTCCTCCCTTGCGATCTTCCGGCTTTGCGTACTCTTCCCAAGCATTGTTGAAAGCCTCCAAATAAATTTTCTGGGCGTGTTCAGGTAAGTTTTTCTGTACGCTTTCGGGCAGATCTAACACATTCTTGTAAGGCATTAAAGATAACCTCTTGAAATATGATATTGCTTCCAATTATTAATCAAATTTTCTATAGGTATTATCTTTAGTTCTAAAATCACATTTAGCGGCCTCTATCGCCCGGCCAATATACATCAGACCGCAATCGTCGGGCGAAAAACGGTTTGTGGAGCATGCAATTAAAGCCCGCTCCAGCAATTTCTCCGGCTCGCCGCTACTGCAAAGAAATTGAAAAATAATCGAATCAACAGCTACGTCGGCTGCTGCTGGCTATGATCCACCAGGGCTTCTACAATGTCCTTGTCCCTGATCATCCCGATCAGCTTCTGGCTGGAGCTGACAACAGGTATCTGGTCGATCTTGTTCTTCCGCATCAAGCTGGCGCACTCGCTGATTCCTACGCTCTTTATTACTGTTATAGCCGACACCATGGCTTCCTTGACCAAAATGTTGCGCAGCTCGATCCTCGAAACTGCATAGTACTTGTTCGTGGTCTCCATTACGCTGTTCCACATCCACTCGTCCTCTTCATGGGCAGCAGACAAGACAGTCTTTCCAACAGAGTCCTCGATTATGCTGGACTTGATCAGGTCCCGATCGGAGATTATGCCAACAAGCTTCAGGCCTGAGTCGATCACCGGACAGGCTGCCACCTGAGCGTACTCCATGACTGCACCTGCAATGGGCACAGGCATCTCGCTCCACAGGACCAGGATGTCTTTTTCGAAGTACTCCTCTACATCTGTCCGAATGTTCAGGTCGGAGGCCACCTTGACGATGTCTGCTACGGTGATTATGCCTACCAGCTTTTTGCCGTCCACTACAGGTAGGCGCCTTATTCCGTGCTCCAACAGGAGCCTGGATGCCTCCATTATGGTGGTATCTGATGTAACAGTTATCGGTTTCCTGGTCATCAGCAGAGCGGTCTGATCCTCCTCCCGGTTCCTCAGAATGTCGGACCTGGTGATCATCCCCACCAACTCTTCTTTCTTGACCACAGGGACTCCTGAAACCTGGCGTTCTTGTAGCGTTTTTAAGACCTGATCCCTGTTTCCTGGAAGGGATGCATAGGCAACATCCCTGACCATTACATCTTTGACGAGCATAGGCATGGGGCTCAAATCGCCCCCTTGGGGACAGTGAGGACCGGAACCTTGGAGTTCCTAACAACCTTCTCCGCAACGCTTCCTAGAAGGAACTTATCGAGGCCTGTACGTCCAACGCTGCCCATAACAATGACGCTCATTCCCGCATCTTTGGCATAGTCAATGATCTCTTCTCCGGGATTTCCTTCCTTGACAGTCTTTTCGAAGGCGACTCCGGCTTCTTTAGCCAGCTTCTCGACGTCCGAAACTGCTTCCTTCCCCTCACGGTTCAGTATGTCCCTGATGCTGAATAGCAGCATATCATCCGGAAGATGGCTCATCTTGCTAATGTCTACTACGTAAAGGGCCGTCACAGTTCCACAAGCCAATTTTGCCAGCTCTACTCCTGCCCTGGCTGCCCTCTCGCTGTGCTCAGATCCATCGGTTGCTATCAATATTTTTTCAAACATAATAACACCTAAAATATGGCCAGTATATCCGAAGGCCTGGCCCTTCTTACGACGCTTGCCAGAAGATCCGAAGAACCCCACATGTTGTCAGACAACTTATCGATCACCATCAACCTGGCCTCCTTTCCCTCGGATATCGACCCAGCCTTCTCGTCAATTCCCATGATCTTAGCTCCGTTAAGAGTGCACATCTTAAATACCTGTCTATCGTCGTGCAGCAGAGCCTTCGATACCAGCTCCATTTCGCAGAACATGTTCGGCGAGTTAAGCATGACGTTGTCGGTTCCAACGCCGACGGTTATGCCCAGATTGATCATCTCCTTAACATCTGGCAATCCTGCTCCGGTTACCAGGTTTGATCTGGGACAGACGACGACCGGCACGCCAGAAGCTGCAACCCTTCTCAAGTCCTCTATTGATGCCCTTGACAGGTGAACGAGAAAATCGGGGTCTAGACTAAGGGCTTCGGAGATGTCGTCCGTTCCTGCTTCTCCAGCATGGATGGCCACTGCCTTGGAGCAGCACCTGGCTCCGTTTGCCATCTGCCTGATTGCCTCAAGCTCATGATCCCTGGTGCTGCTAATGCCCAGTCCCCAAGCGGAACCGTGGATATCCAGGGAGCCGTCATCGGGCCTTCCCAGGATTCTTGCAGTCAAGGGCAATCCCTCAAGAGCCTCAATGAGCATTTCCACGCCTTCCGGGCCGCCTTCGCGAAAGTCAGCAAACGCACAGGTTCCTGTAGCGATCATATCAAGAAGTGTCCTCCTCATCGATTCGACCAAAACCGCTCTGGGGGACTTGGCCAAGAGCTGGTGCTTGAGCCCGCCCGGCCCAACTAGCTCTCTCAGGGGCAAGAACGGTGGATCTTTGAATGCCGAGTCGCCGATGTGAGTGTGAGCGTTTACGAAACGCGGGCAGATTATGCCCTGGAGTTCGGAATCAACCAGACCTGTGCCGATCTCTTTTATGATACCATCCCTTACGCACAAATAGCCCTCTAAAGGCCGAAAATCATCTCCTTGGATTATGGTACCGGATAGGACAGTTTCGCGATTTCTGGACATCCTTATGCTCACTATCGTGGGAATCTATTTAGCTTCTCTTGACAACTTCTCTTAATATCTTAAGCCGGAACTTTCGTAGGAGCCCCCCTTGGACAGACCTTTCGTCTTTATCAACAGTGCCATGAGTGCAGACGGCAAGATCAGCTCAATTTTACACAGACAGGTCAGGATATCGGGGAAAGAAGATCTGACCAGGGTCGATGAACTCAGGGCGTCGAGCGATGCGATTATGGTAGGTGTTGGAACCGTCCTGGCCGACGATCCCGGACTCAGGGTCAAATCAGAGCTGCTTCGCATGGAAAGGCTGAAAGGAGGCGCATACGAAAATCCTTTGCGAATAGTGGCTGACAGCCTTGCTCGAACTCCTCCGGATGCCGAGGTTCTGGGAGCCGGATGCATCATAGCTGTCTCCAGGGCTGCACCGTCTGGGAGATTGGCCGCGCTCTCTGATAGGTGTAAGATCTTTGTCTCCGGTGAAGATCGCGTGGACCTGATAGAGCTAATGAGGTTTCTTCATGGATTTGGCGTTAAACGGCTTATGGTAGAGGGAGGTGCAATCCTAAATTGGAGCATGATCAGTGCAGGCCTTGTGGACGAGATTTATGTTTATGTTGGGAACATGCTTATCGGAGGCGAAGTTGCTCCATCACTTGTAGGCGGTGCCGGATTCTCTGTCAACTTTCCAAAGCTGGAGCTTATCTCTCTTGAGCAGTTCGGCGAAGGCGCTCTGCTCAGGTGGCATGTCGGCGACGTTAGACCTGATAGCTGCAAAAAAATAGAATGAATCGATGCTATCTGATTTCGGCAGCTTCTTTCTTGACTGCTGCCTGCCATCCTCTCATGAAGGCATCCCAATCCTGGTAGTGCTCTTCTAGGACTGTGCAGATGGATTCCATCATGCCAAAGGGTATTCCTACAACAACGCTGTCGTCGTCCAGGCCTGCATTTCTAGCCGATCCGTCACATCCCAGGGATACGTTAACCTCTCCCTTCATGTATGGCGACGAGGTGGCATCTACGCAGAAGGATTGTATGCCCGCAGTGTTGAAGGTAGACCTGCCACCATTCTTGTACATAGTGGCCTGGGTTATTCTCCTGGCTTGAAGCGGGTTTCCTACAAATATCACTACGTCCGGGTTTACGACCATCTTATCCAGAGGAGCGACATAAGTCGCCACGGTGCTGCCCGCGGGCAGACGAGGCATGCTCGCAGACATACTGACCCCCACAGCTTTCGTCTCGCACTTGTGAAGCTTGTCGAAGTACAAGGACCCTGAGGCTATGTTCTCGGGGCATTCCATCAGCCCCAGGCCGGATGCGCCGCCCTTGCACTTGTGGTAATCTGCATGAGCTAGGAAGCTCTCTCCATTTAGCCTGGCTGTCTGGATCATCTGACAGTAATTAAAAGGCCTCTCCAGGGACTCGAGATCCTTTGGTATATCCTCTTCTCGCTTGAACAACGCCACGCCCACAATGTTGTCCTTTAGGCCGAGGGTTTCCTTCATTATGTCCGACATCTCTTCAAGATTCATCGCAATACCTCTGAGGAAATTATGTTTGGATGGCATTTCTTCCTTGCGCTTGCCTTGAGATACTCACACGGCGATTAGCTCAAGAGATGGCTTAAAAGATAAAGATCAGGAAAAAATAAGACGGGTCAGAATGTTTACTACGCTTTAGCAGGTTCTTCCGGGTATCTGGCAACCACATTTCCCGAGGCATCTTTCAATGTCGCCATATCTCCGTTGTTATTCCAGATTGGCATCTTCTTGTTCCAGTAAATGTCGGTAGCCGTATCATTCCCGCACCCAGTATGCAATTTCACCGAAGCTCCTGCCTGAAGAGTGAAGTTATTAAAGGCATAGGTGCGGTTATGCTGAGTTGATACAGTCCATCCGTTAAGATCTTGATCAGCTGATCCTTGATTGGCTACCTCCACCCATTCGCCATTGAGGTTCTGCTTCTCGGGGCTGGTTGCTTTAAAGCATGCATTGTTGATTGTTATCTTAGACTTTGTACTGTTCGCATCATCGGCTGCATAAGCAGCTCCAATATAGAGAGCGGCAAGTACCGCTAACACTATTAATGTATTCTTTTTATCCATTTACAGACCTCTTAATCTGCTTAATTTACCATTCTACCAGTCGCGTGTTCTGCATTTACACTATCACTGGCTGCTAAACTCCTTATCGGCTATCAACCAACCGACCATCTTTCGACTCAAGTCAGTATTTGAGTTACTGACTTGTAATACTGATGCTAGAGTTCCAAAATTTAAGATTTACGCGATCCTAATAGAATTGTTGGTAAGTAAGAAAATGTCCTGTGGATATTCAAGTTAATTAAGATTAAATAAAAAAGCAGACAGCACTGCTTTCGCGGGTATTCGAGTTGAAATTGATTAGTATCCATTTGGTTTTCCTCCAGCCAGATCTATCGAGTCATAGGGTGTTTTTTGATAAAATAGATGAATAAGCAGCTCAATTTTACTGATTACGACTTTATGAGCTGCCCGCCGACCAGAGCTTCTCGCGGTTGGGTCTCGCTAGGATTTTCCCTAGGCAGAAGTGATGACCAGAAGAAGTGCACTCTCAGGGTTTTGGCGGAGTGCGTTGATTAGATTAGACGACTTCTCGAGCTCGAGTGAACGTCGTGATTTTGGTTGCAGAACGTTAAGTCATGCTTTGCTATTGTAACACCACCAGCTTCCAGTTAAAGACAGGGAAGGTGTAGGTAAAATCCTCAACTGTTGATTTGTTTGCAGTCAACAACGATTTTTTGACTATAGTAATGCGGCACTCCATGTTATATATCATATTTGTCGTTTTTTTGGATCGCCATTTGGAGGATCCTGCCGTGTGGTAAATGTCTTTAGCGATATTCAGCAGTTTCCGTGGCCATCAGGAACCCTATGGCACGCTCAGCCAGCGGATATCTTCTTACCAGTGACTTGAAGTGTTTACCGTGGTTTGGTTCGATCAGGTGGGCCAGCTCATGAACTATGACGTAATCTTCGACCCACTGGGGCATCTTCGCCAGTCTCTGGCTAATTCTGATGGTCCGATTTAGAGTTGTACAGGAGCCGCGTCTTCTCTCCTGGCGCGTTGAGTATTTTATGCTCTCCCATGCGAGTTCGCAATTGAAATATTTCTTGTTCAAGTACATGGCCCTTTCATTTAGGTCTACGTCGCTCCTTGAGGAGTTTCGCAGCTCCAGTCTGGCGCGAAGGCGCGAGATATGGCCTTCAAGGGCTTTGTTGGAGATGGACGCTGGAGCCAGCACCTCCATGGCACCTCCTACCATTCGGGCCTGGATGGTCTTTTTGCGACGGGGGGATCGTTTGACTATTATCTCCATATATAAGTCTCCCTGTTTGGTACTCTAGTCTTATTTCTATCGCTTGATACGAATCATTTTTGTTGTTCGCTCCAAACTGTTGAAGAGTAGTGGCTGTTCTTTAATAGTTTACACCTGTCTTCAACAGAAGACAAATTGTTCTTCTCGTACTGGAGACACACTTTTCCTTTTACCTCTGAAGGTAGAAATATTTATCCATAATTTTATACACTATTTAGAAATATTTATGTATATACGTTCAGTTGAGACACATCACAGGTCATAGTTATGCCACTGTAGGGACTATTGAATCAAACCTGAAGATATCCCGGAAAGACCCACCTAACGGATCCTGATATCTCTGAAGCGGATCTCTCTTCAGAGGATGTGACAACTGCTGCGATAGTGACTGGAATTTTGCCTTCGCATTGATTATTCCGTAACAACGGCGTACCTGACGAGGCCTGTTATCCATACGAAGGTGACTGGCTATTGCCCCAGACAGAGACAAGATGGCGACAAGATAGACAGCAGGAGTTATCTACAGATATGATGTAGTCTTTAAGTATGAACATCGGTCAGGTCTACGATACCGGAACCTTCACCGCTGGAACCAAGTTGTACTTTGCATTGACGGCAAATCTCGTGTGTTCAAGCTGCAACTGAGCCTGACTAATGTCGGCTTAGATTGGAGGACCTCTTCGACATAGTGGATAGGATCACAACGACTAGGTTTGTGAGATATCCATA
>PMNG01000018.1:2609-3318 GCA_003162615.1 Methanothrix sp. | reverse complement strand
AAGGTCTTCTTCAGGGCATCTGACTTCTTCTGCTCGTCCGTCTTGGTAGGATTCCGGGGTCTGGAGACCAATGCCTCCAACGCCTGCACCAGTACTGTATCCAGATTGAGGCGAGAGAAGGCCAGAGAGTTTTGCAGGGATTTTTGAAAACCGGCCTTTATCGACGCTTTGGCCTTGCTATATCCCTCAGGATCTACGGCCCTCTTCTGCTCTAGCGCCTGCAGAGCGGCATACGATAAATCCCAGCTCTTTGCCACGGACTGCACATAGACCGATACTTTTCCAAGGCCCAGAGAGAACTCTCCCTGGCGCAGTGGTAGGACCATGTTCTGCAAGGCCTCGATGGCGCTTTCCAGATCAGTCTTCATACTTGCCACCTCACACTTACCACATGAGCCTGGGCAAGATCCTCTGCCCGGCCAGGAGAGCGCTCGAGTCCTCTCCCCTGCGAGTGACCTCAGCCTCGTCTCCAGAGACCAGAACCTCTGCCGGCCTGGGCTGGCCGTTGTACTGCGAGGCCATAGAAAAGCCATAGGCTCCGGCATCNNCAGATGGGGCCGACAACGGTGTAGGTCTCCTCTGCAGAGGCATCAGCCCGGTTGGCCACCACCACATGATGATAGGAGTCGTAGAGCATGGGCCGGGCCAAGACATTGAAACCGGCGTCGGCGGCCACGAAGTTGACATGGGCTCTCTTGACCTCGTTCAC
>PMNG01000018.1:0-2469 GCA_003162615.1 Methanothrix sp. | reverse complement strand
GCCACCTGTTCCGCAGGGATGCCGAACTTGGAAGACCGAAGGCCGGTGGCGATCTTGGGATGAGTCTTGGGAGAAACATCAGGGTTGACGCGGAAGAGGATCTCCGCCTCCAATCCCAGAGCCTGAGCGGTNNAGAATCTTATCGCGGGGAATGCCGGCCATGCGAACTACGGATAGTTCACCCGCGGAGAATACGTCCGCGCCCATGCCCTCCTGGGCGGCAATACGCAAAATGGTGAGGTTGCCGTTGGCCTTTACTGCGAAGTACTTGTCTGCATTGGGAAAGGCTCTGTGATAAGCGCGAATGTTCTCACGCAGTCTTTTTTCGGAGGTGACATAAAGGGGCGTGCCGTACTGCTGCGCCATCATGACAGAGTCCACGTCTTCGATAAAGAGGTGATTGTCGCGTGTGGTGAGATGAGATTTAGGTCCGAACATAATTTAGTTGATCTCGTCAGGATTACTAAATCGTTTCTATGCCGATGGAAATACCCCCGTCCGGCCTGGCCAGCAGGTAAATTGCTATGGTAGTCTCTGATGAATGGCCCAACTGCTGTTGCAAGCAGCTAATATCGATTCCAGCTGTTGTTCAACGCGGACCCAGATTCGTAATACGGGTTATACATACCTACAAAGATCTTGCCAGATCGAGATGCTGAAAAAATGGTGATTAGAGTAAACTTACACACAGGGCAGCCAGTCTACGCTGATAGCACCGCAGGTGGAGTTACCCCATACCTTGATAATATCGCCGTACCTGCCCTTGAAACCATGGCTGGTAGGTCCCTCCTGCCAATCTATCTATCACGCCCGCTGTAATTTACAAGAAATTTAAATAGTAGTGCACACTATTAGTGGGCATGGATAGGCATACGATAAGGATCATGTTAGGAATTTTGTTACTTATACCCTTACTGTCTGCTACTTGCTCGGCAATCAGTCCCGGTCCAGCCAAACAGGTCCTCATCTTGGCCTCTTATCATCCTGGAATGAAATGGGAGGACTCGATTGATGATGCGATAAAGCTACGTCTCGCAATCAGCATGCCATCCGCAATTGTCAACGTCGAATATATGGATACAAAAAGAATCGATCCCAACCAGACCCGCCTCGCAGAACTAAAATCGTTGTATGTTAAAAAATATAAAAATGTGCATTTCGATCTGATTATCGCGACCAATACAGATGCCTTTAATTTCTTGCTTAATAATGGGGATGCTATCTTTCCAGGAACTCCTGTGGTCTTCTGCGGTGTTATCAACTTCAACGACAGAATGCTGGATGGAAAGCCAGGATTCACAGGCGTCGTGGAGACGTACGAGGTTCTTGACACTATCTCATTGATGCTCCATCTGCACCCCAGTGCTCGACACATTGCAATTATAACCGATCAAACCGCTACGGGCAAGGCTAATCGAAAGGTCGTCGAACAAGCCGTCTCCAACTTCAAACAAAGCATCTCCTTTGAATTCCTGGACAATATGACAGCAAATGAACTTTGTCAACAGGTTGCCACCTTATCCAGCGAGAGCCTCATTTTACTTATGACCTTCAACCGAGATAGAACCGGGAAAACATTGACGGATGAGGATTCATCGGAGCTGATTCGAGGAGCTTGCTCAATTCCAATTTACAGTGTATATGATTTCTATCTGGGATACGGTGTCGTAGGGGGAAAGATGATCAGTGGGACATCTCAAGGCGACCAGGCGGCTGATCTTGCTCTTCGAGTCCTCCGAGGCGAACCGGCAAATAAAATACCAGTGACCAAGAAAAGCTCTACTCGTAACATGTTCGATAAGTTTGAACTGAATCGTTTTGGTATTCCCCTCAGCAATCTGCCTCAAGATAGCGAAATTATCAACCAGCCATTCAGAGATCATGCCCGTCTCATAGGTATGAACTTAAGCGGCCTGGACCTGTCAAGGACTAACCTGAGCAGATCGGATCTGCAAGAGGCAAATCTCAGCGGTGCAAATCTGTCGGAGGCTAACCTCGAAGATGCCTGGTTAAACCAAGCCACACTGGTTAAAGCCCGGCTGAATGGCACAAATTTGAAAGGAGCACACTTGAGTCATTCAGATCTCTCAGGTTCCGATCTCAACGACACCGATCTGACTGATGCCAAGCTGGATGAAACCGATCTAAGAGGCGCAACTCTAAGTAATGCTAGGCTCTCCAAAGCCGACCTAACCCTTGCTAAAATGCCCGGTGCTAATCTAGATAGAACGATCTTGATTGGATCCAGAATCAATTGGGCAGATCTGAGCGGGAGCCGTATCTATTACTGTCAATTCGCGAGATCTGACCTATTTGGTGCAAACCTGAGCAACTCCGACTTGACGGGCTCGGATTTTACTCGAGCGTACTTACCCCGAGCCAATCTTTCTGGAGCCATGCTGAGAGATACCATATTGGAAAACGCAGACATTACCAATGTCAATTTATCTGGAGCTCATTTCCATGGAA
>PMNG01000022.1:18437-20764 GCA_003162615.1 Methanothrix sp. | reverse complement strand
CAATCTATTCTATCAGATATCTGCGGCAGTCGAGACTTCTCTTGTTTTGCATAAAGACCTCGCAGCACCTATGTAGTAAAAGAATCCATATAATTAAATAGTATTATTAGATATAAATTTTTTCCATGCTAAGCCTTTGAAGTAGGTTTATAGGAGTCCTCAGTAAAAGATACTAACCAAAACGCTTTTATTCTTAGTGTTGATTTGTATTACAATAAATTTTGTACGGTGGATGAAATGAGAAACAAGATCTTAATAACTATACTGGTGCTAGTTGGACTAATAGTATTAGGTTCAAGCGTCTTTGGTCAGTCAAATGCCGGAATGAGTTCAACCGCTACAGGAGATATCAAGACAAATGTTTCTAGTATAAAATTACCAGAAGCGGCTATCGATTTAAAAGTGCCAATTAATCTCATTAACAATAGCAGTAAAGTATTCTGGAACAGCCCTAGTACGATACCGGCAACTATTGTTGCCAGCGTAATAAATAATGGGAAGACTATCTTGGATGTTGCAACTATTTCTCTGAATTCAACAACCAAAAAACCGGAATGGTATCTTGCAGGTCAGGCAATGCCTGGGGGAGATGGACTAATAATATTTGGAAAATATACTCAATTGGTAATCACTTGCCATAATTCGACAACGAAACAATATGGCATTGGAACCTTAGAGGTAGTAACTTTGATTCCACAATGATTTTACCAATTAATCCTTATTTTTGGCGAAATTTTCCAAATATAAACTATGATCCACCTCTCACCTCCTTATCGATTTTCGCAATCGAGTCCGCACAATCACAAAGCTGTTCTAAAAGCTCGGAACGCCTTTTTAGTAAGGCATTTCGCTTATAAATCAAATTGCCATTCATATAATATTCACCACAAAAAATTAGTTAGGGATTAAATTTCCGCCTTCACCGATAATAACATGGTTCGCACTTGATAGCCGATTTATCGCCTTCTGAGCGACTAGGCAGCTTCCACAATCTTGCCTGATAGGTGGTTTATCTTCGGTCCATCTAACACGTTTTTCAACATTAAGTAAAAAATTTTGTACCGGTACTCTTTGTATTTCGACGTTCGATATTTCCTTATTATCGACCTCTAAAATACTTTTATAGCACTCATTATTTACTTTTTATTGATTAGAATCTACGGATGGATTCTCTTTCGATGTGTTCGCCATTTCCACCGCATTTAGGCGGATTTCATTTTCGCTATCGTCTGGTATTTCGCGAATGCGGCGAATCGGCTTTCGCCTAATTCATCGATATCGTTAGACTCTTTTTCTATTTGGGCGGCGAAAATCTCGAAATACATAGAGATATTATTGGCTCCTCGCTATTTTGTGTGGGTAGCAGGGTAAACCTTTATACTAACTCTTGCTAGAAAATATGGCGTGTCAATCTCGCAGGAAGATCTCTTTAAGATAGCATTGAACCTCGAACATCCTTGGTACATCACATTAATAGATTTTAGCGCAGAAGAAAAGCAACTGGATATCCACGTAGATTTCGAATCAGGCAGTAACTTTCCTTGTGCTAACTGTGGCAAATCAAGTTGCAGCGTGCATGATACGATCGAAAGAACCTGGCGTCACTTGAACTTCTTCCAGTTTAAGACTTATATCCACTGTCGTGTTCCTCGCACTGAATGCGAAGACTGCGGAGTAAAACAAGTGAAAGTCCCGTGGGCCAGAAAAGGTAGCGGATTCACTCTACTTATGGATTCTTTGATAGTCTTGATGGCACAGCATATGACTGTAACGGCGATCGCTGAGATGATTGACGAACACGATACCCGAATATGGCGGGTTTTAGAGCACTATGTTCTGGACGCTAGATCTCAAGAGGATTTTTCAAAGGTTAAATCGGTGGGCGTAGATGAAACATCGAGGGCAAAAGGGCATAAATATGTTTCAGTATTTATAGACCTAGACAAATCAAAAGTTGTACATGTATGCGAAGGAAAAGACGCCTCAACGATTGAGTCGTTCAGGACTGATTTAGAGCTGCATAAAGGATCTAGCAAGAATATCAATAATTTCTGTTGCGATACGTCACCAGCATTTATATCTTGAATAGAGAATAATTTCCCTAATGCATCAATAACTTTTGACAAGTTCCACGTAATGAAGATTATGAATGACGCAATTGATAGAGTTAGGCGGGAAGAGCAGTCGCATAATGCTATGTTAAAGAGCACAAGATACGTATGGCTCAAAAATCCCGAAAACCTTACGATCAAGCAGAATGAGGCATTCAGATCACTGAAAGATCTTAGACTTAAAACATTGAGAGCGTATAACATCAAACTGGCTCT
>PMNG01000022.1:0-18351 GCA_003162615.1 Methanothrix sp. | reverse complement strand
CATGAAACAGCGAAGAGCCAAAACTAAAGATCATATGGACGAATAACTTCTTTATAGGCTGTCTTGGCTCTGGATTTATTTGCGGACTCTATATTATTGCTGTAACGACGCTATTCCAATGATAATCGACTGTCTATTGATACTCTAACCGGCATGAACGGCATTTTGGTGAGATGTTAGCATAATGCGGGGAAGTTTCCAATCCGAGTCATTGACTTCCAGCAAGCTTCGATCAGCTAACCGAGATAATAGTCGACGGACAGCGATAGCCTGTCACCGCATTTATCCTCCTTTGTGATAAATTGAGCGAAATATTTAGAGCGGATTGCCCATTGTGCTAAAAGGAATTGGTTAATTCCGTCTGCCAAACATCTATCTTATCCTGCAGTTGCTCATAGCTGCTCAAGGCCTAAGCTCTCGCCTCCACCATTTGATTACATCCAGGTCTCCAGGGTGGTCCTCGCTCTTCCGCTTCATGATAAGAAAAATGCCACAAAATAGCCAATCATTATGGTGCTGAAGTCTTCTGTTGGCCGCAGATGGGATCTCGTCTATTACAATAATTTTTTATGTAGTTGTCTGATGAGATTCTACTTTTAGATTACATGGTGCATTGAGTTACTTCGTCATAGATGGACTCGACCTTATCCAACACTTTTTCCCAGGAGTACTTCTCCCTTACAGCTATTCTTCCCCGCTCACCCAAGGCGGACCTTCTGGATTCGTCCCTATGCAGCTCCAGGATCTGCTCGGCCAGCTCAGTGGTTTCGGAGAAGATCATTCCACCATTCATGGCCACTTCGTTCACGCCGGGAGTATCATAGGCAAGTACAGGGGTCTGGCAGGCCATTGCCTCCAGCAATACTATTCCGAAGGCTTCCAACCTGTTGGCAGAGGGCAAAACGAGCATCTCCGCCCTGGAGAGAAGATCTATAAGCTTATTTCGATCCACCCGTCCTGTGAACTCGATTTTGAGTCTCATCCGACTAGCGATCTTCTCAAAGCGGGACCTGTCATAGCCGTCTCCGACCATCATCAGCCACAGATTCTCCTTGTTTTGGACCAGTCTCATGGCTAGAAGCAGCATCTCGATCCCCTTGTAATCCACCAGCCTTCCGACGTACAGGACGTAGTTGTCCCTGCTCAGACCGGGTCGAAAAATAGTTGTATCCACGGCGTTGGGGACAATCTCGATCTTATGAAGGTAGTCTCTGAGCACCGGGGACGTCTCAGCATAGCTCTTCGTTGTGGCGATTATGATTTCCGCCCTGTCCAGAACGGGCCCTACTAATTTCCGGTTTATCCATTCCAGGGAACCTCCCAGAGACCTGGGAAGACAGTGACCATTGACCCTGCAAGGAACAACGACGTCGTTATGGTAAGTCACTACGTGAGGAGCTGAATCTTTGAACCAGAAGGCGAAGGTGGGGCTTGGAACATGGCTGTGGTAGACATCCGCCTCACGCTGGGGAAAACTCAAAGGCACCGGAAAGTAAAGAAAGTCAATGCAGGGTATGCGCAAGAACTTTCCTTGGCTGTTCCCGCACGATGTGGCCACTTCGACCTCGTATCCTCTCTCGGTGAGCCCATCCGAGAGTCCTTTGACATGATACTCTATCCCGCCAACATGAGGGGGAAAATAGGGAGAGATCTGAAGGACCTTCATAACTTTCAAAGTCCTTTATGCAAACCAAGACATTTAAATTTACGCTCTTTAAACTGCTTAGCACTATATCTTTAAGAAGAATATGAATATAAACATGAAAATTTAGACAAGCATTTTCCAAAAGGCATTAGGGATAGATGAACGATCAGCCGATGTGCCAGTTCAGTTCAAATTTCGACGCCAACAGAAAATCTGCTGTCTCTGATACAAAACTATTCGCCTTACTTATGAGCAGCTCGCCGAAGTCGCGAGGCAATCCTGAAGGAAATGTTCAACGCTACAGGTGTAAGATACCATTCAAATTGACGCACGAGCCAAGCCGGTCGATGGTTGAGGCAATAAAGCGGCTAAACCATCAAAGTTAGATCCGACGAAGCCAAAGTAAATCGAATCTTGAAACAGATTGCATATCTGAAAACTGTTCGAATGATCACGTTTTTCTCCGGACCGTTGGAGAAGATTGCAAAGAAATTTGAGAGCAAATTACAGTCCTGGAAAAAATCGACAAGACTATCGGACTCATGGATGAAGAAAGATTCGGATATAAAAGCATTCGTCTTCTTGTTATGGCTACTCACAACTGCGATGATCTTGAAGGTACTGATTTGAGAGATCAGGCGCAGACACGCTGGGGAATTCATCGGGTTTCGTTATTTTCGCAATTAGGGTTGTTTTGGTCCTCGAGATTTTCGTCATCTATTCCACAGACCAACTTAGGATATCTCGCAGGTACACCTTGACCCTGTTATCCCCGCGGCTGAAAACTCTTTAATATTTTCACGAACACCATTATGAGTAATGAACAGGAACTTGAGGGCATTTAGGGGTTTCCTGTCGAATTACATAAGAAACGATTTCGACAATCCTTTTTATGCATCTTTTAAGGTAACTCACCGCTGCAACCTACGTTGCGGTTTTTGCAATGTATGGAATAACAAGATTCCGGACCTGAAAACTGAACAGGTCATCAAGATAATTGACAACTTATCTCGGTCAAGTATCTTTACCATCAGCTTCGAAGGAGGAGAACCCCTCCTAAGAAAAGATATGGGAGCGATCCTAAAATATGCTCACGATCTCTCCAACTATATTTTGTTCACTACCAACGGCCTTCTAATTGACAAGAGTCCTTTCGAGGAATACGCCAAATACTTCGATTTTCTGGAGCTCTCGATTGACGAAGGCCACCAGAACGTGCACCTTTTTGACAGACTGGGCTACTTTAAGGATTTGGGAATTAAGACTACCATCCAGACAGTAGTGACGAGGTACGACTTGGACAAGATCGACGAAAAGGTGGAGAAGGCAAGCAAGTTCGACCACAAGATCCTCATCATGCCTGCCTTTGCCTTCCAGGGAACCGAGGACTTAACGCCTGATCTGTCCAAGCTTCGTGAAATACTCTTGCGGTTGAAGGAGGAATACGGAAACGTCTTAACTACCAGCCAAGCATATATCGACAGCTTCGACAAACCTTATACTTGCAGGACTCTATCGGTTATGGTTGAGCCAAACGGCGATATAATGTATCCCTGCATGGAAATCGGCACTAAGCTAGGAAATCTCCTTGAAAGCGATCTATGTGAGCTGATGAGGTCCACCGAAGCCAAAGAAGCCCGGCAGAAGATGCTAAAATGCCAAAAACATTGCCTGATTTATTGCCATGCTGAAACTTCTAACCTAATGTCTCTGAAGAACCTTATACCATATGCCGGGAACATGGCGTGGTTTAGATTTTTCGGGTAGAAATAGACCATGATTGCGGTGACATATGATCTTAAAGCACTTGTAATTATTTGATACACGTGTCTAATAAGGCGACATTCATGGGTTTTAAGAGTTGCTTAAGGCAGTTTCTTGGCCCATTTATGGCTCTGTAGTTACTTTGGCGAGGTGGTGTTTACAAGCATACTACCATTGGCTAAAAAAGTTGTGTTTGCAGGAGAAGTTATGTTCCGCGTTGGCGCAGGCATCATCTTGTTGCCGAAATTCAGCATGGTTGTATTACTGGTGAGATTGACCGCATATTTTCCATCCGATGGCGTTGTCAGATTCCATCCCATCTCTAAATTCTCAACTACTGCGTACTCTCCAGGCACCAGGGAGTAGAAACCGTATCTGCCATCAGTATTGGTGGTAGCCCTGGAGATCACGTTTCCTGGTGGCTGCTCGAGATTGATAGTCCAGTTAGCAAGACCAGTCTCATTACTGTCCATTATGGCGTTGCCGTTCTGGTCGCCGTAGACTATACCCTGAATCAAGAGCATTGGCTCGGCCATTGAGGCAGCAGAAGTATTTGTCCGCGCCTGTATTGCTGCATCAGATGGAGTTGATAGGCCGATAACGTTGCTTTTTGCCGTCTCTCCAATTCCAGTTGATTCGGGCTGAAATAAGGCTCCTATTTCAGGGAGGAGTAGGGCTTACTGAGACTACTATCGCAGGTTGGTGTGAAGGAGCCTGGGGGCTTATTGTGTAGTTAACCCTTGTAGATTTGATAGAATACGAATGGTTACCTGATTGGACTGAGTAGCCCATTGTTGGTGATAGCACAAATGCTACGAACATAATGGCTATTGTAATTGCCAAAACTCTTCTCATGACTAAAATACCTCCGATACTTATCACCGCATGGTTCTCCGATTATCGATCGGGCGAGGAAAAGATCCACATCTAAATTATGTGGCAGAAACTAATTAAAGTCTTGGACTGAAAAGCCACTTCCGATAGCTACTCACTCATGCAGAACCTCTCCAGCCACAGATCCTCTCATCTGCCAGTTCTCCTCGTTACAGCTCTTCTTCTCAAGCCTTCTCTGGATCATCTCCTCCACGCCCGAGGGCCTGGCATAGAAGATCTCCTCGATGATCTGCTTTGCTGTCTCCAGCTCAAGGACCCTGAGATTTACCGTCTGCCTGGACCCAAGTTGCCTGGCCTCACGTTCCAAGCCAATTAGATCACGTCCAAGCCTTTGGTAATCTGGCTCTTCTGTGCTCAAGCGATAAGCCTTTGAAACGATCCTGGTCTCAGCTCGTGGCCCCTCACCAAAGTAGAATAGTCGGTCAGCATTAGTGGTATAGATCTTAGCTTACTGCTTTCTTAGCAATCTGATATACCCAATGGCTGAGATGCACGTTATGGCTAAAATACTCTCAAATCCGGGTTGCTTAGCATCTGGTTTCTCAGCGGATTTTTCTGCACTCGAAGATGCTATTGAAGCGGTCTCGGTCACATTCTCGCCAGCAGTATTAGGAGTGGCTGTAACATTCTTTGTGACATTGGCTATCGGCGTAGCCGCTGATTCCGTCTTTCCTACATGTAGACTGTTCAGCAGGTTCGTCGTGATGTCTTGGGGATAGGTAGAGGTTATATCAACACTCGTAGTGCCGACAGAGACCGGACCGCACTCACAGCTTTTGCTGTCGAGCCAGTATTGGGACTGGTATAATGTAAATCCAGGAGCAGCGTTTACACCAGCCGAGGGTGGGACGCCCGAGATCAAAAAGCCTTCCTTGCCATCTATGGTCAGGCTCTCAGGAACTGTGACGTTAATTCCACTTTCCCTCATATTCATGAGAGCTAGAGATCCTCGCATAACTAAGGTCGAGTCTACTGGGTTATTATACTCAGTTATTCTTATTAGTGCGCCTGTTGCATTATTTGTATTAATTATCAGGGGATAAACAGTGGCTAAAGAATCTTCTTGCGGATTCGGTGTTTCTGTACGGTAATTCAAATTCGTGTTCATATCGAACGATACTGTAAACGGCCCAAGCTGATGAGTCTCTGGGGCGGATGATGCCAGAGGCGAGAGCATCAGGACGAATATTGCGGCTAACAACAAATTCACCGATTTCACCTCAGTTAGATAAGGAGTATGCCTAGAAAAGTCTTACTCTGGAAGCACCGAGGAGAGGGTCGTCTTGATCATTACCATCAGAATGCCATCGATGCGACCACTTAAGATACAGGGATAGAGGTGACGGGCCCATCGCATTTTGCGAAGATAAGAGATTTGCCCGAGGCTGGCGAGGAGGAGCTGGCATTACTGGATTACAATTTGACACTTATTCAACTTGATGTCATGCAGGTCCTATGTTGGGTCACAAGGGAAAAGGAAGAATTCGAAGAGCTTGATCAGGGCAGCTTCTTGGGAGGAGCATAACATCGACGTAGACCAAAGTTGAGGATAGGGACAGGCGAACCATCCTGGTTCGTTATTGCAAGGCGACAAGCCGCGAGAGATAGAGTTAATGGCGACATTGATCCTCCTCAAAATATGACAGATACTTATTATAGTCACTATAACATCAACTGGCTAAAGATGATCTGAATGGCAAAAGCCCGAAAATCAATCCTCAGTTCTCTCGGCCGGTACCAGCACCAGCACGACAAGCAGCAATGTCCAAATGGCCCACTAATCTGGTTAGTAACTCTCTCCACCTATATAGATGGTGAATCCAGTCCCTACCAGGACGATCCTTCATCGCGGCTGGGTTCCAGGCTTACTCATCTCAAGCAGACCGAGCCGATCATAATAGGAGGAAAGTGAGAGCTAAATTCCAGCTGACAACTATTAGCGCCCTCAAGGATCACGGCGGCGAAGCTACACAAGATCGTGAACTTACCCCGAAAGAGGAGCAAGATTTACGGCTGAGCTGGGATCTGTACCGCATGTTCTTGGAGGAGGACGTGGAGACCGTCGAGTTGCTGGACAAAATATACGGTCGCGATAAGCATTCCTCCCTCATCAATACTCTTGAGAAGAGGGCTTGCTGGCGGGTTGGTCATGAGACCCAGATGTCTGGAGGATTGTACATCAACCATGACTTCAGGTTCATATGGACCGCCACCGAGGAAGGAAGCGTTACTGGCTATGACGAATACTACCGGTGTCTGGGTGCCAGTGCGTCCAGGAAGGCTTGGGAGGAGTGATTATGATAGAAAAGCGGGACTTGTTATTAGTCTTTCGATCCAATTGATATTGGAGGTTTAACATCATTAGGTCTGTATTATCGATAGTTTAGTAATAGGTGATTTTCAGTCAGATACCTTCGACCTATAGCTCATGGATCAAATATAGATGCTGGTAGCCGCCTCTTTGGGGTGTAGCGAAAAAAAGAGGCTGAAATGTCACAGGTCGGGTCACTGCACTATGAACTGGCCTGTCATTGTAGTAGGATGAACATCACATCTGAAGAAATAGGTTCCAGGTTTCGTTGGCGCAGTGAATGTGTAGCTTATCTTGGCAGGGCCTGTTATATTCTTCCCCCGATAGATAGCTGTTTTGGCAGAGGCATCAGTGTAGACAGCGAAGTTGTGAGGTACATATGTATCCTGGTTATCGAAGTTGACGGTGATGTTGGCTCCAGCAGGAACTGTGATATTGGTTGTGTTGAAAGACAGACTCTTCGCGACTAGATCGATGGTCACGCTTTTTACACTCATCGTTTTTAAGGTCGAAGCCGTTACTGTGACGTTGACCGTCCTATACACTACCGGAATAACGGGAGTATGGTCGTTGTTCGCAAGCTGAACCGAGAAGTTATGTTTTCCGGGCTTAACATTCGGCCAGGTCCAGGTCGTATTGGCTGTGGGTGCGAAGGTGCCTATAGCGGTAACTGCAGGCTTGCCGGGAGTCTTTGGAACTGCAACATCAATGTAGTAGTGGAGGTGGCCCTCAGCCGCAACGCTAGCTTGGCCGAGCTTATTAACCAGATTAAAGTTCGTGACGTTGGCCATAACTGAGATGTTCCCTGCTGGAATCTGGACCTCCTCTTTTGGCTCAATTATTTTGACCTGAGGCATTCCAGTTGTGGTCATTTGCGCGGTGCATAACGGCAATGCTAAAGCTATCAGCACGACCAGGGACGACAATATCCCGCCTAACTTTTTGCTCCTAATTATCAATCTCAACAACTCCTTAGAATTAATCCTTTAAAGTACTATAGCATTACTCATTTAATTAATTTACTACTATTATCCTGATAAAAGGCCTTTATGGAGCACGTTTTCGATCTGACAGAACGTCTGAAGAAGTCGATCCTTCAGATTCACTAGATCTTTTCTAAAAGAAATAGGGCAGATCGCCATTTGAGATCATTCTTTAGTTCAACGATCTCTAACGAAAAGAAGTTAGTTCCCCCTAACTATTCACAGGAAGGATAATATCAGAAGCGCCGAGGATATTCTGTCCTAAAGGTAAGCAAAGGGAGAGCTGACCAGAGAAAGTATATGAAGATAGAAGAAGACCTAAGAAGGCCTCTTGAAGGCCATTCTTGCGATTAATTAAGGCCGAACTACAATCTTAAATAGTTTAAACGACAAACATGAGAATTGCAAAAGACGCGAAAACACCTATTTGACAAAACCTCCCGACTTTTGTCCGTTCCTCTTGTTCTTTCGGCCGTTATTTGAAAAAGAAAAAAACGCGTCTAGGTGCCCGCCGAAGGTTGACTGAGAATCAGAGCTGTCAAAAATTCAAAGATGCCAGGGATTGAGTTCATACGAGCTATTTCCTACTACTATAACATTTTGATTCTTCTTTCTTGTGCAATCAATAGGAAAAAGTGACCAATACTGCACATATGCTTCTCTGGATGCGATTTTACGAGATCGTAGATGGTAGGTCATCGAGTGATCGTCCTGGCTAGAATTGACAGGAAGACGTTGACACGAAAGTTGGTCGTGAACAGAAAATCGTACACTCCCCTATTATATCATTGTGGGGATTTTGTGTAATTGTTACAAGTAGGGACACAGTAGAGCGACGCAGGCTACGTTTCTCCCACTCTCTGACGCTTCGACTCCTTCGGAGGCCAAGCTACGCTCCATGCACCTTCTTACTGGTTGACGAATCGATAGTATTGACGGCGGTATGTACCAATTCCTTCAAGAAAACATATAGGTTATTAATGGTCGCATGCAAAAATTTATGAACATTAAGCGCCCAATATATTCCTGGTGGTTTTGTGATGAAATTCAGCCAATCAATCATCATAATGCTTGCGATTCTGGCTGCTGCGACGGTCGTCTCGGCCCAAACAGTCAGCATCGATCAACTCAAGCAAATGTCGGAGAAATCCGCGGGAAATCTCACCACGTACACGTATACGAGGTCTGCAAATAGTGATTTCATTTTCACCAATGCTTCCCTTAAAACTGAATTCGATGCTTATAAGGCTACAAAGGGACAGGTAGATCTTGTTAACAAATCGGGATGGTGGAGTTCAAACCTGACTGACGAGGAGAGCAGGAACATACTCAATTGGGAGGGCTATTTTGTGGGCAGTTCCGAGTACTGGAAGCAAGGCCAGAACTGGACGAAATTTCCCGTCAATGACACCGCTAGGATGATGCAAAATTACAATGAGATTCCCGGAGAGGTTAATCTCCTGAAGTACTCCAACTTAAAGATAGTCGGCTCAGAGAAATTCCAAGGCGAAGATACCTACAAGCTTGTCGGCTCGCCTTTCGAGTTCATATGCAAGGGAATTTGTGGTCTTCAGCTACTATCAGCCTACATCGAGTCACCCTTACCGATGCCAGAGAAACTTAAAAACGGAACATTGGAATTCAACACCACTAGCCTGGAGAACAACAGCCACACAGTACTGACTGCCTGGGTATCCAAAGATAAATATCTCCTGAAAAGATTGGATATCAATTCTAGCCTGACTGTTACTCCGAAGATTCTGAATATCTCTTCTCCGGACTTCAAGATTGTGAGCACCCTCAATGAATCTACAGTTTACGATAACTTCGGCTCTCATCTGAATATAGTGCTTCCCAAAGAGGCTCAAGGCCCATATTCTCCCATCAAAGGCACGGATTGGAGATGGGCAGTCTTCGGATCGATAAGACCTTAAATGGAGATAAAGAAGATGACAGGTAGATTTAATAAATGGAAGTTGGGTTTCTTGTTCGCGGGGCTTTGCGTTGTGGTAGTTCTAGCCACAGTACTGACGGTCGCTGGACAGAGCACGTATTCATTAGGATCTAATGCACCGGTCTCGTCTGCTTCAAACCCATCAACCTCCAGTTCAGATAGAGCTTACTGCGTGGGATCGGGTTATCTCTACAGAACAGCCCCAGGAATAAACAACGGCCAGGGATTTTGCCAATTCGGAGGCAATAGTTGGTGTGATGCCCATACCTTTGCCACTGGGTCGTGCAGTCCCAGCACTTATGGCTTCTACAACCCGTACGGGGACTACTATCCTTACTACTACAGTGCTTATCCATACGGGCAGAACTATGGTGGATCGATCAATTCATGCCAGGACTATGGTGGCAGCGTGGAAACTATTCATACTCCTTACGGAGATGTTGACCAATGCGTTCTCCCGAACGGCAATGTGATGAACCCTAATGGTCTCTACAACGGATATCTAGGAGATAACTGGAACTACTGGGCTTACTCCTTCCTGAACGCACCTTAAGCGCGGAACGAGTACAAATACTACTTTTTTATTTTTTAAACAATAGCTGGTATCTATTTCCAGGATCAGCCTTTACATGCCAACTGCAAGGCTCCATCTAATGGTTCAGATAAGGGTTCGTGTATGTCATTAACAGAAATAATCATATATGAATAATCTGTTCTTTATTTTTAGGAGTGGGTAACACAATCCAAGCTTGATGTGTCAGAAGCGATGCAGCCAAAGAGGCGACTGTTCTGCTCTACTCGCAGGGACTGATCCTTTCATGTGGGAACTGGCCAGGAATGCCGATAGAGTGTGGTATTTCGACGATGGACGAGGAATTCAACAGGGCTCGTAGCAAATACATTTCCAAAAGCGGAAAAGAGCCAACCACCTTGCAGTTTTCACATGACCGCCAGGGCTTTTGAACCAATGCAGATGATCTATCCCAGGCTCGTGGAGCTCATGTCTTATCCTATTTGTTTGGGTCAGACAGTTGAATCTTTCGGTTTTATCACGTCAGAATTAGCAATAGCACCCCAGCCAATAACATCATCAGCCTCGCCAGATAAAGCAATCTTACCCTTTTCGATAAGGCATGCCCGGTCTCCGATGCAGGCCACGTCCCTTAGGTCATGGGTGACGATGATGCTTGGAACGCCGCAAGAATGGATCTTCTCCCGAAGATCTCTTCTCATGGCCGCCTGTTTCCTGACGTCCAAAGCAGATAGCGGCTCGTCCAGCAGAAGCAACCGTGGCTCTATTATCAGCGCCCTGGCCAGAGCCACTCGCTGCTTCTGCCCTCCAGAGATGCTTCCTGCTTTGGCCCTCCTGATCTCCCAGAGCCCGGCAGCTTCAAGGTGGTCTTTAACCAAAAACTCGATCTCTTGCTCGGAGAGCTTGCGTGTCCGTAGGCCGAAGGCCACGTTGTCATAGACGCTCATGTGAGGAAAGAGCGCATAGCTCTGAAAGACGTATCCAATGTTGCGCACCTCCGGAGCGACGCTAATTCTGAAAGCGGAATCATAGAGCGGCCTTCCATCCAGCGCTATCCTGCCAGAATCCGGACTGATCAGACCCGCTACGAGGTTCAATAGGGTCGTCTTGCCGCAGCCGTTGTCTCCGACAAGCATCAATATCTCGCCCTCAGCCACTTCGATCTTCACTTCCAGCTTGAAGTCCCTGAGCTGCTTCTCAACATCAATCTCTAACATTCTTGTACACCCTTCGAGTGAGCATCTTCACCAGGGCTATGACCACGAAAGAAATGATCACCAGGATTATGGCCAGACATAGAGAGACATTCAGATCCCCCTGCATAGCTGTGTAGATAGCCAGCGGCATGGTCTGCGTTCTGCCCTGGAAGTTCCCGGCGAACATAATGGTGGCTCCGAATTCACCCAGAGACCGGGCAAAGGCCATGATCGCTCCGGATATGAGGCCGTTTGAGGCGATGGGCAGGATCACATGGAAGAATGTGTAGACCCTGGAAGCTCCCAGAGTGCGAGCCGCGTCCTCAAAGGCCGTATCAACGTCCTCGAAGCTCGTCTTGGCCTGGCGGATGTAAAAAGGCGAAGATACGAAGACCTGGGCTATTATCACCGCCAGGGTTGTAAAGGCTATGCCAAATCCGAAGGCGTTCAGATAATGTCCAAGGATGCCCATCCTGCCAAAGGCCATGAGGAGGGCGATGCCTGCCACAGCAGGAGGCATGATCACAGGCAGATCTATAAGTGAGTCGGCGATATCCCTGCCGAAGTAATGGAATCGTGCGTTGACGTAGGCTATTGGCGTTCCCATTAGTACAACGGTTAATGTGGTAAGGGTCGAGGTCATCAAGCTGAGCTTGAGGGCGTCCATTACAACAGGATCGTACAACGACCTCAGTGTCGCATCCAATGGGCTCTTGACGAAAAGCGAGACCACCGGCAGGGCTATGAAAGTCATGGCCAGGATAAGTGTCAGTCCGAGGCCTGCCTTCAGGGCCATCTCCTTCGTTCTGGAAGGAATGACGATGGCCTCCCGATCTTGTCCGGGAAGCTCGTTTGTGTGGCCTAGCTCAACTTGATTTAAAGCCATATTTCCTCAAGACTTGATTCAATAGCTCTACGGTCTCATCTTGCCCGACTGGAACCATAAGGGTATCAAAGAAGGACCTTGCCTTCTTCAACTGCACTCCGATTATGCTGCCGCCTTGGTTGCCGTTGCTGTTAAGATAAGAGAAAAGCCAAAAAGAGCGGTTAAAAGCCGTTCCTCTCAAGCTTTAACTTACCGACTTTTTCGATAGCTTCGACCTTTACGCCTTCCTTTGCTTCTATAAACCCCCTCTCTTCAGCAATCTTGAATAGCCCCACGCCCTCCGGGGTCCTGAGGATGACAACACTCATGCCGGGAGTACTTCCGACACCGCCAACGGAAACATCTGATAGCTTTGCTGTAAAGTCGGCACAAGCCTTACAGCCAGGCTTAACATATCCTGAAATTTCTGGCAGCGGGATAGTCTTGATGCCCCCATCACGCAGTGATATAGTCATCATAGCATCACTTGCGCTCATCTTATCTATACGCCATGGCGGAACACATAGGCGCCTGGTAACCTCCGGTATTAACTGATCACTGAAGGCCTCGAAGCAGAATAATCCGAGAAGGAACCTTACTTTGTGCGCAAGTTTCATGGCGAACTCATTTGAGGACTTTCTAAGAAGTCCGACTGCTTGGACTGTACATGGAGTTCCTACGAGAGCGATGTTATTCACGTTCCTTATTACATCCTGAATGGGCTCCAGCACCGTGTTGCTTGTATATTTGCTTCCGGCGCACTTTTCCAGATCCGAAACGTCATAGACAACTCGCGGGTAAGACTTCTGTGCCCAGCGGTCCTCACCCATTACTAAAGCGCAGTCTACCAGCTCTTCCTCCATAGCCGCAGTTAGCAATGCAGTAACTGCGCCGCCATTCTGGAAGCGTCCGCTGTTTTTCTTAGATCTCACGTTCTTAACAGCGAGATAAGGCCCAAGGATCTCTGATGGACCGATATTCTTGATGTTTGCAGGCATGCGCGGGCACACGTCAAGGCATGCCCTACATTCCACGCACATCGTGACTTGTTGTGGTCTGTTCAACTCAGGGTCATAAGCCAGCGTACCGGCGGGGCACACTGAGATACAGGCTCTGCAACCGGCACAGACATTTTTCAGCCACACATTCTCCTCAAGCTCCTGGTAAGGCAGAAGCGAGGGCTTAACAATATCCTCTTCCCGCAAACTCAGCTCCATTAAATGTGATTGGCGACGGCTATTTTTGAACCCGTCGCTCTGGTTTGATACAGCCCGCATGCCGAGAGATTGAGGTTCGAAGGGTTTTAGACCCTCGCTCCTCGAATAGCCACTCTACGCTGTTGCTTTAGGTGCCGTGGCGTTTGATGCGGCCTTTACAGACACCGCGGGGCTTATGACCGGCTCAAACCCGTACTTCTCCAGGACAGCCATGCCCTTATCCGACTTCACAAGGTTTATGAACTCCTGGGCTTGTGCAGGATATTTGGACTGCTTCAGTATGCCCATGGGATACTCGGCAATCACGTTGTACTTATCTGGTATCTCTATCTTTGTAATCTTACTAGCCAGATCTTTTGTGACATCCGACTTATAAGCGAAGCCCGCATCAGCTTCTCCCAGGGCCACTTTAGATGTGATATAGTTCACGTTGGTCTCATTGGAGACAACGTTTGCCATTACCTTTTTCGTGAACCCAGGACCAAAGGCCGAATCATTGGCAAGCTTTGCCAGGATCTGCAGGGTGTAGTCACCAATGGGCACGTCTTTTGTCCCGATTACTATCTTGAGGCCAGGCTTGGCAAGATCGGAGATGCTCTGGATCTTAGCCGGATTGTCTTTAGGAACTATTATTACAGGCTTGGTTCTAGTGAAGACTGTGATGCTGCTGTTATTCATGAACCCCTCGTTCTTCATAAGGTTCATCTGTTTCGTGTTTGCAGATACGAATATGTCCGCATAGGCACCATTCTCGATTTGAGTACGCAACACCTGGGATCCGTCGAAGTTGAAGACGACGCTGATATTGGTCTCATTCTTGTACATCTGGCCTATCTCTGTGAAGGCTCCTGTCAAAGACGCTGCTGTGAAGGCAGTAATCTCTTTTGACTCCTGCGCATAGGATGCAGACGTGGCCAGAACCAGGACTGCAATCACCACTGCAAATATTCGCTTCTCGATCAAAGTTATCATCCCTCGATTGATACACTGACCATTGAGTAAGCACAAACGCTTACTTTTTGTCAGTTAAGTAACCATATACGTTAAACGTATTAATCCTTGCGCTTATCTGGGCCATTCAGACCTTGATGGCAAAGACCGCCCAGTCGAGCTGCTTAATAGCGCCCCACAGATCGAATGACATCTTCTTCAGGCCGTACTTGCGGTAGAGGAGCTGGCTGATTTTGATCTCCTTGTCTCCGTCCACCCGGACGGCCGTTCCTTCGATGGTCACCCCGTGGGGTTTTCCCAGGGCATCAGAGGGCGCGATCTTCACATAAGAGTTGTTTCGCATGCGTTTGACCTTGCCGCTGTTGGCATAGGAACGCACGTAGAGCATGTCATCCTCTACAACGAACCAGACTGGCGTGGGGACAGCCTGTCCGTTCTTTTTGAAGGTTTCAAGCCGGATGTAATCGAAGTTCCGAAATTGCTCAAGCTTCGTGTCCTCTCTCATGCGGGTCCTTTCTCCCTTGATTCGATCAGTGCATTGGCCAGGCTGTCCACCAGATACATGCTGCCCTCATATCCCAGGAGCCGCTGGTGCGACGCTCCGAAGCGATCATGATTGGGCAGACCAACTCGCAAGAGCGGCACTGTCGCCCTCCTGGCGGTCTGCCGTCCAGTGAAAGGTCCTACCATCAGATCGATGTCTTCGTTTGAGACCTCATCGGCAATCTCGGAATAGTCAGCTCCGGTTATTATTCTAGAACCGGAAGCAAGCTGTGCGACATATTCGGTGAAAGCGGTATTGGTGGCGCCCGTGGCAATGATCTGCGGCTTCATACCAAGTTCAGTCATCAGCTTGGCCAAGCCCAGGACCTTCTCAGTGTCTCCGAAGACTGCCGTCCTGGCGTCGGCTACAATTTTATGAGCATCAATCATAGTATCCAGCAGTCTTCCTCGCTCTCGCTCATAGCATTCAGGCATGGCCCCTCCCGTCAGCTCCTCCAGACAGGCAGCCAAGCGGTCGCAGAATTCNNGTTCCTCCTGCAGGGATACGGGGCGGGTCTAGGCAGAGGGGCGAGTCGAAGGTCTCCGATATGTCCGGCAGGAGGATGTACCCCAAGCCCCAATCGTCCAGCAGCCTCTTGAGATAGCGAACGTCCGCTGGAGAGATGATTGAGCCCACAAGGATGTTGATCCTCTCATTCGGATTTGTCCTCCTCGCTAAGGTATGCACCAGGCCCTTCAGGGCGACCCGATAGCCAACTTCGTGTGAGGCGGCATAGGAGGGCGTCGAGACGGGTATGAAAGTCACGTCCCTAACTAAAGGTTCTTCTGCCTGAAACTCGCGGACAATCTGGGACACATCATCGCCGATGGTCTCGGCCAGGCATGTAGTTGCAATGCCGATGGCTTTGGGGCTGTATCCTTTGATCACGTTGCGCAGACCCTGCTTGAGATTGGCTGCTCCGCCGTAGACCGTACCCTTCTCGCTCAAAGCGGATGAGGCGATGTCCACGGGCTCACGGAAGTGATGAGCAAGGTAGAGGCGCATGTAGGTGCTGCATCCTTGCGAGCCGTGAAAGAGGGTCATGCAGTTCTCGATTCCATGGAAGACCAGCACGCTGCCCATGGGCATGCACATGGAACAGGGGTTAACTGTGGCAAGGCTCTTGGATAACATCCTCTACTCCTGCGCTCATTATCGGCTCTGATCGACTGCAGATCGGCCTAGGTCTTTTTATCGGAAGCCGCCAGACCGGGCTGTTGATGGTGATATCGACCTCGCGAGCGAAGTTGAGCATGCCCTGGAACCCTTCGAAGTTGATGGTTCGATCGTGATTGAAGTCACAGAAAGCGATTCCAAGCTTGTAGGCCAGGAAGCGCTCTTTGACGCCCGCTACTAGCAGGTCTGCACCCTGTTTGATGAGAAGCTCTTTCAGTTCCAGAGGATTGGCGTCGTCAATGATCACGGTTCCCTCTTTTACGATGTAGGCGATCTTCTGATAGTCGTCCCGATCTCCGGTTTGCGTTCCGATTATGACCACGTCCATTTCCAGCTCCTGGAAAGCCCGGACCAGGGAGACAGCTTTTGCAGCGCCGCCCATGTAAATTGCGGCCTTCTTTCCGCTGACTCGGGCGCGATGGTGCTCGATCTGGGGCATTACGCGAGTCGTCTCCCGAAGGATGATCTCTTCCNNGACATGTCCTGCAAGCCGAAGAAGCTTATCCGCTTGTAGGGAATGCCATATTTCTCTTCCATCTTCTTGGCAAGATAGGTCATGGAGCCGCTGCACTGCACTAAATTGAGCAGAGCAGTATGAGCCCTTTGAATTTCTGCCACGCGGGCGTCGCCGGTGAGCGTTGCCACGACCTCGATATCCATCTCCTCGAAGAAGGGCTTGACAGACCAGACGTCTCCGGCTACGTTGTACTCACCGAGCAGGTTGACGGAATAGGCGCTCTTGGGAGTGTAAACTCTCGTTCCAATCAGCTCATAAAGCGCATTGCAGGCAGCCTTGTAGCCCTCGTTCTTGTTCCCACGAAATCCTTCCGACTTGACGGGCACAATTGGAATTCCGATCTCCTCGGATGCCTTTTTGCAGACAGTTTCCAAGTCGTCTCCAATGATTCCCACGATACAAGTGGAGTAGACGAAGATGGCCGGCGGATGGAACCTGTCCGCCAGCTCCCGCAAAGCTGCAGCTAGCTTCTTCTCGCCCCCGAATATAACATCCAGCTCCTTCATGTCCGTGGAGAAACTGTTTTTGTAGAGGTCGGGGCCGGAGGAGGCTGCACCCCGGATGTCCCAGGTGTAAGCAGCGCAGCCGATGGGCCCATGCACCAGGTGCAGGGCATCGGTAATCGGATTTAGCACAACCCTGGCCCCGGAGTAGACGCAGGCCCTCTGGCTCACGGCTCCAGCCAGGCTGTCGTTGTTGCAGGAGAGGGGAAGGCAATCGTCGCCTTTCTGCTGAATGTGCCCCTCTCTGCCTTCGAAGATCTTGACGATCATTTTTCCTCGACGTTCTTGCTATCTTACCTAATTCAAAATTTTTTCTTAAAGCACCATCTCGAAGTGCGTATCGTCCGAGTCCCTGTCCCTTCTTTCCAGGAACATATTGCCGATCATCTCGACCAGCCTTGCCGCTCCTGCATAGCCGATGATGGGAAAGTAGTGCATATTGGCCCGATCGGTGATGGGGAAGCCAACCCGCACCAACGGGATATCCTCTGCCCTAGCTATCAATTTGCCATAGGTATTGCCGATGAGCATATCCACCGGATTGTTCTTGATCTTCTGGTGCAGGAGAAAGGTGTCTCCCTGCAGTGCTTCGCAGTCGGGTGCAACATTATGAATCTCCTCGGCAAACTTCTTGTCCGGAGTGCCGGTCAGGGCATAACTCGGGTTCATGCCCATTTCCACTGCCAGGCTGATCATGCCGATGACCGTATCCGGATCTCCGAAGATGGCCACTCGCTTGGCATGGAAGTGCAGATGGGCATCGGTCATCATGTCCACCAGCCGACCCCTCTCGTATTCTATCTCCTGCGGAATTGGCACGCCCATAAGGCTGGAGACGTTCATCACAAAGGCATCGGTATTGCATATGCCAATGGGCATTGGGCCGATGACAGCGGGGATCTGAAACTTGCCCTTCAGGACCAATGCACCCGAGGCTCCGGCGGTCCTTCCTAGAGCAATGGTGGCGCAGGAGTTGCCGGCGTCCACCAGATCCGGCATGGTAGTTCCTCCGGGCGGATAGAGCCCTCCGGATTCCGGTATCAGCGGCGCGTCGAAGACGTCAGTCGTATCGGGAAATACGATGTACGAGACGCCCATCATGGCAAGGATTCTCTTGATCTCGCGGATGTCTCCCGGGTCCACGAAGCCGGGTATCACGTTCAATTTGCCATTGGGCTTGCTAATCCTCGGAAAGCTCTGGGCGATGGCCTTGACGGCATTGTCATAGCCTGTGATATGCGATCCTACGTAGCTCGGTGTATTGGCGATTACTACTCGCACTTTGGGGTCGAAGAACTC
>PMNG01000152.1 GCA_003162615.1 Methanothrix sp. | reverse complement strand
AGAGATTTTGAAGAGGGGTATATAGATTATTGATCGGTATTGTTGTATTTGGAAAATGGATATATCCAGTTGCCTCAAATACATATGATCACCCTATGAGCTTGGCCTCTCATGTGGTGTTACTCTCTGGAAACCAATCCCGGAAGAATCTGACCAGAAATGGCGACAGTAATCTATTTCAATGAAAGGCCGAAAGTAAAGAGAAGCTTATCGCAAAGGCTTATCCGAGAGCAGAAGAGCCAGACAACCTGAGATTATGACATGATCAATGAAGAGATGAGTGGTAGGCCTTTTGGCCCAGGAGCATGGTAAACGCAGGCTACTTGAGTTATAGGCGGAAAGAGATTCTAGTAGAGATCTTCCAATCACGACCCTCAGATGTGAGGAGATGATCCGGAGGAGTATGATGAGAATGACTGAAATGAGAAGGATTTGTGGCCAAGAGAGTTCTGCCTGGATTGGCAAGACCATTGGGCGCAACATCTCATGAATGGATTTTGAGTCCCAAAGGTATTGTATGAACTCCCCATTCCAACGTCCACTTCCTGAGGGTCTTGAGGTGCTATACGAACTTGCCTTAGACCTTCGCTGGAATGAGCGTTGCACAGCCGATTTGATCTGGGAGAAGTTAGATCCCGAGGCCTGGGAACGAACCAATAATCCCTCCATGATTCTAGAGAATATTTCAGAAGAGCGATTGGAAGAAATCTCTCAGGATGAAGAGTTCAAGAAGGAACTTCAGTTCTGGACGGAGAGCCGGAAAAAAGGCCAAGAGGAGATGTGCTGGTTCGATCGGCTTGGCTACTGTTACCGGATGGGAAAAATAGCCTATTTCAGCATGGAGTTCGGATTAAGAGAGGTGTTGCCAATCTATTCCGGTGGCCTAGGAATACTGGCAGGGGACCACCTCAAGACGGCTAGTGACCTAGGAGTTCCCTTGATAGGAATGGGATTGTTATATCAACAAGGCTATTTCCATCAGGTTCTAGCGGATGATGGTTCACAGATGGAGGCCTTTCCTTATAACGATCCTTCAACGCTTCCCATGGTTCCCGTACGTAAGACGGATGGCAGCCGTCTGAGGGTCAAGCTTCTGCTACCAGGAAGAGCTCTATACCTCAGGATCTGGAAAGCTCAGGTTGGAAGAGTTGGCCTTTACCTTCTTGATTCTAATGATCCAATGAACAGCCCTTGGGATAGGGCTACCACTGCTAATCTCTACGACCCTGGAGAGGAACGACGTCTGATTCAGGAGATAGTTCTAGGTGCAGGAGGATGGTTAGCCCTACAGGCCATGGACATAGATGTTGATGTGTGCCATATCAACGAAGGACATGCCTCATTTCTGGTGTTAGCCAGAGCTCATAGCTTCATGGTGAAACACAGAGTTCCCTTCTCGGTGGCCCTTTGGGCAACCAGGGCCGGCAATGTTTTCACGACTCATACCTCCGTGGCGGCAGGTTTTGATAGCTTTGATAAATCTCTAATCCATCGATATGCCCGATGGGCTGCGGAATCGGTTGGAATCACTCCAGAAGAACTGGTAAATTTAGGTAGGGTAAACCCTGAAGACGAGAACAGCTCCTTTTTCATGGCTCTTTTGGCCATGCGAGGATGTTCCCACGTCAACGGTGTAAGCCGCCTTCACGGAGAAGTGAGCCGAAGGATCTTCCAGCCCCTCTTCACTCGATGGCCCCAAGCCGAAGTCCCTGTTGAGCACATAACCAATGGGGTACATGTTTCATCCTGGGAATCTCCTGCGACAAAGAAAATCTGGAGTCATGAATGCTGTTATGAGCATAAAGATCTGACCTATGTCGAGACTGTTCTAGAGATATCAAGATTAGGAGATGCAGAGTTGTGGAGCTTCCGGGCTGAAGAACGCAAGAGCCTGGTAGATTATGTCAGGCGCAGATTGGTCCGTCAGCTTCAGGAGCATGGAGCTGATGCCGGAAAAATCCAGACGGCCAGTCACGTCCTCGACCCTAATGCCCTGACCATAGGATTCGCTCGGAGGTTCGCCTCTTACAAGAGGCCTACTCTCTTGCTTCGTGATGCCGACAGGTTTGCCCGGATCCTTAAGGACTTGAAACGTCCAGTTCAGTTCATCGTGGCTGGGAAGGCCCATCCCAGAGATGATGAAGGCAAGAGATTGGTCAAGGAAATGGCTCAGTTTGCCTCCCGGCCAGATCTCTTCGATAGAATTGTCTTTCTGGAAGACTATGATATAGCCCTAGCTCAGAAGCTCTTGTCTGGAGTCGATCTGTGGATCAATGTTCCATGTCGTCCGATGGAGGCGTCAGGAACCAGTGGTATGAAGATCCTGGCAAATGGCGGCCTGAACCTTTCTGTCCTTGATGGCTGGTGGGCAGAAGCCTATGATCCTGATGTGGGCTGGAGCTTAGGAGATGGCCGTGATTACCTGAGTCCTCAGCTGGATGAAAGCGACGCTGAGCAGCTCTATAAGCTTCTGGAAGAAAACGTGATTCCTGAGTTTTACACCCGCGACAGTGACGGATTTCCCAGTGCCTGGATTGCTCGTATGAGAGCTAGCATGTCAAAGCTTACACCAAGGTTCAGCAGCGATCGCATGATGCGCGAGTATGTAGAAAAGATGTACTTGACCGCATCCGAGGCATTCAGAAGCCGAGAAGCAGAAGGTTGCAGGCTGGCCAAAGATCTGGACACTTGGGCTAAAAGGTTAGCTGAAAACTGGAGCAGCATGCGATTCTTGGGCACAAGAGTTTCCAGAGACGGCGAGGACTGGAAGTTTGAGGTTCAGGTTTACCTTGGTGAAATCGATCCAGACATGGTTAAGGTGGAACTTTATGCTGATCCAATGGATGATAAAGGCCCAATAAAGGTGACAATGGCAAATGAAGGCCTCATCTCCGGAGTTGTCAATGGTTATCTATATGGGGCTAGATTGCCTGCAATGCGCCCTGCAGAGCATTACACGCCTCGAATAGTTCCCTATCATCCGGCTGCTCTTGTACCTTTGGAAGAGAATCATATCTTATGGGAGCATTGAGAGCAATCAGTTACATCAATGGTTTAAAGCAAAGTCTTCTACAAAGGCTAGGGGGCCAAAACCCCTTCGTCAGACGGATCGCTAGATCGATGTGATGCTTAAGAGCAATTCTCGCATCCAAGAGGTATGGATGGGACCTGAAAAAACCGACCAGAATTCAACTCAGCGGCCAGTAAATCATGCCAAAGGAAAAGGGGCAAAAGTTTCCGCTCAATTACTGGAAACGGCACGCTCTGATGCTGATACCATCCTGAAGGAGCTAGAATCTGGATTGAATGGCTTGAGCCAGGCGGAAGCCGATTCTCGCTTGAAACAGTATGGACTAAACGAGATTGCGAGAGAAAAGAATCAATCCTTACTGATGCGTTTGTTGAATAACGTCAAGAATCCACTCGTCATCCTACTTTCGGCGCTAGGTGTGGTTTCTTACCTAACTGGTGACATGCGGGCGACGGTAGTAATATTTTTTATGGTACTGCTGGGCGTGGTGCTGCGTTTCTATCAGGAGATGCGTGCTGACAACGCGGCTGAAAAGCTCAAAGCGATGGTCAGCAACACGGCGACGATAGTGCGCGATAGCAAAGAAGCCGAACTATCGCTCAAGATGTTAGTTCCAGGCGATATAATCCGGTTGGCTGCCGGTGATATGGTACCAGCCGACGTACGAGTGCTTTCTGCCAAGGACTTGTTCCTGAATCAGTCGACCCTCACCGGTGAATCCTTGCCCGTGGAGAAAAAGGCCGACCCGGTGTCTGCGGATATTCAGAATCCATTGGATTTGCCCAACATCTGCTTTCTGGGTTCAAACGTAGAGAGCGGTTCTGCGACGGCTGTGGTCGTCCACACCGGAAATCAGACTTATTTCGGATCGCTGGCTATCAGCATCATTGGGCAGCGCGTGCTAACCAGTTTTGACAAAGGCATCAACCAATTCACCTGGCTGATGATCCGCTTCATCGTCGTGATGGTGCCGGCAGTCTTCCTCATCAACGGGCTGACCAAGCAGAACTGGCTGGAAGCTTTCCTGTTTGCCTTGGCGGTGGCAGTTGGTCTGACCCCCGAGATGTTGCCTAT
>PMNG01000003.1 GCA_003162615.1 Methanothrix sp. | reverse complement strand
TCAATGCCATATAGCTCCGTCCTATCCTTTATATCTTCCAGGGTGGGATAACCTTTGATCTGCTCTCCCCTAAGTACGGCTAAGATGCTCTTCATCATGGTATGGTCGACACCTTCCAGTTCATCCTTGTTCTTCAGGTAGAACAATATACAAAAAAGCTTCTGGGAAAGATCCTGCGCAGAGTCCAGGGAATGAATGAAGATCTCCTGAATGGACAACTCCCTCTTGGGAAGGGTGTAATAGTTATCCCGAAGGACCAGCTCTATCCCATAATCTTCGTAGGAACTGAAGGATGTGGACGTGGCATCCTGGGATCGAAGGCTCTTGAAGAGTACACTATTCTCATAGCTCTTGATTAGCAGTCCTTCACGGGGGACTAGACGAAGGGCTTGATATTCGATGAGTGTTGTTACGAAGTCCTTGAGATCCTTCCAGATGATGTAATTGAAGGAGAAAAGGAAGGCTCGGCCTTTCTTGGAACGCTTCACAACACCTAAGTGGAGGAAGCCTTTGAGATAGCGGTAGATGGTTTTTCTCGGGATGGTCGTCTCTTCCTCCAGATCCTCTGCGCTTTTCTGTTTGTTCTCGAGCTTGGACAGCAGATCAACTCGCCTGTCGGAAAACAGGATTGGGAAGGGAGAGGCCCGATGAGCAAAGTAAAGCCTCTTAAATGACTCAGCTGCCGGATTCCTGGCCAGAGATATCTCTTTGCCTTCCCGCTCCAATAAGCCCTTGTTCACCAGGGTAGTCGTCACCCTGGATAAAGTCTCGGGGCGAAGATTCAAGGTACGGGAAAGATCTCTGGGGTACAGGGCGTTCACTGATCCGGTAACCAGTGTTAGCGCTTGGACCTCACTTTCGCTGAATCGCATTAGTCTCGCTATTTGTCTATCATTTATATAAGCTTGATGTATTATGAGAAATTAGCGCAGGTTTCTCAAGCCCGAAGATTGAAATGTCTCGATGCCAGAATGGAGACTACATCAACAAGTCAGTTCAGAAAGAGGGGCCGGTGGCAATACCTTAAAAAAATACTCAGGGCTTCGAGGTAAGCTGCCTAAAATATGGTACTAATCAAAGCTATTCAGCTTCTCAACACCGATCTTCTTGACATTGGGCTTCCAGATCTTTGCAGGCATCCAGGCCGGAGCCTTCTTGGGCTTTTTACCTGCTTTCGCTCTCCAGTGAAGATATGCACTTTCTTTGTTCCCGCGCCCTAAGTCAGATATCCGTTACACCACTGTTAGCCGCTTTTGACGCTGCCTGTCGTAGCCCTCAGCGCTTCGATCATGCACTTGGCCATAGACTGTTTGGCTCTCCTCTTTCACTTGCGCAACCTCTCCTTTCATTTTGGGTGTGAGTGCCTCCATCCTTCACTTGTAGCAGTCATGGTACACCTTGAGGTCCAGGTCCTTCGTCATCTTGTCCACAATCTTGNNATCTTGGTCATCATGGACAGCTCTTCCTCGCCATCCTCGGGCAGATCCTTTAGCTGCAAATGCGCTGGATTCTCCACATCGTCTTTATACCGAAAGGTGATCACAGTGGCGTTCTTGGTATAATGGATCAGGACCACTTTCTCTTGGTGAAGCCGATCCCGTTGCCATTGACGTTTCTCACGTCGAAAGTTCTCGAATCGTTCGGCTATGAAGAAGCATCCCTTGCATAGATGACCCCCAATTGCTGCTGCACGTCAGAAAGCGGGGCAGCGAGTATTATGAACTGAGCAGAATATTCCTATTTCAAACCCAGAGCCTTTCTCGCAGCCATGAATGGTTCACCGTAGAAGATTGGATCGACCCTCTCGACGACATCTGAGGTAACATCCAAGAAATGCCTTTTGTTCTCAAGTGGAATCAGTGCGCACCTGGCACCATTATCCATGCCGATCTGTAGGGGCTCTGCAAGGGATCGTACTGCTTTGATATTTCCTTGGATGCTGAGATCGCCCAAAACGATAAGGCCTGCCAGCACAGGCTGCCTCATGAGAGACGAGTATATGGCCACGACTAGTCCAACACCAGCATCGCAAGAGACGTGATTAGCTAGAAGGTTTATGGCCTCAACGTGGAAGTCAGTCGTATCGAATGCCTGGGCAATACCCATCATGACCTTATGGCCATTGATGTATGCAAAAGCCCTTTGTATTGACTCTTTAGTTGTGCTGTCGATTCCGCCTGCCATCTTTAGCTTGCCGGTCCCTGGAGAGCTTCCAACCTCAAGGCGGAATAGCCCTGCTTTGCCCTGGTCGTTGACAGAAGCAGCATATATGGAACCTGGAGCCTGCGGATCTTGAGAGATCAGGTCCCTGCCACCTTCTTCTGGCACTCCCACATATTTCTCTTCTCGGCTCTCGATATCTACGTATGAAAAGGATGTCTGATGATACTCAAATGAGCCCATTTTTTTAAGCTGCTCTTTAACACGGCGTCGGCCCTCTAGCGCCAGCTCCAGCAACTCCGTCATCTCACTCCTGGATACCTCTCCATGCGGATAGATCAGCTTGATGAGACCAGACACAGTTTTTCGTACTGCCTTAACATCACGAGCATTGAGGTGAGAACCAAGGGAAAAGTAATGGTCAACCATATCCACGAAGTTCTGGCGGCGTAGTTCCCTGAGTGCTTCCGCCAGGTAATCCACTACGAAGCCATAATGATCGGTAAAGAAATCGACCTGCATCTTGGGTACTTCCCAGCCAGGCAAGTAGTAATGAATGCGATCGAAAAAGGCCATGTCCTCTCTGATGATCTCAGGCATAGGCGCAAAGAGGTGGGAGGACCGAACCATGATCTCCACGGGTTGGTTGGTGTTCCCGAACATAACTATGGATGCTGTTCCTGAAAGGGCATCTTTTCCGCGGGCAAATGCCCCAGATTCGCAGTAGGTCTTTAGGGTGGATATTACTTCCTTGGGCATCTTCTGAAGATCTGCCACCTCATCGAAGGCTACGGCGTCCCAGAGGCCCACTAGGCCCATCTTGCCCGTGCCTATATTGTAGAAGAGGTTGGCTACCGTGGTCGGGCCGGTGAGGAGTATGGCATAAGGGGTGAACTCCTGGTAGGCGTAAGACTTTCCGGTTCCACGGGGGCCAAGCTCTATCAGGTTGTAGTTCTGCTCGCATAGCGGGATCATCCTGATTAAGAAAAGAAGCTTCAGCCTCCGGTCAAAGTGGGACGGTTCCATGCCTATGGTACGGATCAGGAGGTCTATCCACTCGTCACTTGTAAACTTGCGGCGGCACTCTATGAACTCTGGTAGATCGAAGCTGGCCAGCTGAATAGGCTTCAGATCTTCGATCCAGAAGGGGCTGCGTTTTCCTTTGGCCTCCTCATCGTACCTATGAACCAGATCTACCTGGGCCCAAATGCCGCCCATGAGGAGCCGATCATACTTTTGGACATAGAGCTCGGGAATGTGGACATACTTATGACCGAAGTTTACGAACTCCGCCCAGTACTTGTCGTCCTCGGAGAGGTATCTCACCTTGATCTTATCGATGATGGTGTGTTTACCCATCTCTTTTACTTTGGACTGAGCTTTGTTAGCCTCATCCGGCCGGACGTAATTCTCGGCCAGGGTGGAGGTGACAAGCTTCATGCCCGCCTCAATAGTGGCGAGGTCATCGGTTGCACAATATTTGCCCAAGAGGTATTCGAGAACGAAATTGGGAACGGCCCCTCCGACACCAGCCTTCAGTTTCAGGACTAGGTCCTTGCGAACCACTTTTCCGGCGAATACAGATGCTACCTTTCGATCAAGCTCGGGCATGATATATCATCCTTGGATACACTCTGCAAATCAATTGATTCTATGTCTACTTTCTCAATACGGCATCATGGAGACCTCTATCTCCTTTGAGGAGGCCAGTTCTTCATCGGTTGTAGCATTCAGCACATAGACCTTTAATTCTTTCTGGGAAGGATCTTTGGTTATCATTAAGGTGATCGTATTGGGCTCTATAGACCAAGTATCTTTTTCTGACGTCTTTAATTGGACATTGCCTGTGGCATCCTCGAAGCCATAGGAGGCCACAACTGGCTTAGATATGCAATCCTTTCCTTCTCTAAGCTCTACCCGCACTCTGGGAGGTATTACCGCTGAAGGGCCTTTATTGCGACCCGATATCTTTACAGCGAAGAAGCGGGTAGTGATCTTTCTGCCACCGTAATCAAGGGACCAGATTATGTCTTTAACTTCTTCCAGGGGTTGAAGCAACGGAGTCAGGGTGATCACAGGTATCACCATCTCCTGGGGGGATAGGCCACCATGGAAGTAAGCCTTCAGTCCCCCTTTTGTCTTAAAACAGGCGAAGTTCCAGGGAGCAGCGATCTCAAGATCGCCTCCTAAGCCGAAATCCGAGATCTTTGCTCTCAGGTAGTTGGGATTAGCAGCCCCGCCGTGACCGATCCATATGCGCCTGTGGAGATCAACCGTATCACCTCCTGGAGCTTCTATCTTCATATCGATGCCGGGTTCATCGCCGAAGAGGTAACCGTGATCTGCGACCACGATAATACTCTTCACACCTTGCTTCGCCAGGGCGCGAAGGCCCCTCTGAAGCATAAAAAGGATCTCATCCATTACGCTTCTGGCCAGGGCTACATTATCGCTCTCGCACAGATTATCGATCTCAAGAGAGGTCACTAGAACGAGATCTGCATCTTTAATCCCGTTGATCACCGGCGGTTTGGGAGTTGGAAGAAGATCATCAAGCCAGAGGTCGAAGACCCTGATAGTAAGAATCTCTTTCAGGAACCCAATACGATCATTGCGGTTCTTGACTATTTTGCCGTCAAACTCCAGCCCCAGCTTGCCATCACCTACGGAAACCACCCTGGAATCTTGGGCACCAGGAAGTAGCGAAGCCATGCCTATTTCTGTAATGCCAGGGACTGATCCCATCGCTGGAAATATCTCGCAACTAAACTCGTTGGAGAGGATCCGGACCAGCTCCTGGGCCATCTCGAACCTGAGGGCATCAACCCATATGTAGGCAATACTGCCTTCTTCTAATGCAGGTTTAACCTTTCTCTCGAAGATTTCAGACTGGCGAAGGATGTTGTTTATGTGGAAGCTATCCTTGGCGTAAAGCCTGAGGAACCTCTCGGCGAGAGATGAACCGGCGTCCATGTATCTGTTCCTTGCCTTATAGACGAGCCGTTCAAGCCTATCGCTGGCATCCAGGAAACTGAAATCGTGGAATTTTCGTTCCATGTTCCTGTGACTGGTATCAAGCTGGTACCAGGGGCGATCTCCGGAAGTGTAAGAATCAAGGAATGATCTGACGTTTTCTGAAGATGATCTGATCTCCTTCTCGATCCTGTCTGCCTCCAACAGAACCAGTCCCGCTGCGGCTATCAGAGACCACCTGGCCAGTGTATCGGGCATCTGCTCGGACCAGAAGCTCGACTGATGCGATTTGGCAATCTCCACCAGTTTATTACCGGCACCGGCAATGAGGGACTCTTCGACCAGGCCTTGAAGGGCCTTCTCTAGCTCCAGGAATGTTTCAGCTCCCAGGATTTGATCCAGGGAGAATACCATGTTTGAGAGGCTGAACTCGCTGCCCACTCTGGTAGCATGATCAATGTAGCTTTCTCTGAGGTCGCGCCTGAGCCGCCAGGTTCGAGCCAAGGTGGTGCACGCCTCCCGAGTGGCTGGCTTGGTTGCTATTTTGACTGAGGTGAGCTGGGCAGGAATGTCTCCCTTGATGTTTACCAGGAACTCAGTGACGAGGACATATCTCCCTAGCCTGGCCCGGAGATCCTCGAGACTCTCTCCGGCCTGGGGAGAGATCTCAAGCTCGTTTTGCATAAGGGATTGGAACTCTCCAACGGCCTCCTTCTTCATAATCTCGACATCGTAGCGGTCGCTAGAAAGGAACTTGAGCGCTATCTCCTGGGGATTACCGGTGCCGAAGATAAGAGATATAAGCCCGCTCGGAGCGCCGCCGTTGCCCCCGACCATCCTATCTAGGTCATCGAGGCTCAGCTTGCCAGCGTCCACCTGTTTAACTATCTGGGCGATCTCCTCTTCGCTCCTGAGTTTCTTGAGGCCGGCTTTGGCGATGACCGAGAGCCTAGTGTTCAGCATCCAGGGCTGCATCCCTGGCTTTAGGACAACACCAGCCGCCTCGGCTTCCGCCAGGGCACTATGAGTCTTGGTCTGATCCAAAGGGATGTAGATGATTAGCCTGGGTGGCTCCAGACCGCCCATCAGCGGCTCTATTCTGTGGCGAAGATCAAAGAAGCTGTCCTCATAGCGCTCGATCGCAGTGCCCGGCAGATCCAGGCTATTGATGAACCCGGCATAATGGCCTTCAGGATCATACCAGACCACGATGCCATGATCGTCCCCCTGCTTTTTTATCAGGCTGCGCAGATATTCTGAGACTTTGGCCGTCATATGACACCCACTCAGACTTTCTGCCTAACCTGCCTTCCGCGGGGGACGAAAGGTATCAGGCCGCGCCGGTCAAGCTCCTCCTGGATGTTGAGAGGCAGATCGCGGGCATCGACCGCAATATTATTTATCTTGACCCACCAGACGAAAGGATTCTCCTCCAAATGCGAGGGACGCCACCATTTCGGATCGGCTTACTGACCTTCAGGGTATCCCGAATCACGCGGGCCTTGTTGGCTGCGGTCTTCTGGATGACTCCGAAGAGGTGAGAGAGATCATCTGCTCGCAGGTAAGGAACATGTGTTTTGTCGAAGAGGAAATTAACGGTTCCTAAGGAATATACGATTGCTGCAGCCCATACGTCCCTCTTGCCCTTCTCCAGGGGCGATGGGCGCTTGCGCGCCAGGGCAGCCGCCAATTGCGCATACTCTTCATCCAGGTGCTCGTGACAGACGGCATCGGTCAGGGCGGTGATCTCGTCGAAAGCGGACTGCATCTTTGCGGGAACGGAGTCGGATTTCTTCTCGGACATATGACCTGCTCCATGTGGATTGAAGTGAAACTAGATTGGATTCTTTCTCTGCCGCTGGGCTCTTATTGCCATGGCCACTACCTTTGGCCTGGCGCCTTTATCAAGAATGAAGCCAAGCCCTTCTCGGAATATTTCCGGGATATAATATTTATCAACATCGCGACCGATCACACCATTTCTCTCCAGAATCTCCAAGTCAATAGGCTCAAGGCTTAAGTCATATTGATCGAACGGCACACGTTTTCTGTCAATAGGAACTTCGTTAATCTTTTCAAATATTCGCTTGAGTTCCAAATTCTCTTCGCTGATCTCCCTAACTTTTTCTTGGCTGCAAGGTGACAGCGATCCTCTTATGGCAGGCGGCACCAGGATTCGATCTTCCCAATAGATATCGCCTTTCGAGTTTTCTGAGGCAAAATAAAGGAACCTGATAATGTCTCTGGCTTGGATCTGCCCGTTGAAGTCTGAGAGGGCATAAATTACCCATTTTGCAGAGAACGCTTCCTTGGAGTTCTCACTGCCAAGCTTTCTTCCCCACAGTGGTATAAGCTCCTGGACAAGCTCTTCTTCTGAGAGATCCGGCAATTTATCGCGCTTCTTGTCGTCAAGGGCCTTTGCCTTCATGGCGGTCCAGGCAAACAACCGCATTGCTTCTTCGCTGCTCCAGTTCAGCTCATAATTCTTGTAAACGGCAATGAATTGTGCTGAATTTTGCGGCAAAGCATTCAAGACCATATCCTTCCTGATGAAGATCAAGATACCCAAAGGACGCAAAACCTCCTGTTCCAGCCAATTGGGAACATCTTGCAGGAGAGATCTCACGGCAACCTGTTGCCTCTTGTTCGAGGCCAGCTCCGGGAACTGAGTCTCAAGTCCATCGATAATTGCGACTACATACAGTTTTTTCTCTCGCAGATAGTCCGTAAACCTGCGCCCCGCATCTTTTTGTCCAACCTCATATCCGGCACTCCAGGCAATGTAGTTCAGCCAATAATCACGCCATCTGCCTTCATGAGAATCCTCTAAGAGACGCTCGTGGATGTCATAAGAGATATCTTGCCATTTGCATGGTGCGGTGAGCCCGACGTATTGTGCAGAATAATTCTTAGCTCCTTCTACAATTGAGGTTGCTGCCTCCAATAGTTTCATTGGTTTGATTATGGGCAGGATTGCTGCCTTGATTGAGCTGCGATTCGAATCACCGGCAAATTTGCTCCACTCTTTTTCTCTAGCCAATTGGAGAAATGTCAGGGTTTTACCGGATCCCTTGGCCCCAATGACAACTGCAATGGGAACCTTATTGCTGAAATCCGATACCAGCTTAGTCAATGGTCTGATCCTTAAGAAATCGGCAATATCTCCGGTCTCAGCGTAGATGACTTTATCTGAATATTCCGCAATATCGTGCCTTTTGTCGTCCAGGTGCGGGACCTGTTTCTGAGGATTGGGGAGCCAGTCCAATATCTCCATCAGTCCATCATCCAATTTAGCTTCCCGAATGCGCCTTATTGCATCATCCCATGAATCGGGAAGTACAATTAATCGTCTGTCAAAAGGAGTATCTGAATAGATCAATGCGGGCTCTTCCCTGGAGTCGCCAGATGATTGGATCGACAGACTGCTGAATGCTTCAGTCAGATCTCTCAGGCAGATATCTAAGATACCTTCACGTTCCTCATCCGGGACTTGAGTGATGATAAGAGAAGGCAGAGGTTCATTCAATCCTTTAGAGGGTGCGATTCTTCCCAGCAGCTCGAGCATGAGCTTTGTGCCCTGGACAGACTGACCACTTAAAGTTGTTACCAGGACGCGATAGACTGTGGGATCAAGAAGTAGAGAGGCCGATATCTCTGACAGTCCAGCTCTCAGATCAACTATAACCAGGTCCACGTTAAGCTCTTTTCCCAATTTGGAAAGCAATTTAGTTAGGATGAATGGGTCCTTTGAGCCTTGAATCAAATGCTCAGGTTTAATATCAAGAGAGATGAATTTATTAATCGACCTGAAAGCAGGCAGAATATAGATCCCATCAACCAGCACATCCCTCAATCGACTTGCGACTAACTTAATAGCCTTTGATGCATTCGGGTCCGGATCTCCATGCACCAATGTCAGGAAATCCGTGTATGATATAGGCGTTTTTGGCATTCTCTTGCCAAAGAGCCAGGTAAGCCCGGGCGCTTCCAGATCTCCATCGATCAGAAGAACTTTGATTCCCCTTTTCTCTGCGAGAGCCAAGGCCAAACCCAAGGCATGGACTGTTCTGCCCACACCACCTTTAAATGAATGAAAAGCAACAACATGAGGATAATCCTGTGGGAGCGGAGATGGAAGATCGTATTCAGTTTGACGCCGAATTACAGAAGGTCGTGAAAAGCTGGGCATAGACCGTGATCTTGCTGGTGCTTCATCGGTTTCCTCTACAAATACAGGAAGGAATCTCAGATCTTCATCGCTCTCAAGATTTATCCGCTGATTCGCCTCATCAAACCTCTGCTCGAATTTCGCAGCCATCCACCGCAAAGCTTCATCTTTCTTCCCCGGCAATATACCAACGGGGCGTGAAGAGCTGCGTGGCCGCAGGAATGTCCTCTGGCCTGATCTTTTGTTTCTTCTTGTAGAGCCGGTTGAAGACCTCCTTCTTCTCATCTTCGTTAAAATACTGGTAAATCCAGCCTATGGTCTCTTCACGGCTCCAGGCTTCCTCCAAAATCGAGTCGTTAAGCAATTCCAACAGAGCCTTCAACGCCCTCGGCCTGGGGAAGAGCTTGCTAGGCAGGTTCTCGGGATCGAAGAGGACCTTGATCTCTCTGGCCATCTCGGCGCACTGCCAGAGAATGAAGTGTCGATAGGCGGTATCCCTGGGTCCCTCGCCTACAGCATCCTGCGGCAGTAGCCCGGCCTGATAAAGCCTGTAATCCTCGTCGTGGTCGGCCAGGTACAGCTTGAATTCATTAGAGTCCTGGTATCGGTCGATGATTCCGCGAATAAGCTTGCGACTCTCCAGCATCTTGAAGGCCACCAGACGGTTGAGGTGAGTGAAAGCGACCTCTTTCACCAGCTTCTCCACGGCCTCCGGCCTCTTCATCCCGGCCTGCTCCTCGTCGGAGATGAACTTCTCCAGCCTCTTCCTGGTCTCCTTTACTTTGAGCAGTTCTTGAACCGCGGGTAGCTTATCCGCGGGCTCGAACTTACCGCTGGAGGCAAGTCCATAGACTCCCTGGAGAACTTCCCTGGCCTCGTTCGTCAAAAGATCGCGTGCCTTAAGAGTTGTATCATGGATCGCAGCTCTGTCCATAACTCACTCCAGAATTATCTTGGCGTTCTCCAGTAGCAGCTTAATCAGATGCTCCCGGAGGACCTCTACTACCTTCTCGACCGATTCCTCTGAATCTATGCTTCCTTTGTAAATCTTCGATAGGCGCACCCTCTCCACGCGCTGCTGCTTCTCCTCCTTCGTCAGCTCAGCGATCCTTTCCCTGGCCTTGGCTTTAAGTTCCGGCAGTGCCTGCACGTCGGACTCCATCTGAGGCATGCCCGATCTGCATCCAGAGCAGTACAGGCCATTATCAGAGAGTTCCGAGCTCTCGCAGGCCCTCCTGCTCAGCCCTCTCAGGATAGGCTCTTTCATATCCTCTTTTACCTTGGCCCAATCAGGCGATCCTTTGATCTCCTCAACTGCGGCCTGATAGGCGTCCTTCCTGGTGCTATGGAGCTTGCCATAAAGCTCGGAGTACTTCCCAGATATCTTCGAGGAGGCAGTCTCAATCTCGCTGATTCTATCGTAGAGATCCTCCGAGGATAGACATGAGCTAAGATCTGCAGCAAGATTCTCGAATCCAGTGTCGTCAGTTTCCAGTCGCTCCTTGATGGCCGGCCACATTTCACTGGATGCTAGTCGAGCGCTCTTGATGGTGTTGATTGTCCTCTCGCTTGTGATCTCGCTAACCCGGCGGACAATGTCCAAAGACTCCTTCAGAGAGGTTCCCTCTCCTACCAGAATGCCAATGCACTCCTCCGCCATCCCCTTCTGCACCCTCTTGAGAGTTTCTTCCAAGCCTTCAATCTGGTTTAGCCCCGGCAGATCATTGGCCTCGACTTTGGATTTGATAGGTATGAGATCCTTCATCTCGTTATCGGCTAATTGCTTGAACGCGGACGATATGGCATTCTTATCGACATCCACGGTCTTGCCAGTTATGGCCTCGTAGTTGAGAACAGCGGTTTTGAGAGTCTTGAAATCGATGACTGTAGCAGGAGTAAAAAGTGCGGATCTGAAGGTTTTGTTGTTTGTGAAGGCATCGTGGCTGGCCGGGTCCTGATAGGAGTCAAACCGCTGCCCTCCATAGGATATTTCGATCGCCCCTGCTCTGAAGAGGACTGATAGGACCAGCTTGAGCATATCTAAATCTCCACCATAGCCCAGTCCCCCAAAATGGGCCTCCAGAACCTTGCCCGTCCTGGTATCCTTGCTGCCATAGCTGTGCTCTTTAATGAGGTGATCCAGGACCTCTTTTGCGATCTCAGCATCGGTGTTTAGTATGTACTTCTGACCATCTCGCCCGATCAGGTTCAACCCCAGCTCTCCATTATAGAATACAGAGGGCAGCCCGTTCAGGTTCGCAGCCTTCAAGAGCTCTCCTGCGTATTCTGCTTTGATGGGCCTGGCCCATACCTGCAGCCTCGGATAAAGATCCAGGACCACATCGTCCAGGAGGCTCTTGACCATGTTCTCAAGAGTCTTGCCTAGATCCGAGCCATCCGTGGAATTGCCTCTGAAGACCGAGGCCCCACCCTTAAGGGCCTCAATTACCTTCTCCGATAGTCTGGCCTTCTTTCGGCTCTTCTCCTTCTTCTCCGCCTCCAGCAAGGCAGATTCTTCAATGGTGATCTTATTCTGAGCCTTGAGAGTATCGTATTTCTTTACCATTTCATTTGAAGAATGAAGATCTGCAACTATAGAATCAATCTCGGGACTTAGGGATAACAAGAAATAGACCTCATTATAATGAGGGCCTTGCCTGCTTTCGGTACAGACATCCTCTTTCTTCCCCTGAAACCCGAAGCTATCCTCAGATGTGATTATCGAGAGGGGTATTTGCCCATCATCTATGCGCTCCCCATTGTAGCTAACTCCTAGTCTAAATGTCTTAAGCTTCTGGAAATGGTAACTACTTAGACCGGGTTCGCCGAAGATGTCGGCAACAGCCTCCTTTAAGATATCCTTTCTATCCCTCGGCTTTGGTGCCAAGCTTCTCCTTTCAGTCTCCCAGCTTTTCTCCTGGGCAGTCTGAAGCTTCCAACCCTCCTCCATGTTCCTGATGAACTTGGCATCCTGCAATTGAGCTAATGCCGTTTTCACATCCGCCAAGGGTGCAGGTCTGCCAACTTCATCAACGAGGCAAGCTGAAATATTGCCTTCGGTCCTGGGAAGGTCCCGGATGAACTCTAGTAGGCATATGGCCTTGGCTGCCCGGATGGTCCAAACCGATCCATTCTTGAAGCTCTCGCTGATGTCAAAAAGGTCCTTTCGCTTCTNNCACTAGGTCGAAGATCTTGTCTAAGGTTACGAGAATACCTATCGGCTTATCTTTCAAGGCGGTTCTCTCGTTGATCAGCATCTCGTGAGCCTGTTTAATGATGGTTCGGTTACTCCCGCCAAGATGTCTATCCGCCCCAGGCTGCAGTCGGATGCCGGACATGATATCAATTGAGATATCGATGAAATAGGGGAGGTACGGGTAACACTGTACGAAGTCATCCTCTCCAACCTCGCTCTTACGGGAGGTTCTTTCGAGACGAATCGCCAGGTTGAGCTGGCCCTGGGACTTCTCGTATAGTCTCTTTAGCACGGGCAAAGCCTCTGGTTTCTTAGCCAAAACCCTACGGCTTGCCACCTCTTTGATATCCGCAGGAGCCAAATCAACACGATATTTGAACCGATCCTGTAACTTGGCAAGATCCACTCTCTTTGAATCCAGTGCGGCAACTACCTCTTCCAACTTCTCCTGAGAGATAACTGCTATCCAAATGGGTGCAATGGCTTTTCTCGCCTTTAGGCGATTTTTGCCGATCTTGCCGAACTGCTCCACAACTGCTCGTAGATCTTCAATTCTATCTACGCTATTGGCAACGTACCGTCCTACCTCATCAATAATGAAGAATAACGCTTTGCCGGGTCGTCTGCGCTCCATTAGCTCAAAGGCCCTTTCCACGACCAGCTCAACGTTGAGGACAGGATGCTTCGCCTGTGGTGCCCTGGCCCCAGGAGTCGGCCTGCGGGAAGAGCTCCGGCTTCATCCTGCAAAGGATTGCCGAGGCATAGTTGATCTTCATGGCGCCTTTTCGGGCGGCATTCCAATCGTTGCCATTTACCTTTTTAGAGAGCTCTATGAACTCCTTTAATCGTCCATCTCCTTCCAGCTCGATCTCTAGCTCGGCAATATCGTAGTCCTCAGCATACCCTAAATGGGAGAGCAACCTGCGGTAGATGACCTCAGCGATCTTTTCATCGCCCCTGCGGACTTCTTTAGCCTTGGAGATGTCAAACATGACCATCTCGGTTGGGATGCGTGTATTAATGAACTGGGCCAGATCGCTTATTCGTTTATGGTCGAGCTGATCTTTGAAGAGCTCGCTATAACTGTGTCCCAAAACTTGAGGATTGGATAAGACATATCCAAGGTTCTTAGCAAAAGACGATTTCCCGGACCCAAAAAATCCAGAGATCCATATCCCTATACCTTCAGAAGGCTCAGATGGAGCTCCTGCTATCGCTTCAAGAAGATCTTTGTAGTGTTCTTTAATTCGGTTGGTAGCTACATACTCGGTGATCTCTGAATAAACCGTTTGTTCATCTATCTGATCTACTTGAATTATCTCCTCGATGACCTGGTTAAGGTTCCTCGAAAGCAGATCCCCAATAACTTCCATCCCCTATTCCCCTCCCTCAATAGATCTTTACCCTGTAGTTCCCCTGCACTTCTTTATCTTCAAGATCCATGAAGCGTAATCCGGTCGTACCCTCTATAGTACCTGGATAAAATAAAATGGTTGTAACCCTGGTGCGGCCATGCATCTCATCAAGCAACCGAGACATTGGATATATAGCAGGAGCCATGGAGGCCGCTCTTGATAGAAAAGCTATATTCCTCTTAGGATCAAGATCCTTCAACCTTTCCGTCAACAAATTGCTCAGTGGTTTCCAATCTGAATCCGAAAGGTAAGTGGTTACCTGCTCCTGGGCTTTCCAAAATCCCATGGTTTTCTCCAGCTCGATAATTGTATCCAAACCTTCCGATTCCTCTATGGCCTTCCACAAAAGGTCTGCCATCGATATCAGGATAACCTCTTTGCCAGCACCAGCTAACCTTGTTGCCAGCAGGTCTAGCTCTCTGCGCATTATCCACTCTTCATGCGGCTCATACCACAATATAGCGAAAGGCATATCATGGTAGACGCTCACCCTCGAAGGTTTAGCCTTCAGGTCATTCTCCAGCAGCTCAAGGCGCTCTTTCAAGGATAACATGAACGTACTCCTCTATTGTATCAGAAGGAAAGGCGATTCTTATCACCGATCCAGCTGCCTGATAGCTCAGAAGATGCAATTGATGAGCCTCCATGAATAGGTGCTCGACGGCCTCGGGATTAAGGAAGAACAAATGCCATTCAGGGGCTTCGATAAGACGTTTTCCCGACGGTTGCAGTCTATTCAGATAAAAGGCGATATACGAAAAAGCCCCTACCGGTAGATATATCGAAGCGAGATGTTTATTCTTAATTCCTTGTAGAATCCCGTAGTCCCTAAGGGCGCTCATTAAACCCTGAGCAGATTTGATTATTGTTTCTTCAGACCACGGGCCGCGAGTCCTGCCCTGTTCGATCTTCTTTCTTATCCAGGATTCGGCATCCTTTACGCTAACATCTTGATTTCCCGCTTCATATCTATTCTTGAGAAATTCCGTAACAAAATCATGCATGAACAAGTCAGCCTTTGCTGCATGGAAAAATAGAATGCGATCAAGACTATCTGCAGGATATCGATTTTTAATTAAGGCAGCAAGACCACCGATAACTTGCCCATCTGTCAAATAGCGCTGCCTAAATATTTCGAGTATATCCTTGACTCGTGAGCGAGATGCTTTTCCTAGGATGTTATCCCTTTCAAAACGATCTAGATTCTCAACTACAGTTATTGAAGCATCCCAATTGGCCAACAATATCTTAGTCTCGGCTAAAAGAGCGCCAGATTTCAAGATCTTACTCGAATACAATTGGTCTTTACTGATTTTCATCGTCCGCCACTTAGTTATGGAGCGTATCCACTGGCAGCCAATACACCAGTTTCACTTTACCCTCCTGGAACCAAGACTTAGCTAATCTTTATAGCATATTTCGCTTTTGGTTAGGAATGTGAATGGGTATGTCTTGACTAGAGCAACCTGGAAATTGATCCATGTCATTTTCTTGACATCTATTATTAAACGATATAGATAATGACGCTACATCCATTAATTACACTGTGCCCGGATGTCTTGGCTAGATAGTAGGTGCTTCAATCTAGCCAAGCCATTGCTAACCAAACATGGCGTTAATTGTCTTTTGCTGTAATTGGATACTTTGTATGTGTTTAGCTCCCCTAGATAATCAGATCAGCCTAGAACTTGTTTTGACCGGAAAAATTATATAATATCATATTGATAC
>PMNG01000096.1 GCA_003162615.1 Methanothrix sp. | reverse complement strand
GGCGATGCCAAAAAGGCCATCGAGTTCTACGAACAGCGTTTGGTCATTGCTCGTGAGATCGGGGACAGGCGTGGAGAAGGAAATGCCCTGGGTAACCTGGGCAATGCCTACGCCGCTCTTGGCGACGCCAAAAAGGCCATCGAGTTCCACGAACAAGCGTTGGTTATTGACCGTGAGATCGGGGACAGGCTTGGAGAAGGTAACGCCATGTGGAACATGAGCTTATCCCAGAACAAGCTCGGCCAACGGGCAGAAGCCATCGATTATGCCAAGTCAGCTCTCAAGATCTACGAGCAGATCGAGAGCCCGACTGCTGAGCGAGTGCGTCGAAGGCTGGCAGAATGGCAGGGATAGAGCCAATAATCTTGAGATTTAGGCAAACTCACTTATCGATTACAGTCTTTTAAATTTTGATTCTTCCGTTCGGATCGCAAGGAACCTTTTTATTCACCTCGGCATCAGTCAATTCGCATGATCATTGTTTATTCCCTGGGCGGCTCCATCCTGGCCGGTCGTGACTCTGACAGCCTGCGCCAATATGCCGATGCCCTGAAGGTGCTGTCAAAAGAGCATCAGATCTACGTAGTGGTCGGAGGCGGCAAGATCGCCCGCGAGTACATCGAGAAGGCCCGTGCCCTGGAGGCCAGCGAAGTCTTCTGCGACCAGATAGGCATCGGTGCGACAAAGCTCAACGCCATGCTGCTAGTCGCTGCCCTGGGCGATGCAGCACCCAAGGAGATTCCTGCCTCTTACGAGTGCGCTGCAAGACTATGCGCATCCGGAAGGATCGTTGTCATGGGCGGAGTAAGCCCTGGCCAGACCACCGACGCAGTATCCGCTCTACTGGCCGAGTACGTCCAGGCCGATCGGCTTATCATAGCTACATCCGTGGACGGAGTTTACACCGCAGACCCGGAGGTTGACCCATCCGCCCGGAAAATAGCCAGGATGACTCCCAAAGAGCTTGTCAGGATGGCCATGGAGACTGAGATGAAGGCCGGATCACGTTCGCCGGTCGATCCCCTGGCCGCCAAGATAATCGAGCGCAGCTCCATTCCCACGGCCATAGTCCACGGTAAGGATATCGAAAATTTGAAAAAAGGAATAACCGGCGCCCACCAGGGCACCGAGATCAGCTCGGCGTAAGTGACTTGACCAGATCGGCCGGGGTGATTATGCCCCAAAGTGTCCCTGATTCGGAGACAACCAACTGGCTTGCGCTATTCCTGCCAAGAATCTTTATAGCCTCGTAGATGGGCTCCTCTGCATCGATGGTCAAGAAACCGCGGGTCATAATCTCGCTGGCCTTGAGGTCTGTCTTCCCATCGGCTATGGCTCGGGTTATATCAGTCATGCTGACAAGGCCCGGAGAGCTATCATCCACCAGAGCCTCCTGAACGCCGTTGTGGATCAGGATCCTGGCAGCCTCCTGGAGAGTGGCGGACGGGCTGATGTGCACGGCACGTCTGGCAGCTGCCTTTATGGGAACCCTTGGCACGGAGATCATCGTCGAAACGCTGAAGATGAGCCGGGACATGGTGTCGTCTCTACCAACTATCTTTCCGCGAATGTAGAGCTTGTTAACCGGCGTGGGCCCGATCTCGATCTCGTCGCCCACGTTGAAATCCCTGACGTTGCCTATTATGCGGACCACTCCGCCACAATCATGGGACTTCATGACCTTGTTGAAGACTATCTCAGTGGCCGACGCGCCCTCCACTGTCACTCCGTTCTTGACGACAGGCACATCAACGACATCACCGGTCGCGTCGAGGCTCAGTGCCTCATAGGCAGAGCCCGTTGCCCTGTAGCCGCCCTTGGGCCCGGGCACGCCCTCTACCAGGTTTAAAGCCTTCAAGGATTGCATCTGGTTCCTGATGGTCCCTGGGTTTCGGTCTATTAACTCTGCAATCTCCTCGCCTTTGACGGCGCGGCCTTCTCCGCGGTGAATGTTGATCAGTGCGGTCAATATATCTCTTTGAACTGGTGTTAGGTCCATACTTCGATCGGAATTATTCATTACTAATGCCATATATAAGATTTATTGATGCTGCAAGCATGGAATAAAAATTTGCAATGGCTCAGATCGCAGATTAAATCCAGATTAAATTGATATTATTGCCAGAAATTGAAAATAGATTCTTTGCTGCTCACGTACTTCTTACCGATAATGGTAAACATAGTTACTATTAAGGATATAATAATAGCTATCAACATCGAGGATTCCTATTAACCTCTGATTTTGATCAAAGCTTTATAAGCACTATTTAAAGCCTATGAATTTTTGGCAGGTTTTTAGGAATCCTCAATATCATCTGTTTAAATTATTAAACTGTAGTATGGCTTCCCTGTCGGCGTGAAAATATGTATCATATCTAAAGGCATCTGAACTCAACTCTTACGCATGGGACAGATCTTGCTGCCTTTGAAGGGAAGGTTGGCCATCTTTTGCCAGATATTGGATATCGGCTCCTGGTAGATGCTGCCGAAGGACTGAGGCATGCATGCACAGGGATAGACATCACCACCAGGAGTGATGTGCATCCAGGTTCGTCCCGCGAAGCAGCCGAAGCGTTTCCGTGCCGCTGGGACGGAGAAGATTCTGGGGGCTCCTGGTCGGGACACAAAGTTGTCCAGGGTGGCTTGATCTGCTGAGGAGAGCGACACGTCTGTCCTGCCTGACCAGCGGCCAACGGGGACAACCTCGAAGAAAGTCAGTTCGTTTGCGCCTATTCTCTTTGCTAGATTGTGGAACTCATGGAGGTGACGGATGTTGTCGTGCCGAATCACTACGTACAGATCCACAAGCAGGCCGACATCCTTTGCATACTCCGCTGCCCGCATGGCGTCCCGGAAGACGCCATACCGACCTCGCATGGCATCATGCTCCTCGGGAACAGGACTGTCCAGGCTGACGTTGACGGCATAAAGCCCAGCTTCCTTCAGCCGTCCAGCCAGCGTTGCGCTAAAGCCCGCTCCTGAGGTGAAGAGCGTGGATATGGCGCGATCACCCACCGAGGCCACCAATTCAGGAAGCTCTTTGTAGGTGGCCGGTTCTCCTCCATCGAAGATCACCAGGGTAGTTCCCATTTTCAGGATTTGAGAGATTATTTCTTTGACCTTTTCAGGCTCTAGCCGTAGATGTTTCCCAGAATCCGGCAGAGCGCAGTGAATGCACCTGTTTGGGCACTCTTCGGTTATGGAGATGGTTACCTGATCAGGAGTTCTTATGCCAAAGGCGGCCTTGATCTGGCTCTGGGCCAGCCTTTGAAATGCAACGCTTGGCACTGGAGGCGTCCAGGTGGATATGAACAGCTTCTCCTCAGCAAGAGCAGGAACCTGTCCATCGATCATTCCCATTGCAGACCCCACACCTGGCATAATCGACAATGGCCCCTGGGCCTCGGCTATCATCCGGCCGTCCTTCAAAGAGCATGTGGCCTGGAGAAGCGGGTGATTGTACAGGCGATAGGTTCGGCCATCAGAACTCATCGGTAGACGTCCTCTGGCTCGAAGATCTTCTCGCCTACGATTTTTCCGTCCACAGTTCGGTAGAAGCAGGACCGGTACCCAGTGTGACAGGCCCCTCCCTTCTGCTCGACTAGAAGGAGGATGGCATCGTAATCGCAGTCGATCCTGATCTCCTTGACCATCTGGAAGTTTCCGGAGGTTTCCCCTTTCAACCACAACTTCTTCCTGGACCTGGACCAGTAGTGAGCCTTTCCGGTCTCCCTGGTCTTGGCCAGGGCTTCGTCGTTCATATAGGCCAGCATGAGCACCTCGCCNNGCATGGAGGGATTTTCGCCCCCGGAGGTCTTCGTGGGCAGACACGGCTATCCGATAGTCAGAGCTGGACCCATGATACCTGCCGCGGATCCCGGGCAAGAGCACAGTGGCCCCTCTTTGGGTATGGACATCGGGGAGATAATAGCTCATAGGGCATCTCTGGTCAGATCGGAGGCGAGGATCGGCGTGCATGAGGCCAGAGAGCCCGGAAGGCAGCTGGAGACCGCTCAGCAGATAGCTATGTCCTCTGCGCCCGTAGGAACGGAGGTACTCTTTTTGAAGCCGCCGCGAGGGAGCCTACGTTTTGATGGAGTTCTTTCTCCCACCGGTCCAGCAGGCACGCTAAAGGAGATGGAGATAACCACCAACCCCGTCATCCCCAGGAGGGTAGACAGGATTGTGGAGGATCCAGCCACTGGCGCAGCTACTGCGGCGACTGAGCTTTACTCCTCGGGCATCAATGTGGATCACATTTCCAGGCTCCTCTCCCTTGGGCTTCTGGGCAGGGAGAGAAAGCTAGTCCCCACAAGATGGTCCATCACAGCCTCGGATGACATGATAGGAAAGTCGCTGAAGGAGGCAGTCCTGGACAAGCCATTAATCGGCGGCTATCAGCTTTACTCCGGAGAAGATCTGGGGAACCACTTCGAGATCCTGATTCAACCAGGAGCCTACAGCTTCGAGCTGGTAGAGATATGGATGCCTAGATCAGTCTGGTCCCCGGACGGCTTCATCGGATCGGACAGCGAAGGGCCGAGGAGCAAGAAGGATTACAGCTCCCTAGCAGGCGGCTACTATGCAGCTCGTCTGGCTGCCTTGGAGCGACTGGCAGCGATGGGAAGACAGGCGTCCGTTTTGGCCGTCCGGGAGATCTCTGAGGATTACTGGGCTCCTCTAGGCGTGTGGGTGGTCAGGGAAGTGGCAAGAAAGGCCATGAGGGCAGAGCCCAAGAAGTTCACCTCGCTGAACGAAGCCCTGGAGGAGATAGGAAGAAGGATTGCCACGCCAATGGGCAAATGGAAGCCGTATACCAAGCTGGCTGCTGGAACAGCTCAATCCAGCCTAGCCGAATTCCTGTGAACAGTTATCGCCGATTCAGTGCGTGTTGTTGCTTTACAACAACACGTTCGTATCAAAAGAGATTGCCGTCAATTATCGGTGTACGAAAGTCGATACCCTTAACCCAATTAACCTGATCTTCTTATTGCGCCTGAGATAAGGTGCAATCAATCTTTTAGCGTTATTTCTAAGAATCACCAGGTCATTTGTCGGAAACAACAAGGATTTGGCGCGAGTGTGGGTATCAAAATGCTGGTATCGGACCTTAATAGTGATCGTTTTAAACTGCAAGCCGCAGTCGATTACCTCTTTATGCACATCTTCAGCGAGTTCATCTAGGACATTGAGTATCAGTTCTTCATCATCTACATCATGTTCAAAAGTCACTTCTCTCCCGATCGATTTCGTCTCGTATCCCTCAACGACCTCACTGAAATCGATCCCATTGGCGTATTCATGCAGCTTCGCGCCCCAGACTCCGAATTGTCTCGTCATCGCCTCTGGATTCAAAGTTGCTAAATCGCTTACAGTCTCTATTTTCATCTCCTTTAGCCGTCGATCGGTTTTTGGACCTACGCCCGGTATCTTCCCAACCTTTAAGGGGAATAGAAAACCCTTTACATCCTCTTCTTTAACTACAGTCAGTCCATAGGGTTTCTTATAATCGGAGGCGATCTTGGCCACCATTTTGTTTGGCGCAACGCCTATTGAGCATGTCAATTTTTCCTTGTCCAGGACTTCTTCCATTAATTTTTCGGCAAATTCCCCGGCTTCGTCGAAATCCTTTACTCGACTTGATATGTCTAGATAGGCTTCATCTATCCCGCCCTGCTCGAATCTATCTGCGTGATTTTTTAGAATTTTCATTATGGCATTAGATGCCTTTATGTAAAGGTCGAAATGGGGCCTGAGATAAACACAGTTGGGGCACAGCTTCCAGGCCCTGGATATGGGCAAAGCCGATCTGACGCCGTACTTCCTTGCCTCATAAGAGGCGCTGCTCACAACACCCCGCCCTTTGCCCTCTTTTGGATCGGCCCCTACGACTACGGGCTTTCCTTTCAACTCCGGATGCTCTCGAACTTCCACGGAGGGAAAGAAGGCATCCAGATCGACGTGCAAGATGACTCGCATTCTGGCTCGCTAAATTAGAGATGCAGTCTAAGGGATATTGCACTTGCGATGAGACGAGGATGGAAAAGGTATGAAGGGACTGGCTGCAATGGAGTAGGCGGTGAAGATGGGACCAGGACATGGCAGACATGGCTGAAAGCCGATGAAAAGCAGGGGACGTCCGGCGGGATCAGCAGTATTCGAAAAGCTTCAGGCGGTCTGCATTGAACAGCAGAGACATGCATTCTTCCTCTTAAATAGATATTCAGGGGCATGCCTTTATTAGATTGGCCATCATTTTCTTCATGTATGCAAATGCAGACTTTCACTGCCGTTATTCATAAAGAAGAGGACTTGTTCGTTGCTGAGTGCTCCGAGGTGGGGACCGTGGGCCAGGGGAGAACGGTCGAAGAGGCATTGGCAAACCTCAAAGAGGCGACAGAACTCTACTTGGAGGAATTCCCTCTGAAGACCAATCCAGAGAGGGCCTTCGTTACTACCTTCGAGGTAACAGGCGTTGCCAAGACTTAGAAGCGTCTTAGACTTAAAGGTCCTGCGAGACTAATAGCTACGTAATCTCTTTTGAATTCCGTTTACATTCACCCCGCCTACCCGGACCCTTTATCTTAGCTCTGCCTGGTTCATCAAGGGGGTGCGAGTTTTGAAGGAGAGAACATCGTGTGGATCTTCGACTCCTATTACAAAGGCTGCGTGGAGCTGTGGGCAAGGAAGAGAGGCCTCTACATAGAGAGCATCGCTTATCCCCAGTTTTTCTACCTCTATCTCAAGGACCCTCACGCCTACATGGACATGATCGAGGCCCTGGAGAGCCGCTACAAGGCCCAGGAGTGCAGCTTTGATACCATCTTCGGCCCTCTGGACGGCTACAAGATCCGTGGCGACAGGAGCGTGGCCGAGAAGATCGAAAAGCAGACACGCTACGCAGCAGATCTCTACAACGTGGACGTCCGGCGCGACCAGCAGTACATGGCAGAGCGGGACATGTTCCCCTGTGGCGAGATGGACGAGTCCCGGTTCTCCCCGGACTTCGAAGATCCTCTGAGCAGCCTGGAGATAGAGGTGAAGGGCGACCCTGGCCGTGGCCTCAACAAAGAGATCTCCTCCATCGAGATCCACGGCCGCCGAAAGCTGGAGGGCGCCGAGAGGACTGTGCTCTCCGATTTCATGGGCCTGATAAAGGTTCACGATCCTGATGTGATCCTCTTCCCCTACGCTGATGTATGGACGCAGCTCATGGTTCAGCGGGCCAAGAGGTACGGCATCGACCAGAGCATCAGCCGCAGCGGCCACTTCCGGTCCATGGCCGCCAAGTCTTACTGGAGCTACGGCAAGGTCAACCACAAAGATGGAGCCCTGATCCCGGAGGGCCGGGTGCTGATAGACACGGCCAAGAGCTTCACCTACAGGGAGGGCGGGCTGAAAGGCGTCCTTCTGGCCTCGCGGCTCTCCGGCTTGTCTCCCAACCTGACGGCTCGGTTCACCCCTGGCACCCTAATATCCAGTTACGAGGTCTACGAGGCGCTCCATAAAGGCATAGCCGTTCCCTTCCGAAAGAAGGATGCGGAGAGGCTTCGACCCCTGCCGGAGCTGAAGGCCAGGGACAAGGGCGGAATGATGTTCCAGCCACAGCCGGGAGTCAGGGAGAAGGTCTACCAGATTGACTTCACCTCCCTTTACCCGAGCATCATAGTGAACTACAACCTCTCCCCGGAGACCATGGAGTTTCCGGAGAGGAAAGGCTTTCTGGCGGAGGTACTGCGACCCCTGCTCGACCTACGGCGGGAGACCAAGAGGCGAAAGAAGGCCGCCAAGGCTGACCCAAGCTACGCTGGTCTGGACTCTGTCCTGAAGTGGATGCTTGTCACATGCTTTGGCTATACCGGCTATCGGAACGCCAAGTTCGGAAGAATAGAGGTCCACGAGCGGATAACCTCCCTCTCCAGGGAGATCCTGCTCCAGACCAAAGAGATAGCCGAGGAGATGGGCTTCGAGGTTCTTCATGGGATAGTGGACTGCGTCTGGGTCGTGGGTGATCGGGTTATGGATCTCAAGTCCAGGATCGAGGCGGAGACTGGTATATCTACAGATATCGATGCCTACGATTGGATAGTCTTCCTGCCTATGGAGGATGGCAGTGGAGCTTACAACAGGTACTACGGACGGCTCTCCACCGGCAAGGTCAAGCTCCGGGGCGTGATAGCCCGCAAGGGCGACACCCCGGAATACATCCGGAGGATGCAAGAGGAGCTGCTCGAGGCGATAGGCCAGGCCAAAAGCTGCAAGGAGCTCAGCATCCTGGGCGAAAGGGCCCGTGAGATCAAGAATAGATACACGACCGGCCTCGGACAAGCTGACCCAAAGGATCTGGCGATTCATCGTAGAGTGAGCCGGGTCAACTATTCCCGGAAGTGTGCCGAAGGCTCTGCTGTCCAGGATCTGAGAGCGCAGGGGATCACTATATCTCCCGGAGAGGAAATAAGCTATGTAGTCAGGGACGCGAACACCTGGACAGTAGATACTATGGACAGAGCATCCGATTTCGACACCAGATATTATGGCAGGCTGCTGGACAAGGCGTGGAATGAGATCTCTTTTTGCCTCGGCGACCGGATAAGAAAAGTCGAGGACGAAACCAACTTATTTATTTCATAAAGATCAAAAGAAACCCAGGAGGAATTGGGCATCAAAGTCATCGCTCTTATAATCGTCTTCCTGTTGGCAGGGTCAATTTTGGCCTCTGCTGAAGTAGACGACAAATCCCCGACTGAGGAGAGGAATACTGTGGACAGCTTCTCTACCAACGGTGCTTCTCTGGTTGACATTAGCTCAGGTTCGAATGCTGTAGACTCATATGCATCATCTGAAGACGGTTTGTTCACCAGGGGATGCGGCAATAACAAGATCTGGATATTGGACCCAGACTGTTCAAAGAGAGGTCTCGATCTCAGCTTGCCTTTCGGCCAGTGGTCCGTTCTAGAGCTGGGCCCCGACACAAGCGGTTATGCTATGCTCTTTCATAGGCTCCCCTCTGGAGACCTGCAGACCGAATACATGGGATATGTCCATTCAGGCCACAGATACAGGCTGTCACTGTGCGCTGATTCCACAGGAACCCACGAGATGTGGTACAGAGTCGGCTGGCAGGAGAGCAATCACGTCACGCTAGATGTTTGGCAAGGCCAGCGGTCCTATTAGAGCGATCTGTTGATCCGAAAGGGCCCTTTCCGATCAAGGGCCAAGGCACGGCTAGTTTTTTCTGTCGACAAATGAGGCCCAACAGGGCGAGAGCCTTAAGTTGGAATTCTACAGACCTCTTTTTACAACGAAAGCTTGCTGGGCAATTGATAAAGAGATGTGTGATATTCAGACTACTTGATTTTTGCAACATTCTGTCCTCCTGTCCCTTGCTGCTGCCACCGGCTCGGTTCAGATCAGGATGCTCAATGCAGAACTCCATTGGTCTGCCCGGCGACATCAACAACGATACTTCGAGCGGAGACCAATTAGGATTCTTTTTCCCCTGGTACGGCTCGGACATTTCTTCACTCTCTAGGGGTTCAACATATCCTATGGGTTCAACGCTTCGCATGAGCTATCCAGCGCGTTTTCGTCCTTCCGCGGGTTCTATGCGAATCCCGGGCCGGAGCCCGCTCAGAGAATAGGAGATACTCCGGTTATCATTCAGACCAGCATGAAGGGCTACGACGTTACCTTTACGGTGCCCTTCTGGGCAAAGAGGGCACCGGCGGAGACGATCTCGACGTATCTTCAAATTCAATGTAGTCAGCGGGCAGATGCACACAATAGGGACCTTCGACGGGGCAAATAGATACGAGAAGCCCATTTTCTTCGAAAGAGGGGGCCCCAAGACCATCAATGCGCCTCCGGCTACTACTGTCTACTTCCAAGCCGGGCTCCATTGAGCCGCAATATTTTATTTTAGATGGAACAACTTCAGTTCCATTTCTTTTCGCTCAGATTAGGTAATTTATTCATAGCAATAATTTACTCTCTTAAGTATACCTCGTTTTACGGGCAAAAACTTTTTAAACATATATATCATCTGTACCAATGTTACGTCAGATTTGACTAGGAAATGGTGTAAGAGCAACAAATCCATTTCCGGTTCAATTGAGGAGGAGTAGATCGATACGGCGAATGAAGCTAAAAGAGGGGATAGTGGAGCGCGCCACATTGACTGCACAATGGTTGATAAATGCCTGCAATTAGCCACAAGAGATTACGAAAGGAGGTGGGGATGTGCGCCTTTACTTCCCAATCCTGAATACCATATCTATCTCCGTTTGGAGATGCCTCAAGCCAATCTCTGCTGCTGGCTGAATAGTAGAGAGAACTAAAACTAAAGAACCGCCTTTCAGCTTGGTTCGGGCCAATCAAGTAGTTCCAATCGTAGATTCGCTTCTATCATCGGCCCGAATCTATGTGCTATTTAATAAGCCGGAAGATCTTATCCGTCAGATCCTCAAAAGGCTTCAAGACTATGCTGGAATGCTTTCCCCATCTTCTTCTCACCATGAACTGAAGCTGTCCCTTTAGAATTGCGAACTTGATCTTTGCCTCCGAGAAATCTCCTTCGAAGGTCAAAGAGTGGTCCGAGACAAGACTTTTGTTCGCAGTCCATTCCCCTTTCACTTGGCCCTTTACTCGCTCGCAGAGCGCCGTCCCCGGCAATGGATATGGCATGGTGAACGAGAGGTAATCGACCGGCAGGGAAGTTGCGAACCTGATGGTGTCCAACAAAGTATCATCAGTTTCGCCAGGATAACCCAGGATGAAGAATGCACCTGTTCGAAGCCCAGCAGATCCAGCCGCTTCAACCGCGTGACGTGCTTTTTCGGCAGTGATCTTCTTGTTCATCAGCCGCAGTATTGAGTCGTTTCCTGACTCGATGCCGAAGAAAATTCTGTCGCACCCCGCCATCTTCATGGCTTTTGCAGTTTCGCGGTCGATGGAGTCGGCTCTTCCAAGACACTCCCACTTGAAGTTTAGTCTCCTTGATGATATCTCGTCACAAAGGCGCAACATTCGTTCCCTGTTCAGGGTGAAGACGTCATCGGCAAAATGGATCCGGTCGTAACCAAAGGAGAGAGCCTCCTCGACCTCATCCAGGACATTCTCCGGTGATCTTTCCCGATAAGACTCGCCGAACACTGCGTTGCTGCAGAACTCACAGCAAAACGGACATCCTCTAGTGGTCATAACAGTGGTAATCGCGTATCCGAACCTTTTCTTCCAGTGATCGATGTAGGCTTGATTGGGAAACAGGTCCCTGGCAGGGAAGGCGATTCGGTCTAAGTCAGGCTCAAGTTCACGTTTTGGAGTAAAGCTATCTCGGCCGTCCTGGCGGTATGCTATGCCCTTTATGGATCCCAGGTCCGAGCCTTCCTCGTGGGCAAGGAGGATCTCGCAGATGGTCCTCTCACCCTCACCCACCACCGCCACGTCGAAGTCGCTCAAGAAGGATACTGGATCGCAAGAGGGCAGAGGCCCTCCGGCGATGAGGAGGTCACAGCTTTCTCTGAGGACTCTTGCAAACATGAGGCTCTGCTCACGCATGGTCACCATGCTGTAGATCCCCACAGCGTCTGCCTTCACGTCAGTTGCCATCTTCAGGGCTTCGTCTTTATTCAGAAAGGTGCAGTCCAGCAGCCCGACATCGAATCCGCTTTTCCTCAAGCTGGACGCCAGGTAGCCCAAGCCCAGAGGCGGGAAGCGAAAGATAGACCTGTCATGCCGGGATTTGAAGAAAGGATAGATTAGAAGGACAGATGTCATGTCCTGCCCAACCGCATGGTATAGGAGAAGCGCTTCGTCCCTGGATTTACAACGTAGGCCAGGCCTGCCCAGGCCAGGCGATCAGATAAGAGCTCCCTCCCCCGCATCATTCTAGCGTCCTCGACTCTGGTGAGGGCAAAATAAAGCCCGTTCTTAGAGTCGATAAAAGACGCCCTGTCCGAGAAGACCTCATCCCAGCTTCCTATGGCATCCTTCTCCAAGAACAATTCGTCCGAGTCCTTGTAGGAATCGAAGTGATTCGCCCCTTGCTCGTTCATTACTACCACCTCATGGCCCTCGGGCACCCCTCGAAGGTCCAGGCCGACCAGAACGCTATCGTCTATAATTTTGTAGACTGTCTTCACAGATCCGACCGTTGGAACCTCCACAAAAGCGTCCTTCATGGACATGACCATCCGGGACAGCTCGGCCCCGTACAAGATTCCTTTCCTTAACTCTGGATGCCTGCGATATTGAGATGCCAGCCATTCCCTGGCTCTGTAGAAGGTCCGGCAGTCGATGCGCCTGCCTCCTACGGCCATCCTCCCAACCAGATTCATGGAGTATTCAGCCTCACTTGTAGCGCAATCCCCTTTTAATTCTACCTTCCACAAGCAAGAACCAGGAAAGACCTCTCCCTGGCCGATCTTAAGCACCGGCACTCCGAACCCGACTCCTTCTTCTGAAAGGTCCTGGCCGTCACAGAGGAGCACAAGCCCTTTTTGTATCCTGGAGGTCGGATAGCAATCCTGGTTAGAGCTAGGCATCACGAGGCAAATGCCAGGTAGAGGTCTCAGAGGGATTGGTAAATCAGGCATAGATCGACACGAACATGTGGAACCCCATGACCAGAGACAAAGCCCATAAGGCCAAAGCCAGCCTCATGGCGGTCTTTATCTTGAACCTGGGCCTCAAGTACTTCAGAAATATCAGGTTTATGTAAACCCACAAGACTACGATTGCAAGGCCGATAGAGTGGTGCGCCAGCATTTCAGCCCGGAAGAGAGGACCTGGAGTGCCGTGCACGAGGTAACCGTCCATGGAAGGCAGCATTATGGCCAGAATGGCCAGGATCTGAACTGGCACGGTTATCCTCATGACCTTGCAGTGACTGCTGAACTTCTTGTTCTTGGCCAGGTAAACAGCGCCGATCAGGATAAGAGTCAGCAGAAGCTGAACTCCCAGGTTTATTTCTGCGATTGTCTTGACGTCAAAGGGCATGTTTTTTCATGTTTATTCATCTTCATTCAGTTGTTCAGATCGCTATTTTTTCCCGCAAAGTGGAAGCTTGTCTAGCTTGCCATATCATCCGAAGAGGGCCTGGCTGATTATCCATTGATTTTCTTCATCAACCAGGCCATGTTCTGGCCCAAGACCTTCGCTGTCTGCATCCCTTCCTGATCTTTTTCCACATCTCCTTCCGCCAGGCCCAATCCTAGGTTCCAGTAGATTGAACCTGGGATAATCATCTGGCCAATCAGAAAGAAATGATTTATGGAATCGAAAACGTGTACTGCTCCGGCTCGACGGACGGCGACCACCGCAGCACCCACCTTTCGCCTGAACATATCATTGTTCGCTTTGGCTACAAATCCGGCCCGATCGATGAGGGCTTTAAGCTCCGGGGTAAGATCGGCGAAGTAAGTGGGTGAGCCTAGTATAACTCCATCTGCATTGGTCATCTTCTCTATGCAGTCGTTTACTATGTCTTTGTCCAATGCACAGCGCCCATCCTTGCTTTCGAAGCACTTAGAACAAGCAATGCAACCCTGGATAGGCCCTTTTAGATGTACCATTTCCGTCTGTATGCCCTCCGCTTCCAGCTCTTTCAAGACTTGGCGGATGAGCAAGGCGGTGTTCCCCTCCTTCCGAGGTCTCCCGTTAAAAGCTACGACCTTCATATTTTTCTCCTTGGTTACACTTATTCCTACGATCTTAAGTTATCTTCCCTTGAGCAAAGGCTAACTGGTCTTCTTGGCTCTGCAAATACTGCGGTAACAGATTTTGTATTTTGGAGTTCATAATGTGCAGCATCGCACAGTACAAAAGAGAATGCATAACATGTGAAGACTACGCTCACTCATGCAGGGTACATAATACTGGTAACGAGGCCAGATCTCAGCTCGCTGATCCGGCTTTGGTCCCTTACTAGTAAGATCAGCTATGAAAATTACTGCTACCGAAGTTTGGGTGCGGGAGATGAGATTCTCGCATGATCTTAACCCTAAATACGATCTCATGTCAAAGAAGTAAAAGGCATCGTAAAAGGGTGAGTCTAAAATGTACAATTCAATTAGTAGAGTGGTTGAAAAGCCGATAGATTGATATTATTATACATATTATATTTAATTATATCTTTCCAAGGCTTGCAAAACATTTCTAACATTTACTGGAAACATACCTAACATAAAGACCTTCTATCACAGCCATCACCAGCACTATAAAGATAGTTAATGCTGGCTGACTTTGTGGATG
>PMNG01000082.1 GCA_003162615.1 Methanothrix sp. | reverse complement strand
GGTAGAATTTACCCAATTACCAAGTTTTTAAGCCTTATATATCATATACATATATTATATATACGATATAGAGGCAAGTTATGTTATTTGTCCTTTGGTTCGAATGGAAGCCGGAGAATACGACGAAACTCTTGGCGCTATGGAAACAATTCAAGTTCCCAAAAGAAGTGAATTGATTGGCAGGTATCTCCTGATTGGTAGACACATCTCGTTGGCAATATTCGAAGCCCCAAGTGAAGAATCGCTCCTTAAGATTACACACCCGTTCAGAGAAATAGGAGTGCCTCACGTGGCTCCTGCACTACCTCTTGAAGATGCTCTGAAAATGATGGAAAAAATGTAGACCAACATCATATTTTGAAATAATTCATTTTTAAAAGAAATCACTTTGAAGAGATTACCGGGGGTAATGCCTTGCCACAAATTGTTCAACTTAAGGAAAGAAATTCCTGATACATGATGGATTTTTCCGCTATCGTCAATCATCAAATATGGAAATTTTATTGCTACATCTTGAGCAATTTCGCATTTACGGCCACTATCACTGTGCTCGCGCTCATGAGGATTGCACCCGCCGCAGGGCTAAGGAGTATGCCGTAGCCGTAAAGGATTCCAGCCGCTAAGGGAATAGCAAACGCGTTGTATCCTGTAGCCCACAGTAGATTCTGGAACATCTTTCTGTAAGTCTTTCTCGAAAGACCAATAATATTTACCACGTCTCTGGGATCGTTCCTTACGAGCACTATGTCAGCAGACTCAACGGCTACATCCGTTCCTGCTCCAATGGCGATTCCCACATCCGCTTGCACGAGAGCGGGAGCATCATTGACACCGTCTCCCACCATGGCGACGATGTATTGCTGCTGAACCTTCTTTATTGCCTCTGCCTTTTCATGGGGCAATACTTCGGCGAAAAAATCGTCCAGACCGAGCTCATCCGCGACCCATTTGGCCACGAACCTGTTATCTCCCGTAAGCATCATACACTTTATGTTCATCGATTTCAGTTTGACGATGGTCTCCCTGGATTCCTTTCTGATGATGTCGGTCAAAGCTACGGCTCCGACGGGAATGTTTTCCTCGATCAAGAAAACGACTGTTTTTCCCTGCTGTGCCAACTTATCTATCCGTGAATCCTTGAGATCAATCCTGCTTTCTTGCAGATATCCAGGGCTCACAACGTCCCAGCTTCGTCCTCCTATCTGGCCCTCTACGCCTTTTCCTGGAATTACTTTGAACTCTTGAACGTGGACAAGCTCGATATCTTTCTCCTTCGCTCCTTTGGCAATTCCCGCGGCAATGGGATGTTCAGAGTTCGCCTCTAGGGATGCGGTCAGTTTCAGAACCTCATTCTCATTCAGTTCCGCGAGGGGCACTACGTCGGTAACGCCAAACCTGCCCTCGGTCAGAGTCCCGGTCTTGTCGAATACCACAACCTGAAGGTCTTTGGCCCTCTCGAAGGCCTGTCTGTCCCTGATCAGTAGCCCTGATTTCGCTGCTAAAGATGTCGAGACTGCAACCACCAGAGGTACAGCCAGACCTAGGGCGTGTGGGCAGGAAATGACCATTACAGTTACTGCCCTTTCAACGGCGAAGGCTGAGCCTCTCCCGGAGATTAGCCAGGCAGCCAAGGTTATGACCCCAACGCTGAGGGATATAATTGTAAGCAAACGAGCAGCATTATCAGCCAGATCCTGAGTCTTTGACTTGCTCTCCTGGGCCTGCTTGACCAGTTCGATGACCTGATTGAGGTAAGTGTCGGATCCTATTTTCCTTACCTCCACAGATATGCTCCCTCGCCGTTGATGGAGCCACCAATCACATTGTTCCCATCCTTTTTCGTGACCGGTCTGGATTCGCCTGTGAGCATCGACTCATTGACGCTTGTCGCTCCCTCTATCACAGCCCCATCGACAGGTATTTTCTCTCCGGGCTTAACCAGAACTCGGTCTCCTGGCTTCAGCATTTCAACCTTGACGTCCACCGTCTGCCCGTCTTTTAGCAGGTGGGCTTCGGAGGGCATGATCTTAACCAACTCTTCCAAAGCACGGGAGGCACCCAGCACGGAGCGCATCTCGATCCAGTGGCCGAGAAGCATGATGTCTATCAGCGTGGCAAGCTCCCAGAAGAAGATCTCTCCTCGCAGACCGAAGGCCACCGCCGAGCTGTAAAAGTAAGCGGCACTGATGGCCGTGGCGATCAGGGTCATCATTCCGATGTTGTTGTCCCTGATCTCATTCAAAAAACCCTTCAGGAATGGATCGCCGCCATAGAAATAGACGAATGTGGAGAGCAAGAACAGCGCATAGATAGAGCCCGGAAACTCTAATTTAAATCTCAATAGGTCCTGAATAAACGGAGAGAGGGCAAGGATGGGGAGGGTCAAAATCAAAGATATTACGAATCTTCTTTAAAGTCCTCAGTGACGTGGCCTTCGTGTCTGCCTCGGTGTGTCTTATGCGATTTGTCTTGTTCACCCATCTCGTGCGTTTTGTGTTCGTGACTTGTTTTTTGCGCCTCATGGCCCCCTGCCATGCCATGCATATCCGGCTTCTTGCTACTCTCCGTTAGGTTTGATGCCTCATCCTCCACTGCCATTTATACTCGTTCTCCTCTTATGGATAAGCAAAAAAATATTCCTTAGAAAGTATCCGCGTGATCAAATATACTACAAATGCTCAGAGGTACTTCTCTGGACTTAAATCGAACCTCTTCTTGCAGGAATCGCAGCAGAAATAATACATCTTTCCCTTATACTCTGATTTGTATGCTGCCCATTTGTCCTCTATTTCCATTTTGCAGGCGGGGTCAATAACTTTCACATCATCACTATCTGTAGTTCTATTAGCTTTTATTAATCTAAATAGTTTTGTTCGTATTTTAAATTTTGGACTCTGAATAATAATTAACGTTGTTTATCTCTTTGACTGTTTCTGATACTATCTGACAAGTAACGATGTATTAAAGATAGTAGCAATGCGAACATAAATCTATAACCCAACTCTAGAAAAAGTTATACGGAATAAGTTATAAGATATGAGAAAGAAGTAATAGCTGGTGGACAAAATGAAAGACGAAGTGTTCTTTGGCGAAGGAATGGCAAAAGTAAAAAAAGAATATCCTGACCTTTACAATGCAATTGTAGGTTTGAACGAGGCCGCCTACACTGGGAAGGTCATAGACTACAGAACACAGAAACTGATCGCCCTGGGCATTAATGCTTCTGCCTCCGACGACAGGGCAACAAAAAAGCAGATGGTTAGCGCAATGAAGGAGTTCAAAATCACCAAGGACGAAATAGTTGATGTTCTGAGAGTAGTTCTTCTGACGTCAGGTATGCCTCCATTTACCAAGGCCATGAAGATACTGTATGAGCTGACGGAATAGATTACAGAATAAATTCCGAGAAGCGGCATTCTTACACTACAGCGCGCATCCGCTTCTTTATTCTTTGATCACGATCTAAGTCCGGACGCTGTGGGCAAAAGTAGAGCTGGCAACGTTTCAGCATCAGGAGATACTCCTTCGGCAGATCCACGATCTCTATGTTGATCCATGTCATTCTCAGAGAGCTGCTGATCTCTTCTGAACTATTCGTCGCGGAGAAGATCTGCCCAAATCTCGCGGCTATCCGTAACCTCACCTTCAACGTCTCTTAATGGACTCAAAAGGAAGATCATATGCTCGATTCTCCGGTTAATATTCCAGAAGCTCATTGGCTCCGGAGAAGTCTTATATATCCAGGACATAATAACAATTGTGATTGATGAATTCGGATGGAATTGCCGCAATGAATACATCCTTAATGCTTGATATATTAACTAAAACGTGCATGAATCGCCCCGATTAGAGGCTTAGGGTCTCAGGAATAAATGATCTGCAAGGACCGCTCAAAAGACATGCTAGGCGAAGCTTAGTCTTGAGCCAAACGTTGGAATCGAGTACGCTGATCACAGAACAATTTACGCATAATGTAGTTATGCATGGTTCAAGATTGCTTTCTTTCGGAGTGTCTGCTCTTAACAGCTAATTGAATGGAGATGTTAACTCATGGTAAGGATCTACGAGGATCTAACCAAGACCGTCGGCAATACGCCTCTGGTCAAACTAAATAGAGTAACTAAAGGCATAGACGCCACAGTTGTAGTCAAGCTGGAGTCTTTCAATCCCCTGAGCAGTGTAAAAGACAGAATCGGAGTTTCCATGATCGACGCCGCTGAAAGAGCAGGACACATCAAGCCAGACACAATCATCCTTGAACCCACCAGCGGGAACACAGGCATTGCACTAGCCTTCGTCGCCGCTGCCAGGGGCTACAAGCTTGTCCTGGTGATGCCGGAGACTATGTCGATCGAGCGGCGAAAATTGCTCAAAGCCCTGGGAGCCGATCTGGTGTTAACTCCAGGAAGTCAAGGAATGAAAGGAGCGATAGCAACCGCAGAAGAAATGCTGGCCAAGGACCCACGCTATTACTACATTCCCCAGCAGTTCAGGAATCCGTCCAACCCTGAGATCCATCGCAAGACNNCAGGGAATCGGAGCAGGCTTCGTGCCGGAAGTACTGAGGCGCGACCTCGTGGATGAGATCGTAAAGGTAGAGTACGAGGATGCGGTAAAAACTGCCCGAAGGCTGGCCAAAGAAGAGGGGATACTTGTCGGAATCTCTTCTGGCGCGGCAGCTTGGGCTGCCCTTCAGGTGGCTGCCCGTCCAGAGAATATGGGAAAGCTTGTAGTAGCAATAATGCCAGATACTGGTGAGCGATACCTGAGCACAGAGCTCTTCGAGTTTTGAGGTGAGGCAACCGGAAGATGAGCATAAGAGAGGACATTCAGACAGTCTTTGCTAAAGACCCGGCAGCCAAGACTGTCTGGGAAGTCGTTTTTTGCTATCCTGGGCTACATGCCGTCTGGCTGCACAGGATGTCTCATTTTCTGTGGACTCATAATCTATTCTTCCTCGCCCGTTTCAGCTCCCATATATCGCGTTTCCTCACCGGAGTAGAGATTCACCCCGGAGCAAAGATCGGCCGGAGGTTCTTCATTGACCACGGCATGGGTGTGGTGATCGGAGAGACGGCAGAGATCGGAAACGATGTCCTGATGTACATGGGGACGGTTCTAGGTGGAACTAGTCTCGAAAAGGTCAAGCGTCATCCCACAATTGAGGACGATGTAGTAATAGGCGCAGGGTCCATAGTTCTAGGGCCCATAACCGTGGGAAGAGGGGCAAAGATCGGTGCCGGTTCCGTCGTTGTGAGATCTGTTCCGCCCGGGGCCACGGTTGTTGGCGTTCCTGGGAGAATAGCAGAGCCCGAGTGTCCAACGACTCGAACCGACCTGGACTATGGCAATCTGCCCGACCCCATGCTCAGGGTTGTGAGCAGGTTGCTCGACCGGCAGAACCGGCTTGAGGAGCGGCTGAGAGGCATAGAGAAGTCTCTGCCGGGACCTGAGGCTGAAAAGATCAGAGCTGAGCTGATAATTGAGGATGAGATAAGGGCAGCCTTGAGGGATGTCATAGATCCTGAGGTAGGAATCGACATCGTGGATCTTGGCCTGATCAAGGACATAATCGTGAAAGACGACCATGCCGAAGTGGACATGGTACTGACTACACAGGCCTGCCCTCTAGTGGACCATCTTACAGATCAGGTCAAGCGCCGTGTCGAGGGAATCAACGGGATCCATATCGTTGAGGTGAAGGTCCTTGACGAGCCATGGGACTGGGACCGTTTCGTTAAACAGCAGAAAAGGGAACGCTAAGGGAGATTTGGCCGAGAGGTTTGTAGGTCCAGAAATTTTGCCTCTTGCGACCGTATCGGCGAGATTGATGGAAAGCAGTTACTTCTCCTTTTTTAAAATTTCGTCCAGCCTCGCCTTCTCTTCATCGGTCAATTTACTGTAGGCTTCCTCAGACTTTTTGGCCATGTCACTCAACAAGAGCGCTTGTATTGTTGGTAGGACAGCGGCTGTGTGCACCTCTGCCTCATGTTCCTCGATGGCATCTTTCCTGATCTCTTCCAGGGTCTCCCGGCTCATCTCGCCTTTATTCAATCCAGGACATCCCTCATCCCTCAAGAGAAAGCCTGTTCCATCGTGCCTTAGCGGATACGCCCTGCATGACAGCGGACGATTTTCGTAGATCTTGCACTTTTTGCTGTCCAAATCATACATCTTGCATTTGCCGTTCTCTCTTTCCAGATGTAGCGACAGCGGCACAGATTCAACTGAAACGGTTAGATTTGGAAATACCTGGTAGACGGTTCCATCCTTAGACCATCTCTCAATGTCGCTCAAATAAATCGCGACTCCCTTTTCACAGCACTGCCCGCACCCCTGGCAGGTGAATATGAATTTCGGCTTAGCGTCCTGCATGTCATCATCTCTATTACGTGCGACCATATTCATTTGATGTATTGTATAAACATTTTCCTTTGTGCATCTCTTCCCTCAGATTCGATATTTGGATAATGGCTAATCTGGCATGCGCTTTTCATATCAGGCTTGAGTGTTTGCTAATAGAAGGATCTGGAGGTTACAATGGACATAGCTCGATCTCTATTTCTATTCGTTCTCGCAGGACTGTGCGAGATAGGCGGCGGGTATCTCATGTGGCTGTGGATGAGAGATCGTAGAGGAATCTGGTTCGCTGTGCTTGGTGCGTTGGTCCTGATCCTCTATGGAATCATACCAACCTTCCAACCCGCAAACTTCGGCCGAGTTTATGCTGTCTACGGCGGCATTTTCATAGTCCTATCAATATTATGGGGCTGGCAGATAGATAAAGTGGTTCCAGACAGATTAGATATCCTTGGAGGCGTCATCGCCTTGATCGGCGTGACCGTCATTATGTTCTGGCCCAGAGGTTGACACCTCAGCTACTTCGCTTTCCCTGGATAGTGCTTTCTCTACAGCCAACACCTTCTCCAGCTTGGCCTTGGTGGCAGGCTTGTAGGGAACTGCCTTGCAGCCTTCAGCCTTAAGAATGGACGGCTCGTAGGTCCCGATCTCTCGGGCAATTTTCTCTGCCTCAACCTTGTCAAAACCGATCAGCGGCCGGTAAACCGGCATTGAGGCACAGTCATCGAGGACAAAGAGGTTGTCCAGGGTCTGAGATGCAACCTGGCCAAGGGACTCGCCTGTTACAATCCCCTTGGCACTCACTTCTTTTGCCACCGACTCAGCCAAACGGTACATCCTGCGCTTGCACAAGATGCAGGTATAGTTCTCCAGATCCTTTTTCCTCAGGACTTCCACAGCTCTCTTAAGGAAGTCGTCTTTCACCACCAGAAGCTCCAGATCAGGCTGGTAAGCCCTCAAGGCTTCGATGACCGCTCGGGCGCGATCTAGCGTCCTAACGCTAGAGAAGGATTCAAGGTCAGCGTAAACAGGAATTATCTTGCAGCCTCGCTTCATCATCATCCAGGCTGCGACTGGCGAATCTATGCCGCCGGAGAAGAGGGCTACCAGTTTGCCCTCCACTCCCAGGGGAATCCCACCTGGTCCTTTGACCGCATTTCGGTAAAGGTAAACATCGTCATCCCTGATCTCCACATAGACTGTGGCCTCCGGTTCGTCAAGATCCACTCCGAGGTTTTTGAACCTTGCCAGGATAAGATCTGCCAGCTCGATTGTCTTTTCCTGCGATTTGAAAGGATGATTGCCCACTCTCCGGAGCCTCAGGGCGAAGGTCCTGGCATTCTCGAGGCCAGATCTTATGCAGAAATCCAGGATATAAGAGTTCAGCTCTTCCAGCTTGCAGTGCTCGACCTCGGAGAAGGAGACTATTCCGAAGACTTTCCTGAGCTTTTCCGGGTCCACTGGACCATCCAGCCAGATCCTGCCTCGTTCTTTGCTGACTTTAACTCCCGGAAGGACCTTCTGGATGTTGGAGACCAAAACATCCTCCCAGCGCCTTCTGACCGGCTCGGATTTCAGGGCAATCTCCGAGTACCTGACCAAGTACATTTTGGCTACTCCTTCTTACCTTCGTCCAGCAGTCCCGCAATCCCGGCAATGGGCATTCTTTTCTACCTGGACGATTTCGGTCTGAGAGGTCAGCCCATCCCAGAGCAGAAGCTTTCCGATAAGAAGCTCGCCCACACCGACGATGTATTTGATGGCCTCGGATGCCTGAATCAAGCCGATGATGCCGGGCGTAACTCCCAGAACGGGAAAGACCGATGGCGGAGGCGCTTCTCGAAAGATGCATCGAAGACAGGCAGACTCTCCAGGAAGCACTGTGGTGGCCTGGCCGTGGAACCCATTGATAGCTCCGTGAATGAAGGGAATGCCCTTCTCAAGAGCAGTTCTATTCAGCAGATACCTGGTGGGAAAGTTGTCCATGGCATCGATTATCAGGTCGGCATCGGCAACCAAATCAAAGGCGTTGTCTTCCGTTATGGTCTCTGATTTTGCATCTATTTTGATATCCCGGTTGATCTCTGTGAGCTTCTCTTTGGCGGATATTGCTTTTTCCCTGTCTATGTCCTTCTCCCAATGTAGGATCTGACGGTTGAGGTTGCTTAGGGCTACAGTATCTTTATCGACTAGATCGATTTTACCGATTCCCGCAGCCGTTAGGTATATCGATATTGGGGAGCCAAGGCCGCCGGCACCTGCAATGAAGACCTTTGCTCTTTTCAGCTTTTCCTGGCCGTCTTCTCCCAGCAGTCGAATCTGCCTGTCGTACCTGTCCAGCTCTCTTTCCGTTAGCATTTCTGTTCACACATCTTCGAATCGGCGATTCTCTCTTTTTATATGCGGAAATCATTCAGGTGCCGGCATTCTTGCCGAAGATGGGGAATAAAGCAATGCTATGTATAAGGCGTTGATGGTAGCGACAAGGTTGCACTGCATCGCGATGCATACGAAGGCAAAAACGGCTGCCGAAGCCAGCTTCTTATCGAATACTCGCTATGAACCGATCTATATCTACAGATTTATTATATTGGGAGCGCGGAGGGTCACGA
>PMNG01000066.1 GCA_003162615.1 Methanothrix sp. | reverse complement strand
GGAGGGCCTGATCTGTAACCTACAGATCAACCCACACAAAACAGCGATGAGCCTAATTTTGACTATCTTCCTCACGAACCCATCTTTGAAGGCTCCGTGGGCATGCCACTTTTTTGGCAATAGATTTTCCGAAACGATTACCGCGCAAGTCCCGATTGTGTAGTCCCGATCGAAAGCTTTTTTATTCTGAACCCCCTTCGAACCTGGGAATGAAAGAGGGAACCAACGGAGCAGAGAGTAGAATTCAGCAGCTCAAGGACAAGCTTGACCTCGATGAGATGGTCGGAAATACGGGCGTATCCTGGCCTTCCTTTGACATAAAAGAGTACATCAGGGTCCTTAGGCTGGCCAGAAAGCCTGACAGAGAAGAGTTCATGATGATCGCCAAGGTGTCGATGGCAGGAATAGCCCTAATAGGAATTATGGGGTTTCTGATCTACGTGCTATTGACCCAGGTGCCAAAGGCTATCGTAGGTTGAAAAGTAAACCGGCTCTTTAAGAGCCAAGCTTTTTTGCATCGGATTTGTTCAGGGCGCGCAGAGTAGCGCCGAACTCGGACTCCACAATAGAAGTCACTCCCATGGTCTTGGGGTGAAGGTCCAGCTCTACTATAACATGATCGTGCCCCATATCACGGAGGGGCTTGACCTGCCGCGGTCCATTGGTAATAGAGAATATCTCCAAACCCTGCAGGCATTGAGCTGGAACGGCGTGGGGCACACCCGAGATTACCGCAAAATCGTAGCTACCGTGTTCTTTGATATAGCCGGCAACCGTCTCACCCGCCACCGGATACTCGTCCAGGCCGCCTATAAGGTCGAACTTGACTCCCCGATCAGACAGATCCCGGGCTATGTTCCCGGCGTCCCTCCGAACCTTGGGCAGGCCGACCTCCTGGTCCAAATTAGCCAGAGTGTCTATCTTTCCGTTCGCAACTTCGTAGACAGCAGCGGCGATATCGGCAAACATGTAGGCTGTCTCCTTCTTGGCGTTAAGTATATTCAATCCGCGCTTGCCCTCGGCAATCAGCTCCAGTAGCCTGGAAGCCACCTGAAACTTGAGATCCCCGCGATCGGGTGCAAGATATTCGCTGCTGGCAGCACCATAGAGCCTTTCCACCTCTGTTGCCTTATCCAGTAGGGCCTTCTGTCGGTCGAACTCGTCCCTGTCTATTATTCCCAGATCCAGAGCAGCTTCTAGAGTGATAATCACCCCACGGGTGTTGTCGCGATAACCAGCGTGAACCTCCACTTCCAGAACGGGGACATCCAGGTCGGCTTCCAAAACGGCCTGGTGCAGATCCTCTCCAATGATCATGCTGCTACAGGTTCCTGTTATTGCAATGAGCTTTGGATCGAAGAGCTCCTTGGCCTTCTTAAGTAGGCGAACTAGAGACTCTTGACCGCCGAAGACGAACCCGACCTCATCTAGGGCTGTGGTCAACACTCGAACTCCGTCTTCCTCTAATAGCCTTGCGTGCTTGAAGCAGCATCCGCTTGGGCCGTGAAGTATTACCACCTCAGCCCCCAGGTCGCGCAGCGTGTAGAGGGCAGCAACGATGGAGCTGGGCCTGGGGTGCAGAATCTGTATATTCTGAAACTCGCCTTTCTTGACTTCGCTCGACATAATCATCACCTAAAGCATTTGACACATGAGAGCAATCTATCAATTCCGCCCGAGGCCCTTGCCATTTCGACTCCAGCCGCAAGGTTGGGTGCGGTCTTTGCCTTTAGATCAACAGCCCAGGGGGCAATCCTCTCTCCGACTAGGACCAGTTGATCTATCTCCGACCGACGCAGCCTGAGCAGGTCTATCAGCTTCGGCACGTCCATCCCTTCGCAGACAGTCTCGGACTCTTCGCCCACGACGAGGCCAACCCTGCCGCTCGAGATCCGGTCCAGGGCCCGTTTCACATCGGAGACCTTGAGCCCAGAGTTGGAGCTGTCGTAGATCTCAAGGCCGCCTTCTCTGGTGACCTTCATCCTGCCGACAAAGCCGTCGAAACCCTCCAGGCTCGCTGCGATCTCCTCTTTGCCCAAGCCCGAAGCATGGCAAGCGGCAGCGGCTGCGGAAATAGCGGTTTCGTACCCGGGATAGTCGAGGTCCCGGTCCAGCTCTAGGCCGACCGCCTCGTTTCCGAAGTGCAGTTTGTCGGGAGAAGCACAGACAAACCCCTCTTGTCCGAAGGAGATGTCGGGCGATATTCTGACATCTGCATTAGCAACGATCCTGGAGCCTTCTTTGGCCAGGGTAACCATCTGCAGCTTGGCTGTGCTGGCCCTGGCCGTTCCCTGAGCTATCCTGTAGTCCCCGGAAAAGCTAGTCAGGACGCCGAAGTCGGCAAGGCCCGTGCCCCCAAGGGACACTTCACACACCAGGGAGTCAGCCTGGCACGTCTCGGCCGCTTCCACGGCGCGGATCACATTTCCTGGAGTTATGCTTAACCCGCCCTGGACTACGCGGCTCGATCCGTTCGACCACAGCTCAATGCCGCGAGTGGTGTGAGAGACGACCCTTTTCTTTCCGGAGATGATCTTTGACAGCAGCAACGCAGTGGAGGTCTTACTGTGGGTTCCAGTAACCTCAAATACCGGTAAGCTCGAGTGGACCAGCTCGCCCACTGCTTGGTGATGGGTGATGATCCTTTTTCCGAGCCTCCGAGCCTCTGCTAGAGCTGGATTCCCGGGCCCCAAGTGCACCGGAGAGACTATGAGATCAAAACGTTCCAGGTTGGGGGAGCAGTGATAGACCTCGAAGGCCTGTGCATCCATCCCTGAATCTACCATCGTTTGAGCAATTATCCCTGCCCCGTGGATGGTGTCAAGGACGGCTATCTTAGGGCTTCCTCGGCACGTTTGTAAGCCAGTGCAGCGATGCATTCGTCCATTCCCAGGGGCTCGGCGCAGAAGACCTCCACGCCTCGGCCTCCGATGTTCACAAGGCCCTTTCTGCTCTTTCCATCCACTCCCAGCTCTCTGGGTATGTCTTCCTTGGTGTGGACCCCGTGAGCCAGGAATAGAGGCAGAGCCACAATCCTCTTCACGTTGGTCCCGGCAAAGCTCTGCAAGCCTTCAGGTATGTGGGGCTGATTGGCGTTGAGATAAGCGGTCTTCACAGGTCCGGGATGGCTCCTGGCGATCAATTGGGCCATCTCCTCCACTAGCTCTCTGTTGTAGGGCAGGGTTGATCCATGCCCCAGCACAAGTATGCCTACATCCTTCATAGAAACACCAATGTTACTTTTCTCCGCTATCGTGTTAACTGACGATATATTCATAAGTAATAAACCCTTTCGGTAAATAGTCCGTAGAAGTGATCTACAACAGCCCATGAGGAGGCCGTCGGCTGATGACAAAGGGCTCAGATATGAAATGGAAATGCGCGATATTCTTGGTTGTGATTCTAGCAGCTGCTGGTGCAACGGTCACACCATCCTTTGGCGAAGTGCTCCTTCTGCACACGCAGCAGCCCTACAACATTTCGGATAACAGAACACTGGTGGCTGAGGACGTCGATCCCTCGGCAGGTGTGGTTTGGTTGAAGCTCTACAACAAAAACGAGACACTGAAATCCTCGCTTCTGGAAGTAGGTGGCCACTTTGACTACGACCATACAAATCTAACAGTGAACAAGATCTATGCTGGGGGTGAACTGGACTTGGTGGAGATAGGGCTGAACAAAAGTTCGTCTGCCAACAGATCTGAGCATCTGGTGCCTGCCAACAATTCTATAAACAGCCCTGCAAACATTTTTGCAAATGAGTCATCTAATTCGTCTGTGTCATCCAAGGCCTCTAGGAAAAGCCCAGCCTTTGAAGCCTTGGTTTTTCTCACAGTTGTGCTGGCACTGGTAGTCGCAAAAAAGGTCAAAAGAATGAAATGATTCCATAGAAAGAATCCAGAGGCTAGAAGTTCTTGCCTTGGTCATTTATCCAATCTTTTTGGCCGCGAAATATTTCTCGAAGACTGTATGGATTTCTTGTGGCGTTTCTATCACAAAAACATCTTCCATCATCCTCAGCTTCTGGACGTTGTCGGCGTCCTCCTTTCTTATCCGAAGGCGCATCGCGCTTCCATCCGGAAGCCGGGTTGTCAGAATTCCCGGTTTGTAGTCGCAGGGCATTATGTATGTTGGAATGAAAGCCTTTTGGCTCATGATGGCAGCGTTGGCCAGCAGTGAGTCAGCTAGGCCTAAGGATATCTTGGCGACAGTGTTGGAGGTGGCCGGAGCGATGATCAGGAACTCGTACCTCTTCACCTGAAGCTGGCCGGCGAGGAAGGGAGAGTTGGAGTTAATCTCCACCCAAACCTTGTCGAAGTTCTTCTCTAGGTCGTTGAAGAGCTTGTAGTACTTTATAACCTGTTCACCTGCCTTGGAGACGAAGACCCGGATGTCCACAACATCGTCGTACTTTTTCTGCAGCTCTTTCATGACCTCTACGGTCTCTACGATTCTGTCTCCGCTCCCGGTTATCCCCCAGGCTACTTTGCGGCGCGCTCCTTCAATGGCCATGATAGGTCCTAGCCCTTTAAAAGATAATTATCTTTCGACATGGAAGGCCTCGGCAAACTTTTTTACAGTCTTTCTCAAGGACCTAAACCCCTCAGCGTCCTCCTTGACTCCCTCCAGGGTGTCCTTGGACCAGAAGGTAGCGCCTAGATTAGCGCCGAAGAAGCCACCGCTGATGGGTATCATGCCATTCAGGATGTAGAATGTGTGGATCTGTTGAATGGCCAGCTCCTGGCCGCCCATGCGGTCCCCCCCAACAGCGATGGCCATGCCAGGCTTTCCCCGCAGGGCATTGGGATCTGCAGCCAGGGTGGCCCTGGTCCTATCGATGACGGCCTTCGTCTGCGCGGAAAGGCCGCCGTTGTAAACAGGCGTGGCAATCACGAACCCTTCTGCCTCTCTGAATAGAGGATAGAGCTGGTACATGTCATCCTTGACAATGCACTCTTTGTTCTTGAGGCAGTAATCGCAGTGTCTGCATGGGCTGATGTTCTTGCCGCGGACCGAGAAGAGCGCAGTCTGAACGCTCCTCTCCTCCAGCATCTTCAAGGCCTCGCCCAGGACGTGATCTGTGGCCATCTTTCGAGGACTGCCGCATATGCCGAGGATCATGATAATCTGTAGGTTTGCAAAATATTTCAGGCTTGTCTAAGGTTCATTACCGAGTATTCAAAACGCTGGTTAAAGGGCTGATCCAATAGGCTCGGGATTATACACTTGGGAACAGAAAAGGGGATGGAGAGATCACAGACCCTCTTCTCGCTCTGCGAGCCGCTGTCTGATCATCTCATCAACCTCTGATGATGAGGTGTCGAAGACCTCGCCGAGGATCTCCTTCGCTGTCTCGAGCTGCATGATCGGCAGATCGATTCTGCGCATGCGCAGAGGTACACAAGGGCCATACGGCAGCCTCTTATTTAGAGGCCATCTCAGGTGCTCAAGAACTCCTCCCATAGTACGAGCATAGTACGTGTAAGCATAAATACTTTGCTAATGAAAATGATAACGGTAAATCATTTTTAGGATTAATGAAAGTATGTATAACATACAAAGAGAATCCTAAAAATGACCGGATAATGATCCATTATTAGGAGGTTTGAGGTTGTGATATGCTGGAATAGATGTATGCTGAATATAGGTTAAAAAGTCCTGGAAGGCAGGGCGAAAGTGAAGCGAGATTCGGAAGAGATATGGCTGGCGAGTGCCTCGTCGCAACATGTAAGGTTCGAGTTTATTCGTTAGGAGGGATCTCCTTCGCGCAGGGGCCATGGGGTAGAGCGCAAAATCTGCTTATCCACGGATATAAGTCCTAAAGAAGTGCGTATAATCCTCGATCCGTTTCCTTATTTTGCTTCTTGGTGCTGAATAGCTGGAAACTCGATAGTATCGAATTTGCCGTTCTATTTCAGTTAAAATTAATCAGGCAACGCCCATGACAGCAATTCAGCCTAGCACGAACAGCATCATGCTGATCTTTTGTTGGTTGTAGCTTGGCCGCTTGGTATTGCTAATGGTCAAGTACCGCTCCATGCTTTCAATTCCTGGTGGGGTCGCTTTTGGGCCTAGTTCTGAGCTGATAGGTGCGCTGTGGGTGCTCCCCTTAGTTTTCCCTTAGGACGGGCTCAAGAACGCTTCGTCATGCGACATTCTTTAAATCGAGCCGAATTTGAGGCAGAAGAGGCTGCAGCAAGGCGGCAAAAAAATAGAGGGGGCATATAACTTGCATCTTCCAGGCCATACGTCCTCTTAGGGTCCCAGTGCGTAAGTGCTCACCAGGTAACTGGCTATTTCATACTTTATGGAATGAATTTTCGACGATTGCCAGCTATCGAATAACCGGCATCATCCGAAGCGATTATGCACTGTAGATTCTGGAGCGCAAAGGTATTGGGTAACGGGGTCAGAAAGGGGTTTATAAAAATATGTTGGCCTAATATACCAGACTAGACGGTTGTACGATCAACTATTGATAACTTGCAGGCCAGGTATTTGTGAATACTCAGACTATATCGTAGGATTTAATCATTTATTTGAAATAAATATTACCATATCAAGGTGAGTAGATAGTGTCTTATATTTTACGCCGTTTAGTGCGGCATTAATCATGCCTTCTTTATTCGCGTCACTTCCAGCAATATCCCTGGATATATCACATCTCTTGCATCTAAAATGATATCCATCTTTCTCGTGAATCTCTATGAAACCACCTTCACACTCTTGATGGTACATCTTGAGGTCGGGAATAGTAAAATGCTCGTCCGGATCCTGTATTTCTACTGCTATCGTCATTCCAACTTTCGACTCTATGCATGTTTCATCAGCATCGCACGCTTTCCATGTATCTGCCTCGACCTGAGCCGTCTTTTTCCCAAAATTAGGCTTTTCCTTCTTCGCAGTTTCATTTTTCATTTTTGAAATCTCCTTTGTAACTTATTATAAAGATGATACGAAGGATTCTACTTCATAGTGCTCGACTTATGTTTTCACAATACTCGATCTGTTTCCATCAAAATCCAATCTGAGGTCTAGTGCAGGATCGTTGTTTATATGGTGGCTGAGCGGGTATATGGCGTCCGCGTCTATTAGCGTAATAAAATGATTAAAAGCCTGAACGAAATGATCTATTTTATCTTGAGCTATTTCCCTACTATGCGGAGTGACATGATACATCTTTGTTCTCATATCGCCATTTTCGTATGTAGCTTGTAGTATGTCCGTCTCTACAAACAAGTACAAGATCGGATAAACAGCTCCTTGACTCAATAGGACGTTTGTTTTGAAGAAAATCTTCTTGATCAGATCATATCCACTCATGGGGCGCTCAAGTATCATCGATAATATAATTATTTCTTTACAGGATTTGACGATCTGAGGCATAAATTCCTCGTAATTGTCTGGTAAATCGTATCGCATACTATACCATCTGAATCAAGATAAGTACGTCAGATTCACATTGACTTATATGATAATAGTACTTACAGCTATCCAGATTTTTCGATGATTAACGTTAAATAGTACACCGATAACAGAGCTACAGATTGCGTAGATACCGTTGCCTGGACCATGAAATAAGGAAGACCCAGTCTATGCGTTGATGCTCGCCGAGATGCCCATGCTGACCTCGGCCACTAGCCATTCTCCCTCTTTGTTCTGGAATGGGATAGCAGTAACCTGGATCGGACGAGAGTTCCCCATTACCAGTACTTCCGTGTTGATGCGAGACTTGGTCTGGAGTGCCTTTACCACTCCGCAGCCTTCTGCTCTGGCCTTCTTTTACAAAACTAACTTATGGCTAATCCCGTGTAGAACTACTATGTGTAACTGTAGAACACTATTGCCATTTTTTGTAAATCTTAAAAGCTGCAGCACATTTTATAAACACCTTTCTGATCTCAGACCCCTGATGATACGCTCTCGATTATACAGCGTCTTCTCTATGCTAATGCTATCGAAAAAGCGGTAACGGGCAATTGTCGATAAATCAATATTATAGTGTACCGGAACGGTAGGTTAGCCAGAAGAGCATTTAGGCCGTTTTTATGAGTTGTATAATCAACTGTGGGTAAATATCGGAAAATGTGCGTACATCTAATTCCCTTTAAAACCTTGTGTGTCCTTAAGCCATTATTTCAGGCCACATAAAGCTGAGGCAGGATAATGTTAAATCTCAACAGGCGTTAATAGGATTTTGATATGTTCGCTGAGTATATAGCGGCCGCCTTAGAGAGAGCGGTTTATAAGACACTTGAAGGCGAAGAGGAGCCTATTTTTGTCTCTGTTCCAGATCTTCCCGGCGCATGGGCCACAGGCAAAACTATCGAAGAGGCAAGAAGGGAACTTATAGGAGTTATAGAAGAATGGGTGCTTTTGGGCATCCGGCTAGGACATCCAATCCCTTCGATAGGTGGCCATACTATAAACTTCCCCCAGGAGACTGTTCCTGTTGTCGAATAGACTCATGCCCATATCTCGCCGAGATCTGATCAAACGACTCAGAGAAATAGGATTTGTAGGTCCGTACATTGGCCCAGATCATGCCTTCATGATCAGAGGGATAAATTGNNTCTGTTGCATTATAGGGTGTAGCATTATCTGGATAAGGATGGATTATGAACCATGAGGCCATTCTGACAGTTCTTCCTGATAGCAAAGAAGAGGCCATGTCCCTGAGACAAATAGCTCAGGCAATGGGGC
>PMNG01000056.1 GCA_003162615.1 Methanothrix sp. | reverse complement strand
CTTCTTGACTTGTCATAATGAAGCCGTATGGCTTTCTTAATGATAAATTTTACTATAGTAGTATAATTATAAAAAACTTGTGGAATCCTATTTTAGAAGGTAAGATATTGGCTATGCTTCTCTCTTGTTACAGCATCGCACAAGTGGGTATTGGATAAAGCCGGAATCCCGGTTTCCGCCTATAGGTCCATTATAAGAAACTATCGCCAAGATCTGGATTCTTTCCTGTAAGCTGTCTTCTCAAAAGTCAGGTTCTCTCCCGGCCCTTTGAGGCATTTGATCTGGTGCCACTTCAGAAGCAGCACCTTCAAGTCATCGATGAAAACACCATTCCATTCCAGTATCTCTATACTGCTCATGCTTTTTATGTCGACCCCCAGGTCCTTTGCGACGGCTTCTCCCAGGGCTTCGATCTCTATTCTCGGAAGTATTATGTGGACCACCATCCATTCGCCCAGCTCGTCTTCGTCCACAACGAACTCATAGCCCCCTGATTTTACGACACTGCCAATCTCCAGCACCCCTGCTCTTACCTTAAAGGCGGCAGAGACCAACGCCCTGAACAGATCTGAATGCCGATAAACGTGCTGGGCGGTCTTTTCGGCTGATGCAATGCCTTCCACAGATAAGACGAAAGTCATTTGAATATATTAGTGGCCAATGAAGTTTTAAATTTTTTGGGCCGAGAGCTATGAGTCCGCAGGTCCTGCACTTGAGGAGAGCTTGTGTCATTTTTTCCATAAAATCCCTTAATAACAATTTTCCTGGAACCTTTCTTGCCATAATAGAGGCAATTCATGTGCCAGCACCAAAATTCTGATAGATCTCTCTCCGATGCCACCGCTAATCCCAAATTGGGGTCTACCGGATAGTATTAATATTTTTCAGTTGGAACCGTACACGACCGGGCATTGAGAAAAGTTATTATCTCATCCCACAGAGATAATTGAATTATACGGGGCGGAAGATTGAACAATATTGGCGAGGACTTGATTATTGAAGATTTGCCAAATGGATGCATTGAAATCGAGAATCCCAGCACTGGGCAAGCTATAACACTGAAAGACAAAAGATTGTTGGGGCCACTTGATATATTAATGCAAGTAAACAAGCTCGCTGGATTCAAGGGATCGCTTCACGCAGAGGGATTTAAAATAAGTCGTGAAACCGAGGATAGTCTCAGGATAACGCTCGATGACTCTTTCGTGATTGTTAAGGATGCCAATCTTGTTAAAGTATATATTGCGATTGTCAACTGCGTGGAGGATTAGGATACCGTCTTTTTTCTACGAATACGATGTCCCTGAGATCAATCAACTGCATTTGCCTTGCATCTTCCTGTCCTGGTATGCTTGCCGTCGCATGACCTTCAAACTCTCGGCGGCCATCTTGCCGTTAAACACTGCTTCTTCGCTGTGGCATTCTTTCAGCCTTGGATCATCCACGAACGCCTTAGTGCCGTCTCGCCGCTTGATCTGGACTATGCTTGGATCGCATGCTGCCTCGAGCAACTCTTCCGGCTGAATCGTTCATATGAGCTTCAGCTCAAAATAGAGCTTTAATAAAAGTATCTCCAAGTATGGTTTGGTGTTGGACTATGTTGATTACCGAGATTGAAGCTTATGAGAGTGAGGAGTCCCAGGAGAACTACCCTAATATAAACAGAACTATAGTTTTCGAAAATGCAAGAAGACAAAAGCTTTTCGAAAAATGGCTAAGTCAAATGTAATCATGTCCAGCTGCAATTAGTGAACCATTTCTAGGCCAGAGTCCAGTTGTCGGGGGTGGGTTCAGGCTCTATGGCCTTGAGATGCCTAACTATGCTGGAAAACTTCATTTGACCTGCTTCCTGATCATTAATGTCACAAGCCGGAAATGGTGGGCTCATCAAACCGGTGCTCGCAATCTGCCTATTCCATCGCTTCTGCTCGGATCGGCCGCTATGAAAGAATTTTTGTTCTGTGTCGAAAAAGCAACAAGCGATTCTTCAAGGCCCGTACCACGTCCTTATATCATTTAACCACCTATTAGTTGTTTTGAAATCTTAGATTAAGAGGTGAGCAAAATGCCGTATTATCATATGATGGGCTCGTATCCTTTCATGGGATTCGGGATGGGTCTAATTTGGCTGATATTCTTGATAGTGGTAGCATATTTTGTCTACAAGCTGATCAAAAGCGAGAGGATCTTAGCGCCCCCCAGCAGTAGTGCAGAGAATATTCTGGCTGAGAGGTATGCAAAGGGAGAGCTGACTAGAGAGCAGTACATGCAGATGAAAGGAGACTTGAAAAAAGTCCAGTGAACGGCACGCTTTGCAATTCTAATAAGGCTGTACCACGTCTTTAAGTGAATCAAACTAGAAAATGGAAGCGGGCAAAAGTCACACAATCCCTTCCCGACAATTCAACATTGCCCTCAACGCCCATTGACTTTTGCCCCTTCTTCCTCCCAGTCAATGATATTTATACCATTGACCTTTTCTCAATTATTGAAGCCTTGGAAATGCACCTAGTAATAGCCGACTGTACCAGCTTAGAAAATTAAGCAAAAAAATTAAGAATTAAAAAGGTAAAAAATAAAAAATTTAATTTAGCTGCCGGTGACAGAACAGACCATATCGAGGAATTTGTTCCCGCTGACTGCCCACCTCATTTGCCACCTGTTCGCACCGAGCGGGAGCAAGTACATGTGGTTGGCATTTCCAGCATTCGAGCTCCTTGCGGAAGAGAAGGTCCCACTATCGGTGATTATCTTGAAGACCAAAGAGTCTCCTGTATTGAATGTACCCAGGTTGAAATTCCGGCCGACAACCGAACTGGTCACCTTGCTGATCTGTTTGCTTGCGGGGTTTGTAATGTCCAGCTCTCGAATATGGGCGTTCTTCAGAGACTGCACCTTCAAGTTGACTGGCCCGGACTTTTTCAGGACTATAACACCGTAACCTGACGGGACAGGAGGAGTCGGTGGAGTCGGTGGAGTCGATGACATCTGGACCACGTAGAACGGGAACTCGGTTCCCATGCCGCACTCGCCGTATGCTATCTTGAAATATCCATCCTCACCCCAACTGGTTCCCCAAGAGTTCTTACAGATCCAGCAATTTTGGGTGTCATCATACCCGATCACGCAGATGGCGTGATTCCCCATAAAATCGCCGTAGTCGTATGTGTAAACTCCACCGGTGTAATCGAAGAAATCGGAGTTCACTTCCATGCCGGTCATTATCGGGCCATTGGTAGCGATCCAATCCTTGGGGTTGGTTATCGTCTTCCACGAGGTTATCTTTGTAACGCGGTTGGCTCGATCCGGGCAGGGTCCGTCGCCATTGTAAGGCCAACAGGCTTCGTCTGCTATGCCGGCAGATTGGGCTCGACTCAAAGCACTCTCAAATTGCCAACCATTACAGCTCGCCCCGCCACCGAAGAACAGATCTGCTTCAGACAGATCAGGGGTCGGCTTAGGGTTGCCTCTGGATATCTCGACAGCAGATTCAATCGTGGCGACCGTAGCAAAACCTACACACGATCCACAGTCGCCCTGGTCTTTGATAGGCGTTACCCAGTTGGCTCCCTTGGTGTTTCGCCAGTCCCATGCCGAGGCTACAGTCGCAGTCATGTCGACATAAGGAAGTCTGAAGCCGGTGGGCGGTTGCCATATCAGGCCTAGGCGGTGTTGCTTTTCAGCCGGTGACAGATCTGAGACTGAAGTATGATTCGCAGTCCAGGAATGCCCATTTACCGAAATCATAGTCTGGATCGCCTTCAGTTCTCTAGCGGACCTTAGGTCTGTTGATCCACTCGATATGCTGGAAATTATTACGATAACCACCAGCAGCAATAAAGCTCGTCTTAACATCGAAATCCNNTCGATCGTATTCCATAATCGCGGCTTTCTTGCCGATAAATCGATTTTTATATGCGAAACAAAAGACAACTTGTTACTAATATTCAAAAAATATAAAGATTGTATTCCTGCTTTATCCCAAAACTCATGATGCATTTCTAATTTCAAAATTTTCGATATCACTAGAGCGAAGCTGCTATGAGATCATCGATCAATTAATCCCGAATCCCTTTTTCTGAAAAGACGATCCTTCCGAATGGTTCTTCTTTCCAATCCTCCCCTTGCCCAGACTTCACGCTTCATTTTCTTCGCAACCCGAGCTAAAGCTAAATATAGATTCTAAGCATTCCAATGTCCATCTGAAACACTGCAAGGACGATAACGGGAAATTCCTTTCCCAGGCCCTCACGCGATGCTTGTCAAATAAGTTGCTGGAAGGAGAAAATGGACTTCGTCAAGTTGGTCTTTGTCTGCACTCTGGTCACGGCTCTTCTCACTACAAGCCAAGCCCAGGAGAATTCAGCCAAGTATTGGCTTGAAAAAGGCCAGGCACTCAGCTCTAACGGCTCTTATCAGGAAGCATTGTCGTCTTTCAATCGATCCCTTGGTCTCGATAGCCGGCAATCTGAGGCTTGGACGGACAAGGGAGATGTGCTGTACAAACTGGGGAGATACGAAACCGCAGCCAACTGCTACGACCAGGCTGTGGGTATCGATTCAGAGAACCCCATGGCATGGGAAGGCAAGGGTTTGGCCGCCGTGAAGCTGGAGCGATACAAGATGGCCAGGCTCAGCTTCGACGCTGCTTTGCGCCTGGACCCGAACAACAGAGAACTCTTGTACTACAGGGCTCAGATACTAAATAATCTAGGGGAATTCCAGGATGCATTGAATGCGTACAACAAGTTGGATCAGATGACACCGGGGAACTTCAGCGTGATTCTTGGCAAAGGCGATGCCCTAAGAGGTCTGGGCAGGTTCGAAGAATCAATCGAATGCTATGACAACGTAACCAAGACAGACCCACGAAACCGGTATGCAACATTGGGAAAAGCAGAAGCATTGGTCGGTCAGGCCGATGAACTCTCCGGACAGCATAGGTTTGATGAAGCTATTCAACTCTACGATAAGGCTTCTGAACTCGACTCAAACAACTCTGATTCGCTCACGGGCAAGGCTAGAGCGCTGGCTGGAATTGGAGACCAACTGCTAGGTCAAGGCAGCTTCAAAGAGGCTGCAGAGCTTTACAACCAATCACTGCTGATAAGCCCACATAATTCGTTCGCTTTAGCCGGATTGGAAAACGTGTCTTCTTTCATAAAATCGAGTACAGAGCAGCAGAAGCAAAAAACCAACGTCACGCTCCCTTCAACAGAACCCATTCCGACCAGCCTCACTAAACCTGGGGTTAAAGCACCTGAGGCTAACATTGCATCTCGAAAACCTATAAACGATTATAACTACTGGCTTAACAGAAGCCTGGAACTCAGCCGAAATGGATCATTCGATGAAGCCCTGGCCTCCTTCAATCGAACTCTTGAGCTCGACGATCATCAGGCAGCGGCTTGGATAGGCAAAGGAGATGCACTCTACAATCTAGGAAGATACGAGGAAGCAACCAACTGCTATGACCGGGCTGTGGGCATTGATTCGGAAAACCCAAGGGCCTGGGAAGGCAAGGGCTTGGCCACATCGAAACTGGGTAGGTTTAAAATGGCTAGGTTTAGTCTAGATGCAGCGCTGCGCCTGGACCCGGATAACGCCCTGCTCTGGTATAATGCTGCCTATGTACACTCCGGCCTTAAGGAGTATTCCGATGCTCTGGATTGCTACGATAGAGCTGAAAAGCTATTACCTGGTAACATCCCTGCGCTCCTTGGAAAAGGCGGCGTCTTGATGATTCTAGGAAGGTACGATGATGCTGTAAAATGCTACGACCAGATTTTGGGCATCGATCCCAAGAACCTGAGCGCTATGGTGGAGAAAGGAGATGCCCATCTTGCTTTAAAGGAGTACGACCTGTGCCAGGAATCATACCAGAAAGCCCTTTTCATCGATTCCAAAAATGTCACAGCCCTTATAGGCAGCGGAGCCGCATTATCCGCTCAGAAGAAACTTGATTTGGCCCTTGAGTTCTACCAAAGAGCCTTGAACATAAATCCTGAAAACATCTTGGCCTTGCTAGGAAAAGGGGATCTTCTATGTCAGAATAGCAGTCTTGAACCAGCCCTGGAATCCTACCAGGACGTTCTCAAGCTCGATCCGAGCAATTCGTTTGCTATGGCGGGGAAAGGAGATGTGCTCCGCCTTCAGAAAAGATTGAACTTATCTCGCGTCAGCTACGAGTCAGCCCTCGGCCTTGATCCAGAGAATACCAGGGCTATGGAGGGCCTGGCAGAGGTGGAATACCAACAGAAGGACCTCGAAGGCGCCCTTAAATCCTACCAGAGCGTCCACCAAATGGAACCGAAGAACATAAAAGCGCTGGTGGGACAAGGAGACATCCTACGTCTGCAGGGAATGCTAGAAACGGCCCTAGAATCTTACCAAATGGCCTTGGACCTTGACCCAATAGACATCGAAGCCCTCTTAGGAAAGGGAGATGCTTTGCTCTTGGAAGAGAAGTTCGACCTGGCCCTGGGATTCTACACTAAGACGCTCTCCATCGATCCGGGAAACATCAGGGCTATTGAGGGAAGGAGCGATGCCCTTTACTACAAAAGGGATCTGGAGGGGGCTCTTGCCTCCTACCAAAAAGCATTGGTTTTAAACCCCCAGAGTGCCAAATCTCTCGCAGGAATTGGAGACATCCTCTGTGATCGCGGCAATCTGACTGCGGGCCTGCAACTCTACTCCATGGCCATTGAACGAGACGACACCTGCGTGAGGGCATTAACGGGAAAAGGCAACGCCCTTTCAGCTATGGGAGACTACAACGACGCTTTGACCTATTATCAGAAAGCGGTCTTCCTGGATGGAAAAAATCTAGATGCCCTCATGGGGAAAGGGATTGCGCTGGCTGCACTTAACCGCTCTAATGATGCAGTGAAATGCTTTGACCGGATTGTTTCTTTGTATCCTGGCAGCGCGACCGCCTGGTCCAACAAAGGAAGCCTTATGGCGGCTATGGGAACACTGACTGATGCTCTAGGATGCTTTCAAAGAGCAGCAGGTTTGGACCCCTCAAATGAAGCGGTTTGGTCGAACCTGGGATTGACCTTCTACGAGCTCGGCAAATACCAGGAGTCTGCGGATTCGTACAAAAAAGCGCTCAGCTTGAAACCGGAAGACTCCACCGTTTGGTACGGTCGAGGGCTAGCTCTAAACAGAACAGGCCGGATCGATGAAGCAATAAAAAGCTATCAGAACGCCACAAGGTTAGATCCTGGTTACACAGCCGCTTGGTACAATCAGGGACTGGCCCTGGCAGAATTGAACCGCAGTCAGGAAGCAGTCGATTGCTTTAACCGTGTTCTGGAGATCAATCCAAACGTCTCTGAGGCCAAATACAGCAGGGATTTGCTCCTGGATCGGGTTAAAAGAGGGTCTTCGGTCGACTAGAAATATCAGATGAGCTGGAATCGATAAATAATAAACGACTATCTTTTGGTTACAGAAAAGCTGAGGTGCATGGCTGGAAGAATGCCTAAAGGGAGGTGGGAAACCCTTCTCCAGCACACCGGCAATGCCTAGCTACCATCTTCCCTCAGCACTTCGGTTTTTGGCCTGCAAAATTTCATGATTTCCCAAGCCATTGTTAACCTCAGTGACCAATCTGTACTGCCTGTTATTTCTGTTGCCTTTGCGTTCCAGCAGACCATCACGGTTCATTCTGGAGAGGTAAGTAGAGACGGTGGAGACCTTGATGTCATCAGAAACAGTCTCATATTTATCTCTAAGCAGCTGGGTTGTGAACCAGGTATCAGGAAATTCGAACCTGATGAAGTTCTCCAATCTATCCATCAAGGTTCCGCTGGCTTCATAGGCATGAGCGGATTGAGTCTGGCTTTCTTTTTCAGAGAATACACCAGAGGCACCCAAATAACTCACAATCTTGTCTCTTAGATCCTCTCCCCCAAGCTCTTGAGATTCGAACTCATAGACTGACTTCATGCCTTTGTCTTCGATCTCAATCCGGATCCTCATGTCACACCTTCTTGATGTCTAAGCGTTAAGTCCAGGAGCTTGATCGAGAATCGCTGAAATCCCATCTGTGATTGAACGATCTATCTTCTCGTATCCGGCTACTTCAAACCTGTGTCCTTGGCGCAGATCAATTGACAGTGTGAACAGCTTAATGCTTCCCCTCATGTCTAATCCCTTTCCAATTATCCCTACAGATCTATAAGATCGAATCAGGATCGAAAAGACCCCCCTTATTCGTGCCTGACCCGACCTAATTCCTCAACTTGTGTCATCCCTTCAACTCATGCACAAACCGCCACCAGCACAATTGTTCACCGATCGAAAACCGATACGGTTCTATCTTCACTCGTCGTCCCTTTCCGACGGTCTGGATGACGTGACGTTATGCATTCCCGTTCCAACTTCTAGCCCTCTTGCCGTCCCTTTCCGACAAGTTAGGCTTATTAATGGATCCAGACTAGCTATCCTCAAACTCGGCCGTCCCTTTCCGGCTCCGATTGAGCTCGAACCGAAATCTTGAGTCCGATCCAACTGCTTACCCCTTCTTGCTCCTTTGTGCCATCCCTTATCGAAGCGTACTGACATACAAACTCGTATTCTAGCCAGGAAATTGAAGAATCCTGACATCCCCTTCATTGCTTCTCCCTTCGTGCCATCCCTTCAGGTGACTCGAGCTTGTGCAAATATGGATAAAGTCAAGATCGTTACAGATCTTGTGCATCGTTATATCTGTTGAATGCCTTCGAACCCGATCACGACTTTTCCACAGTACGCCGTTTGCGGACTTGCGAAGACCCATCCATCCCCTCAAGACGAATAGCTCCTCAGACAACTCCTGTCTGATGTGCTCAGACAAGGTGTCAATCCTTTTTTAACAACTATTACCTTGTAATCGAAGTATATAAACTTTTCTAACAGTCGAAAGTTGTAGCTAATGGATAAAAACAAATAATAAAGGTTTATTCTTTAAATAAGACCAGTATAGTAGTCTAAATAGTATTCACACATAATGCATTCGACCGGAAATCTGTGATGTATATCGCTGTTGAGAGGAGATATGAATTGATACTATCATAATAATAAGATATCTGCAGAGGCTTTTTGTTATGTTCGCGACATTGTGAAAGCTATTCACAACCCCAGAATTTTGCAGATATTGTAGATTGTGAGCCCTATTCTTAGATGGACTAACTCCAGATTAACGGGTTGTGCGTGGAGTTCAAGTTGGACTTCTTTACGGAATCTTATGATTGGGACCGCCAAAGAGCGGTCGTTTCCTCATTATACCAAAAAAGTGAACTAGTTTATGAAGCCTGATTTGGCTCGAAGTACTCTTCAATGAGCCAGTCGCCGATCTCTTTTAGATACTTGCGCCTGCGCTCATCTTCCAAAATAAGCTGAAAAACCTCGGATAAATCTTCATCCATTGATGTCTCTTATGTTCTAGGCGGCATTTAAATCTATCGAAACCAGGCTAGGCAAGCTCTAATTTATATCAAATCTAGATTCTGCGGAGCACCACGGTTTATTTTCGCCAGGATCAGAGCAACTAAGTAAGGCCCTTCCAACCTCTTCAGTCTGCCGGCATGCACCGGATGGTCGCCGCAGATGACCAGAAGAATCTCATTTGAGGCTGCAGATGCTATCTCACCCGCACAACGATCTATCGAAATCGCGACATTTCTTATCTCCTCCGGTCCGAGGCCCAAGTAAACCGTCTTATCTATTCCTATGAAATAAGATACCATCAACCTCTGCCTGCTGGCGAGGGCCTCGAGGGACTTGTGGCAGGACTCACGATCGAAATCTTCCGGGCTCAGGCAATCTGGAATCCCTGAAGTTATCTCTATTTTGTCTCTATAGACTTCTGCCCCACACTTCTCCATAATCACCGCCGATCTGAGCCCCTGTGAGCTGGCAGCTTCCGGTATGCTTGTCATGTTCGATTTTCCGACGCTCTCTTTATCGAAGATTCTGTGATGCTCAGGCAATATGCCGCTGAGGATGGGGGCAATGGATGGAGATGTGTGAGTGGATACGGCTTCTGCTTTTTATCAGAAGGCCGCATCTGACTAATGCCGGGATGTGCTTGAGATCAGGCTCCAGCCACCTGTAGAGATCGTAACCTAGGCTGTCAACGATTATTAGAATGGCATTTCGGCATTTCCAGTCCTCCACCTTTCTAATCGGTCTGTCATCCACATTGTGAATGGTTATGCCAAAACGTGAGCGATAGTAGGAGCGATGTCTACCTGTCTGACATGTCTAATCACATCATCCTAGCATTAATGCTCAAAGGATTTCCTCCATATCGCCATGAGAATAAAGGCTTTCTGGATTTACATCAAGGCATCTCTAACTACAACACCACTAACAACAATGGCGGCAACATATCATCGTCTGCACAAGGTTTATTATAGAATGCACAGTAGCTTTATGGTATGGTTTGCCTGAACAGACTTACGGCCATCTGCAATGCCCTAATTCTCGTCTGCCTGTTCGCATCCACGGCCTTCGCGAAGGTCGATATCGACTACAGTCATAATGTTGCAGGCAATGGAACTGTTATAACCGATTACAAGGTGGGGGACCAAGAGACATCAGTGGCCTCTGGGGCTATTCGCGGCACAGGCAATGTGGTTAGTAGCACCTCCTTTTCCACCAACAACACCTCTGACTTAAGGATAGAAGACAGGTTTGTGCTGACCAAAACTACCGACAAAGCAACAACTATGTCAGTCCCTCCTAGTTTTCCCCCTTGGCCAGGAAAACCCGGCAGCTTCAAGCTGATAGGAAAAAGCTGGGCCGAGAACATCGAGATTGGATCCCTCAACAGTTCACAAAACTACGATAGTTCACATTCCAGCACTCTTCAAACTTCTGGTTCGAAAGAGGGAAAAGCAATAATTATGGCGGCGGAGAATTCAAGTTTTAAGGATGCTTCTAAGGAAGGGACCGCACCTTGGCTGCCACTCATATATAAGGTATAATATAAGGTATAAGAAACCTTAACGTTGACGAGTCCCTGGACATTGGCCCGGAAAGGATTCGATTATCGAACCGCTTTGTCAAACAGCGGTAACGTCACTGCAAAGAAGCGTGATCGGATAATCAAAGCGGGTCTTTACGAAGATGACGGACGAGCATCAGGCAATAGCACTGGTCTTAAGAGATTGAATATATTCTCTCCCTAAGCCAAAACCTTATAATTTTCCACTGCAGAATTACCGTTATGGAGACTGAGGAGATCGGGAAGAAGTATTCCGAGCTGGTTGGCATTTGTGCCAAGGCGACGGTTGAGATCTCCAAGAATGATCAAATTGTGGTGGCATCTCATGTTGATGCAGATGGCTTGACATCATCAGGTATAATCTGCACAGCCTTTGAGAGATGCGGGATAGAATACAAGCCTCAATTTTTCAGACAGCTCGATAGGTCTGCCCTAGAGCAGATCGCAAACCTTGGCGCAGGTCTAGTTGTGTTCACCGATCTAGGCAGCGGCATGGTGAAGGAGATCTGTGAATTAGGCATTCGTGCCATTATTGTCGATCATCACAGGCCTGGACCAGAGGGCGAGACAGGACCTGTGGCCCACATCAATCCTCATCTCGTTGGAGCAGATGGAGCCACAGAGCTTAGCGGCAGCGGTGCGTCTTTTCTTCTCTCCCGTGCTTTATCCTCGAGAAACGACGATCTCTCCGACCTAGCAGTTGTTGGCGCAGTGGGGGATCTCCAAGACCTGAACGCAGGCCAGCTGGTGGGGATTAACCGCGTGATTCTTGAGATTGGCTCTAAGGCTGGGGTCCTTCACTTCGGCAAAGACCTGAAGCTATTTGGCAAGCAGACCCGACCTGTCTATAAGATGCTGGAGTACTCCCAGGATCCGTATGTTCCGGGACTGTCCGGTGATGAGGACGCTTGCATCGCCTTTTTAAAGGAGGTTGGGATCCGCCTGGGAGGCGAGAAGTGGAGACGCTGGATAGACCTGAACCAGGATGAGAAGGCACGAATGGTCTCCTCCCTGGTAAGGCGGGGACTGCGTAGCGGGATCTCCCAAACAAAATTGGAACGTCTGGTGGGAGAGGTCTACACTCTTCTGCGGGAGGTGGAGGGTACTGAACTTAGAGACGCCAGCGAGTACTCCACTCTGCTGAATGCCACCGCTCGCTACGGACATTCAGAAGTTGGCCTAAAGGTATGCATGGGAGACCGTGAGAAGGCTTTCGGTGAGGCGCGCGACCTTCTCAAACAGCACAGGCAAAACCTGGTTAACGGCCTAAAGCTTGTGAGCGAGAAGGGGATCACGCCCTTGAAGAACATCCAGTACTTCGATGCAGGAGCCTCCATATTGGACACAATCGTGGGAATTGTGGCTGGCATGTGCTTCCAGATGGCGGACAGATCCATGCCCATTCTGGCCTTTGCCCGGACTCCTGAAGGAGATATAAAGGTATCCGCAAGGGGAACCAGGGACTTGGTCAGATCGGGTCTTGACCTATCGGAAGCCATGTCAGAAGTCTCGCACGCCCTGGGCGGCGTTGGAGGAGGTCACAACGTGGCAGCCGGAGCAACCATCCCGCTAAAGGCTCGCGAAGAATTCCTGGAGATGGTAGATGTCGTTGTTGGACGCCAGCTCAGTGGTCAGACGCAGGGCAGGAAGCCCGCCTCGCTCAGGTGATCTTTTATTACCAAAAAGTGCTCGTCTAGGCTGAAGTTGCCAACGTACATGTGATTGATGTCGGCCATCTCATCTTTCGGATTACCTGTCTCTGGGTCCAGGACAACGTAGCCTATTCGGCCTATCCCTATGAAATCGGCGTTGATATCGATTTCTGTTAAATTTTTATTGGCCTGTAGGGACATTCTAGTCGAGAGGCGGGTGGCATCCGTAAACTGCTTGGAGGCGCTCACTTTCATCATATAGTTTTTGAGGTCGGTGCTCTCCTCGAATTTCTGGTCGTATGAGAAGAGATGGGCATGAGGATTGCTCTTGCTTCCTATCTCCATGGTATAATGCGCTGCCATGGCTGGAAAGATGACAATCAGGCACAACCCGACGATTATGGCCTCCTTTATCATTAGATCAGACTCCTGTTATCACAGCTCTTGGGACAGGTTCCATCTATACTCGTCGCTCAGCTCTCCTTGGTAGACTGTAACTGCTGGTCCTTCAAGGAATGCTCTTTTGCCTTCAAAGGACACTATCAGAGGACCACCTTTCGTTCCCACCAGCACTTCGTCTCCTACTAGATCCAGCTTTCTAGCTACCGCTGCGCTGGCCACCGCACCAGTACCGCAGGAGAAGGTCTCCCCCTCCACTCCGCGCTCGAAGGTTCTGATCTCGAAGGGGTCTCCAGCCTTTACGAAGTTCACGTTGGTTCCCTCTGGAAAGATCGAGCTGTACCTTATCTGCGGGGCAATCTCTTCGATGGGGAGATCGAGATCCTCGACGAAGATGACCGAATGGGGAACACCAGTGTTGACGGCGGAGACGTCCAAACCTTCTAAAGGCTCCATAAGGAACTGGCCTTGGCCTATGGCCGGAATGCACGGCCGCTCGAAGCTGGGAACCCCCATGTCCACCCTGGCCCAGAAGTTGTTATCCATTTCTCGGACCTGGATTGATATTATTCCAGCCAGAGTGTCCACCTCGAAGGACTCGCCAACGTAGCCCGTCTCCCAGGCGTACTTGGCCAGACACCTTACGCCGTTACCGCACATCTCTGCCTCAGATCCGTCAGGCTGAAAGAGTCTCATACCTAGATCAGCTCTGCCGCTGCCGGTCATGAAGAGTACCCCATCTCCACCAATGCCGAAGTTGCGGCTGCAACAGCGTACTGCGAACTGACCTTTGGCGACCTCAGGGACGAATTCCCGGGCCATCTCATCTATCAGTATGAAGTCATTTCCGTTCCCGTGAAGCTTGGTGAACGTAAACGTACTCGGCCCGAAGGGCGCGTCATCAAGCTCTATTTCAGAAATCTCCGCCAGCTTCATTTTATATACCATGCTCAGTTTACCTAAATCTGTGCTGCTTTGGTGGTGATGTGCTATTAAACCCATTCTACAAGTAGCCCTAGATCTTCTAGAGCTGGACAGGTCTATACAGATAGCAAAGGAGGCAATAGCAGGAGGCGCAGACTGGATCGAGGCCGGAACTCCTCTCATAAAGAGCGAGGGGATGGACGCTGTGCGCGAGATGAAGAAGGCCCTCCCTGGAGTAAAGATAGTCGCCGACATGAAGACAGTGGACACGGGCGCAATGGAAGTGGAGATGGCGGCAAAGGCTGGAGCAGACGTTGTGGCCTTGCTTGCCACTTCGGACAACTCTACCGTGGAGGATGCCCTCAGAGCAGCGCGGAAATACGGTGTTCAGATAATGATGGATCTTCTCACGGTGACTGATCCGGTGAAACGGTCGAAAGAGCTGGAGATGCTGGGAGTGGACTATATCTGCGTTCATGCAGGGATAGACCAGCAGATGACCGGTCGCGACAACATCGGTCTTCTGGACCAAATTCTAAAAGAGGTCAATTTGCCCGTGGCCGCAGCCGGGGGAATAGATGCTGACTCCGGAGCGGATGCAATCTCCAGTGGAGCTTCCATAGTAATCGTCGGTGGAAATATAGTCCGATCAGCAGATGTGACGGGATCTGCAAGAAAGATCAGAGATTCCATTGATCATGCCAGTGCCAGTGCGCGGCCACGCAAGAGCATGGAAGAGGAGCTTATCTCCCTGCTCAAAGAAGTGTCCACCCCCAACATCTCTGATGCGATGCACAGAAAGGGAGCCATGCGCGACATCCATCCCATAAACGCTGGGACTAAGATAGCTGGCACTGCCATCACAGTCCAGACCTTTGCAGGAGACTGGGCCAAGAGCGTCGAAGCCATAGACCTTGGCGGACCAGGAAAAGTGATAGTGGTATATAACGGAAGTAATTATGTCGCCCCATGGGGGGGCCTCGCCACCCTTAGCTGCAAGATAAAAGGGATCGAAGGAGTTGTGATAGATGGTGCCGTCAGGGATGTGGACGAGATCAGAGCAATGAACTATCCAGTCTTCGCCTCAGCTATAGTGCCGAACGCCGGTGAGCCCAAAGGCATGGGGGAGATCAACGCCGAAATCACGTGCGGCGGCCAGTTGGTCAAGCCCGGTGATTACATAGTAGGAGATGACAGCGGCGTGGTTGTCATCCCCAGGGAGCGGGCCTATGAGATAGCCAGACGGGCCAAAGAAGTGGAGAAGAACGAGTCCAGGATGTACGAAGAGATTAGGCGCGGAAGCACCTTGTCCCAAGTCGCCAAACTCAAAAAGTGGGAAAAGGTCTAACACCGAAACGATAGTCGTAAATAGATTGAAGTATTCTGAAGGGCGCGATATGCAATTAAAAAAAATAGTGATTAGGTTACTAATTCACGGGACAACATAGCGGTGAGTTCGAGGAGACTTGTATGGATCTTCAGGATGTAGTTTCAAAGTACCCACCCAGGAAAATATTGATGCTTCCCATAACGATTGCAGTTATAGCATTTATCATCCTGGGAGCAAATTATCTCAGCACAGGTTCACCTATTAATCTAGGCGTTGAGTTTACAGGAGGCGCCGTTGTAACGGTGCCTGCAGTTGGATCGCAAGAGACAATAACCAAACAGCTGGCGGCGTATCCTATTACCGATGTCAGTAAAGTCGGTAGCCGCTACATGGTCCAATTCGGGTCCATGAGCGAATCCGATTACACCAATCTGGCCAAGCTGGTCAACACTCAGTTTAAGGATGCGGATATAAGTTACATGGGGCCGGTATACAGCCAAAGTCTTCTGTCACAGGCGCTTCGATACATACCGATATCCTTTATACTGATGGCCATAGTGGTCTTTGTAATATTCAGGACGCCTCTGGTATCCGGTATTGTGGTCCTTTGCGCTATTTTGGATATATCGATAGCTGCTGCATCTATGAACATAACGGGGGTCAAGCTGTCCCTGGGAACAGTGGCAGCTCTATTGATGCTCATCGGCTATTCCGTGGACACGAATATTTTGCTAACAAAGACGGCTTTGACGCCGAGACAGACTCTCACAGTAGATGAAACAATAGTCAGCGCCATGACTACCGGGCTGATGATGACGGGCACGACAATTGCCGCTGTTCTGGCCCTTTTCATAGCATCGAACCTACTCTATCTGGTGGTCCCGTCTTTCACTAGGATGGACGTAATCGCTGACATCTCAACGGTTTTGCTCTTTGGATTGTTCGCCGATATCTTCAACACCTGGATTACAAACGCTCAGGCCATAAGATGGTACATGAGCCGCCCCAAGAAGGCGGTAGTTGGGAGGCGCAAGGAATGAAGCTCTCCCAGAACCCGAGAATACTCCTGTACTTGGCTGCAATATCACTGTCAATCATATTCATAGCTGTACACGGCGTGAATTACGGCATTGACATACAGGGCGGATCATCGCTCCAGCTCCAGCTTGAAGGTGCAATAGTCGAGCTGAACGTCGATTCATCGAAGATTCTAGAGCAGCAGTTCAATACCAGTTCTGTTCAAACGCTGAGCGACGGATACGTCGTAACCGTCAACGGCGCCGTTTCAACCGATCTGTTAAACAAATTGGGTTATTCTGGCTCAAAGGTGGCGGAGAGAAATAACACGACCAGGATCACCATATCGACCTCTCCGGAGTCGGTTGTCGCGAACTATCTCAAGAACGCCCTGGACGCAGATGTGAAGGTAGTGGGAGTCGAACCGGTCCAATATGAGATCAGGACGAATACAACCAGGGAATCGTTGAACGCGATCCTGGCACCGGTCGGAGGATCTGTGGATACCAGCCCACAGGGGTTCGTGGAAGGCTTGACTCCGCAGACCGTGCAGGATACCAAGAGTGTTCTAGATCAGAAGCTCAACCGCCTGGGCCTTAAAGACATCAAGGTCAGGGTTGTTGGCAGCCAGTACATCCTGATAGACATGGCTGGACTGAACGTTGCGCAGGCCCAGGACCTGGTAGGAACGCCCGGTAAGTTCGAGATAAGGATCCAGACCCAAAATAACGAGACTGAGCACGTGCTGTACGGCGACGCAGTCGAATCCGTGGATATTCCATCGAACAATCAGGGCATGTGGGGAGTGCCCTTCACTTTGTCTGACGACGGGGCAAAGATCCTGCAAAAAGCGGCTATAGATTCCGGAGCCACCAAAAACCCCACGGCTCACGAGCTCTCCATGTACCTTGATAAGGACCAGATCTTCTCCGCCCCGCTGGCCCCTGAGCTGGCAGCAAGCCTTCAGAAAACTCCATCTCGAAGCATGGTGGCTGAGGTTGGAACAGGGGATGCCGGGTCCCAGAAAGCCAAAGTGCTTTACATCGACCTCAAAGAAGGAGCCTTGCCGGTTAACGTCAAGGTAATTGGATCCGGACAGGTTACTGCCGCCCTGGGGAACCAGTTCAAGATACAGATCGTGGTAGCAGGACTGCTGGCCCTTCTAGCGGTAGGCGGCATGATCTACTGGAGGTACAGGGTAAGACGAATAGTCCTGCCTCTGACGGCCACATCCACAAGCGAGGTTATCATGATCCTGGCCGTACTGTCCGCTTTAGGACAGCAGCTAGACCTGGCGGCCATTGCAGGCCTGATCACTGTGATAGGCACTGGGGTCGACCAGCTTGTAATAATCACCGACAGGCTGATGCGTGGAGCTACGGCACTGCCCAGCAAGGGCGAAGGCAAATATGCTGTCAGCGGCGGCCGCCTGCACGAGAAGAGGATCATGGAGATCCTGGGCATAATCATAGGATCGGCTGCAACAACCGTAGCTGCCATGCTGCCTCTGCCGTTTATGGGCTTCGGCGCACTGACCGGCTTCGCGGTGACGGTAATAATTGGTGTAGTCGTTGGCGTAGGAATAGCCAGGCCGGCGTACGCAAGCATTGCCGACTACATCCTCGGTGAGGATGAGAAACCTGAGACGAAAACGATCGAACAGGAATCTAGCTCCAAGGTAACCTCTAAGAAAGTGGTCGCCAAGGGAGATAGTGGAAAAGATACAGCCGAGGAAGAGACCAACGGAAGAAAGGCTGCAAAACCCAGGAGAAAGAAGGGCAGCAGGAAAAACGAAGAAGAGAACTCCAAAGAAGAGTAGGGATTGAGCCTCCCGCCAGCTCCGGCGGGAGACCGAACTCTTTGATATTTTTTATACTATTCGAGTACACTCTTCATTGTAGCGACCAATGGCTTTTGCTCTTCCCAGAAACATACAACAACAATAGAATCTGTTAGGATTCTCTTCTAGAGGGCAAAGGATGGATATGGCAGATTGCGCATAGAGAAGTATTGATCATAAGAGGCAATAGATGATACTGGAGAGTCGTTTCAATGGACAGGAAGCTCTGCGAATTAGGCCTTGAAGAGTTGTGCAAGCTGCCAGGAATATCCAATCGCAACTGGATCGGTGAAGAGAAAATATATCTTCACCTCCGGAACTCCAAAAAGATGCACTGGTATTTTGCCGAGTACGACTCTGACTGGAGAAAATTCTTCGGATTTTCGGATAGTCCGGGTGAAGGCGTCCAATGGGGACAGTTCTACATGGATGATCTTCTCGGCTACGGAAAAAAAGGCAGCTCCTGGGAGTTGATCGTAGAATGTGATTGGAAACCCGTTTATTCCAAGGAGATCCCTGCCCTTCAGGGCTACATAAGACTCATGCTGTCCATGGCTGATACATTGTAGTTAATTGACGTTCTTCAAAACTGATACTTTTATTGTCACGACCACACTTTATTCATTTTTTAATACGATAAATGTCGCTTTCTTTCTGCTATCATCGCTATCTGGAGCATCTTGCAGCTTGGGACGTTATCATGCTCTTGAAACATCATCATGCTGCTTGAAAGATGCTACAGAAGATACGAAATCCAATTTTCATGGGATTATACAGATCAAGTGATAATTAAAATTACGAAAAAATTTTAAATATGTTGTAAGTATAGACCGAATGTAGGTTAAGACGCCAAACTCGAAAAGTCGTAATAGGCAGTCAAAAACTAAGAACGATGGGGAGGTAGTAGGCATAGATTCACACCTGAAAACAAG
>PMNG01000123.1 GCA_003162615.1 Methanothrix sp. | reverse complement strand
GCCTATCCAGCTAAACACGTACATTTAAAACATTTCCGCCATCATCAAATATGGTCTTACCCCTTCTATCATGCCCACAGTGACGAATTTCTGCCATGAACAAATCTCTATCTAATGATTCTTTTGTAGAGCATCTTTTCTGGAAGAAAAGAAGAACGGTTTTGATATCTGTTGATGGCTGGAATAAAGTACGCGGTGCATCTATTATAGCAAATATTTGACCTTCAGCACGCAGATAGTCTAGAATATATGCAGATTGCTTATTTCCTACAATACCTTCTGGCAATACAATTCCAAATTTTCCACTAGGCTTTAATAATTGAACACATCTCTCAATAAATAAAACTTGTGGATCTTGTTTATTCAATAGTTTATCTGTTGCTTTCCATGCACCATCAACCTTTGAGTATTCCCATTTATGTGCCAGCAAAAAGTTATTTAATATTTCCTTATTTGTAATAGCTATCTTGGTTCCAAATGGAGGATTAGTCATTATGATATCGAACCCGGTACTTGCTAAATCGCTCCATTCATCTGTCCAAGCAGACTTATCTAATGAGTCAAAGCAAGATATTCTAGTATGATCATATCCCGATAAAGCCATGTATGTTTTGCCCATTTTTACCAAATCTTGTTCTTTTTAAATTCCATATATGGAACTACAAGAAAAATTATTTTCATTTATATTTTTATATTTTTTACTTAAGTAATCATAAGTTAAAGAAAGAAATGTTCCTGAGCCACACGCAGGATCCAGGATTAAATCATTTGAAGAAGGATCCAAGATCTTTATCATAGCCTTAGCAGCTGATTGAGGAGTAAAAAATTGTCCCTTTTCACCTCTTACTGCGGGGGCTATAAATGCTTGAAAGGATTCCGCTAGTACATCTCGGCTGGGATCATTAAGATCTATATTTGAGATTTTGGATAAAATATATTTTGCAGAAATTATATCAAGATAAATATGTTCTCCATTATAGAATATATCTGAATACTTATTCTTGACTTCTTCAAAAAGCTGTTCTAGGAGTCGTTCAGCTTCTTTATTAGGCTCTCTTATTATTTTCTTAATAACTTGTTTTCCTTCAGACTCATCAAATAATTTGCAGAATAGTATTCTAATAAACTCTGCCACTAGCCTTTCGGCTCGCGGAATATTACTATTTGAATATAAATAGTAATAAATATCTCTAAATATATTATCTGAGTTAGTATTAATATTCGATGCTTCTTCAAACTGATTTAAGATGAGTTGATTTACTATATTTCCCTTTGCCATTTTACACGCCGTGCAATTCTAGAGAGTTTCCCTATTTAAGCTTTACCCACCGTTAATTGCCATGCTTGATTATATAATCTAACACTAACAATGGAGAAGCTTTGCTTGAAATCAAATACCTGATTTCAGACCAGCACCTTCGATGTCATCCTGCGAAGAAAAAGGATTAACTCTTCTTCAATTTGGGCAAACTTTAGATCTCAAAGCACTCAGTTGGGTTTTAAAAATTTTCGAAATCTACCTATATCCAAGTCTCGAAAAAAGCTCTGCTGCAGTTTGTTTCTGAGGAAAAGGTTGTATCAGTATTTCGCTGCGGATATGTTGATATACCCTGGCGATATCACTCCTGCCACAGTGTGGCACGACGATTTTATGCCTCACCTCAAACTCATCAGGGTATCAACATGAACTACTGGCAACCCAAGCTAGAGCTGATGGACAGGGCCGAGCTGGAAGAACTGCAGCTTAGAAGGCTCAAAAGCACCGTAGAGTCTGTTTATAAGTGCGTCCCCTTCTACCACGAGAGTATGTTGCAGGCGGAAGTCTCACCTGGGGAAATCCAGAGCCTGAAGGACCTCAAGAAGCTTACCACCACTCGCAAGGCAAACCTGAGGGAGAACTATCCCTTCGGGCTGTTCGCTGTTCCAAGGGATCATGTAGTCAGGGTGCACGCCTCCTCGGGAACCACCGGCAAGCCTACAGTTGTCGGCTATACCGCCCGCGACATCGAGACCTGGTCGGACATGATGGCCAGGGACTTCATGATGGTGGGCGTGACCAAGCAGGACGTCTTTCAGAACGCCGTGAACTACGGATTCTTCACGGGCGGTTTGGGCGTTCACTACGGCATCGAGCGCCTCGGGGCTATGGCTGTTCCATCCGGAGTGGGCAGCACCGAGCGTCAGCTTGAGATAATGCAGGACTTCGGTGTAACTGTGCTTCACTGCACCCCGTCCTATGCCCTGTACCTGGCAGAGACGGCCAAGGCCAACGGTGTCATAGAGAAGCTAAAGCTCAAGATAGGCTGTTTCGGAGCTGAGCCCTGGTCCGACGAGGCCCGGAGAGACCTCGAGGAGACTCTTGGCATCAAAGCCTACGATTCCTACGGGCTCTCTGAGATGTACGGCCCAGGAGTTGCCTTCGAGTGCCAGGAGCAGAACGGCCTGCACATCTGGGAGGATCACTTCCTTGTGGAGATCCTGGACAAGGACGAGGAGCCCTGCGCTCCCGGCGAGGCTGGCGAGCTTGTTCTCACATCTCTGACCAAGGAGGCCATGCCGCTCTTAAGGTACCATACCGGAGACGTGACCTACATCACCGAAGACGGAGAAGGTTGCAACTGCGGCCGGGTGAGCAGAAGGCTTCACAGGTTCCTGGGCAGGGCAGATGACATGCTTGTCGTTCGCGGCATCAACGTCTTCCCTAGCCAGATCGAGGACGTGCTCGTGTCCATTCCGGAGATTGGAAACCACTTCCAGGTCATCGTTGATCGGCCGAAACACGGCTTGGACGAGCTGTCCATCAAGGTCGAGCTGAAGGACGAGGCCTTTACAGGTGAACTCGGAGACCTGACCAAGGTCCAGAAGAAGGTTGAGGAGAAGCTAAAGGCTGTGCTCAACCTGCGCAGCAGGATAGAGCTTGTCGAGAAAGGCAGCATCCCCAGGACGGCAGGGAAATCTCAGAAAATAGTCGATCTGCGGAAGATCTAAAATCAAATCTAAATCAAAAACTAATGGCCTGGAGGATGCGCCAGGCTTGGAGATCGGCCCACAGACAAGCGTAAGGTAAGCCGGCTCGACATGAGAAATGAGAATCCTCAATAGTTCATTATCAATTTCAGGTAGCAGTCATAAGTCGTTTGGTTGAAGCAGACATAGACGACTTTCTCAATCGATTCATTTCTTTCCAGGATGCTCTTCACCTCTCTTACGGCTATCCTCGATGCCGGCTCGATCGGAAAGCCGTACGCACCTGTGCTTATCGACGGAAAGGCAATGGTTTTAATCCCGTGCCGATGGGCAACCTCAAGGCAGTTCCTGTAGCACATAGCCAAAGTCTCAGCCTCACCGTCATTTCCGCCGTGCCACACAGGGCCGACGGTGTGTATCACCCAACGAGCCGGGAGGTTGTGCCCTCCTGTGATCCTGGCTTCACCCGTCGGGCATCCGTTCATCCTCCTGCACTCCTCCAATAGGCCTGGGCCGGCCGCTTGGTGGATGGCACCATCCACTCCACCGCCGCCGAGAAGTGAGTTGTTGGCGGCATTGACAATAGCATCGACCTTCTGTAGGGTGATGTCTCCCTTAAATACAGATATTTTATCAGAGGACATGAGATCAAGCCTGTAAACGGCGTCTCGAATTAAAAATGCATGGTCTGGTTGCTGAACGACAAAGAATGGATTCAGCCTCCAGAGGTTTGTGAAGCTCGCTTCAAAAAAACGTCGTGCAGGGAAGCTGAAGGCGAAGCATCCTCAACAGGGCAACGATTACTTTTATCTGGTCCGTGTACTAGTTCAATCCAGGGTGATGACATAACAGAGCTAAGAGAGATGGTGATAACCAAAGAAGATTACCTGGAATACCTGACACAGCGTCTGCAGCTGCGGGGCGCATGCCAACGAGAGGTCGAGAGCGTGAACTTCCCGTTCCTCTTCGCCTCGGGAAGCGAGCTTCTGAGGACCTATATTCTTGGTGTATCAGAGTTCACATCAAGCCTAGCCGACCGGTACAAGCTGCCGGATCGTGGGTTCATCTGGTTCCTGTTCTCCCAGGCATTGAGGGAAGTTCAAATCATGCCTGAGAAGATCGTAATCAAATACGAGATCCAGGAAGACTACCGTAAGCCGTTTAAAATGTTCTACCTTTAGCCATCCAGCTCCCCGTCAGTTTACCTTGTAGAGCCAGTTTGCCTAGCTCACATGCCACTTGAGCGGCTACAGTCACAGGTGCGGTTCTTGCCAGGGGTGTATCTGGCAGCGGCGTAAAGTAGTGCGCTCTGGCGCTGCCCCCGTCAGCTATGATCTTCTCGACTAGCTCCAGGCTGAGTTGCTGGTCGTCCTCTGTCTCCGTGGGCAGGCCGAAGATGAAGTCGACCAGCGGCTGTATGCCCTGATCACGGCACAGTTGGCAAGCAGCCTCTACCGCCTCCACGTCGTGGCCCCGGCAGATTGCCTCCAGAATCCTCGGGCTTCCGGACTGGGCCCCGATGTTCAGAACTCGATTTGAGCAGTACTTTGTGATAAGCTCCAATGCCTGGACCGATACGAACTCGGGCCTGACCTCAGAGGGGAAGGTGCCGAAGTAAATCGGCCGCTTGAGCTCAGCTAAAGCCCGCAGGAGCGATTCGACCTTGTCCAGCCTGGGCGACAGACCATCGGACCCGTAGGCTAGAGAGTTGGGCGATGTAAACCTGATGTCCTTGTGAAATCGTGCGTACTTCAGAATGACAGCCACCGATCGATGGCGCATCTTGCTTCCACAGAGGCGTGGAGTCTGGCAATAGGCGCACCCCCATGGACAGCCCCTGCTGATCTCCACCGGTGCCAGGATGTGCCGGAAGGGCGGGTACAGGTCCAAGTCAACCACTGGCCTTGGACTCGTGAATCTCACCAGGCCGTCTTTCTTATAGGCGATTCCTCTCACCGATCCAGGTTCCTCGCCTCTTTTCAAGACGCCGATCATATCGGGGAGCGTCTCCTCGCCCTCCCCGATTACAACGTAATCGAAGAATCTGAGGGCTTCCTCAGGCTCTGCCGACGGATGCGGCCCTCCGGCTATATAGACCGCATCAACCTTGGCACTTGAAACCTCCCGGTAAACCTCTTCTGCCTGAGCCGTGGCAAAGCTGTAGAGCATGATTCCGGACCTGGGCTCGTCGGTCAGATCTGCGTCTATCAGGGGCATTAGGGCAGCTATGCTGTAGAGGTTCTTGCTGAACCTGCGAAACCAGATCTTATCGCTCAAGCATTCTCCATGAACAGCGGCACCAACTGGAATTTTGCCACATCCACCAGCCCTTTGTCAGTCAGCTTCAGCTCAGGAATTACAGGCAGGCATAGAAAAGACAATGTCATGAAGGGGTCCTTGAGTTGGCAGCCCAAATCATGCACCGCGTCAATACAGTCATCAATGCCTTCAGCCACATCATGCATGTACATCTCCGATAATAGACCAGCTACCGGCAGCGGCAGACTGGCCTTGATTCTGCCGTCTTTTACAACCGCCAGCCCGCCGCCCATCTCTATGACCCTTAGCACAGCATCGAGCATTTCTTCGTCAGTAACCCCGACTACGACGATGTTGTGGGAGTCATGAGCCACTGAGGTGGCAATAGCTCCCGCCTGGAGGCCGAATCCTTTGACCAACCCAAGTCCGACGTTGCCTGTCGCCATGTGCCTTTCTACTACAGCCATCTTCAACACATCTTTGTCCAGGTCTCTGACTACCAGGCCTTTGGAAGTCTTAGGCTTGATGGCCAGTGATTTGGTTATGATCTGGTCGGGAATTATTCCGATGACCCGCACAAGGGATGGCTCTGACCTGATTCTCTCTGACCTGATCCTAAATGAGCCGACATCGAGTGGTCCCGTTCGCATGGTCGTGTCCTTCGGTGCAGGAGTACTTTCAAGTCGGGCAGTGAGATAGCCGTCCTCTGCAACCAGCTTTCCATCCTTGATGACCTTTATCACATTCAAAGATTCCAGGTCGTCCAGCACGGCTATGTCTGCACGGTAGCCTGGAGCGATAGCTCCCAGATCCTTCAGGCCGAAATAAGCAGCGGCGTTCAGGCTGGCGATCTGCATGGCCTGGATGGGGTCAAGACCGTGCTTGATGGCAGTCCTTATCATGAAGTCGATATGGCCCTCTCGCAAGATGTCTGCAGGATGTCGATCATCTGAAACGAAGAGAAACTGACGCGCGTTTTGAGGCGTTACTAGCGGCAATAGATCTAATAGGTTCTTTGCGGCACTACCTTCCCGGATCATTATGTGCATTCCCTGACGCAGCTTTTCATTGGCTTCCTCAAGGGTCGTGCACTCGTGATCGGATTTGATTCCAGCAGCAATGTAGGCTGTCAGGTCACGGCCTGAAAGCTGGGGCGCGTGGCCGTCCACCCTTTTGTTTCCTGCAAGCCTGATCTTCTTAAGAACCTCAGAATCGCGGAATATGACTCCCGGATAGTTCATCACTTCGGCTAGGCCCAGAACTCTTTTGTCGTCCATGAGTTCCGACAGGGATTCAGCATCCAAAACCGCGCCCGATGTCTCCATCATCGTCGTCGGGACACAGGAAGGGAGCATGACGTAGACATTCAGGGGAACACGCCTTGAGGATTCGAGCATGTACATTATTCCCTCGACGCCGAGGACGTTGGCGATCTCATGAGGATCGATGATCACGGAAGTAGTTCCTTTGGGAACGACCGCTCTGGCATACTCCGGCACAGTCACCATTGCACTCTCGATATGCACGTGACCGTCTATGAAGCCTGGCGAGAGGACGGATCCGCTTAAGTCGATGCACTCCCTCGCAGAACGGCAATCAAAGCCGACTATCCGGCCCTTGTGAACCGCAACGTCTGCATGGTGTTGCTCGCCCGAGAGTGTGTTCACAATCTCTGCACCCTCCAGGAGGAGATCGACCTCAATTTCACCGCGGGCTGCGGATATCAGCTCCTCAAGGGAATCCATAAGACTGTGTATGATGGCGATTGCTTAAATCCATTATGAATGGATGGTTTGCCGATCAATTATTAGCTCGTACAACGATGGCCCACCAAACAAGTCATTGCGAGACTGTGTTTGGTCTACCGTTTACCAAAAATTGCTCGCATCTGATGGATTTCGATTCTATTGAGCCCGGATTTGATCGCCGGGTCGTCTGCTGCGAAAGTGCGCGCTTGATCCTCGTCATCGACTTCGATGATTCCCAACCCATACGCGCCTTTGGGATCGAGCACCGGCCCGTAGACGAAGGCGATTCCCTGGTCGGCCCTATCTTTCCAGTAAGCCGCATGCTGTTTCATGATGTCTCTCTCTTTTTCCGTCATATCCTCTGCAAAGGTTGGCCTGGGCGGAATGAGCTTGAGCACGAAATGTTTCTTTGCTGAACTATTGCCGGAGGTATCGCCCTGTATATCATTACCTTCTTCAAGACTCTTAGCGAGAAACGTATGGTTATGTTTTGAGATACCTAGAAATAACTTTTGTGCCTTATTTCTTAAATCTAGGTCTCCGTTCCTCTTATAAATGAGCATCGCCTAAAAGCAGACTAGCATGGCAGTGGATATTAGAATCGGCTAT
>PMNG01000032.1 GCA_003162615.1 Methanothrix sp. | reverse complement strand
CTATCCAGCTAAACACGTACTTTGTTTAGATGATGGTGATCCTGATGCTCAGCGAAAAGATGACGGAAGCTCTTAATGGGCAGGCGAACAGAGAGTTGTACTCTTCCTATCTTTATCTATCCATGTCGGCCTACTTCGAGTCCTTGGGATTGAGGGGTTTTGCCAACTGGATGAGAGTCCAGGCCGGGGAGGAGCTGGTGCACGGTATGAAGATGTACGACTATGTGATCAGCGCAGGCGGAAGGGGCAGGATGCAGGCCATAGAAGCTCCGCAGTTCGTCTGGGCATCTCCTGTTGAGGCCTTCCAAGCCGTGTATAACCACGAGAGGGTAGTCACAGGGCTGATAAAAGCACTGGTAGGCGTTGCAATCTCCGAGAAGGACAAAACAACAGAGAATTTCCTGCAGTGGTATTTGGACGAGCAGGTGGAGGAGGAAGAGTCCTCCGATATGGTCCTCAACAAGGCAAAGACTGTAGGCAGCGATCCGCGCGCGCTGGCGGCTGCTGATAAGGAGCTTGGTCAACGACGCTTCAAGTTCCCCAGCGGTTTTGATATGTTTCCTTATGGCCGGCAGCCTGAAGGGACGACCATAGGATCGCTGAAGAAGTAAGAATCGGTTTCGCACATTTGTGCGCTGCGGGAAAGGTGAGAAGGTCTCTCGGACCTTTCTCGCATCAAGATTAAAAAAATTAATTTTTATTAAAACAATATGATCATTAATTCCAAACCATAATCTATTTTGCCATCCTCAATACATCTCAACCAACCCCGCAATCTCATTCACGGTGATTCGATTGAAACCATTAAGCGTAGTAGATCCTGAAGTGGCAGCCGCGATACAGGCCGAGCTTGAGCGGCAGCGCAATACCCTCATCTTGATCGCATCCGAGAACTTCGCAAGTCGAGCGGTCATGGAAGCACAAGGCTGCGTCATGACCAATAAGTATGCAGAGGGCTACCCTGGCCGAAGGTACTACCGCGGTACCGCCTATGTTGATGTGGCCGAGTTGCTGGCTAAGGAAAGGTGCACGAAGCTCTTCGGCGCCGAGCACGTAAATGTTCAGCCGCATAGTGGCACCCAGGCCAACATGGCTGCTTACTTCGCCGTTCTCAAACCTGGCGACACCATCATGGGCATGAACCTCGCCCACGGAGGCCATCTTTCTCATGGCAGTCCAGTTAACTTCTCGGGCAAGATGTACAGGATCGTGCCCTACAATGTTTCCCGGGATACCGAAATGCTCGACTACAGCGAAATGCTGGATATAGCAAAGAAGAACAAGCCCCAGCTAATTGTAGTCGGTGCATCCAGCTACCCCAGAATCATAAACTTTAAGATAGTTCGGGAGATCGCGGACGAGGTTGGGGCCATGGTGATGGCTGATATCGCTCACATCGCCGGCTTGGTAGCTGCAGGAGCACATCCATCTCCAGTTCCTTATTCGGATATAATCACCACTACAACTCATAAGACCCTGCGAGGTCCCAGAGGCGCTTTGATCATGTGCAGGCAGGAACTCGCTTCGGCCATTGACAGGTCTGTTTTCCCTGGAACTCAGGGCGGTCCGTTCATGCAGGCAATCGCCGCGAAAGCCGTGGCCTTCAAGGAGGCCTTGACTCCAGAGTTCAAAGACTACCAGTTCCAGATAGTAAAGAATGCTGGTGCGCTCGCTGACCGACTCAAGGAGAACGATTTCGACCTCGTATCCGGCGGCACTGACAACCACCTCATGCTCGTCAAGCTCCTGAAGGAGGGCATAACCGGCAAAGAGGCGGATGAGACTCTCGAGAGGGCGAACATAACGCTCAATAAGAACATGATACCCTTCGACCCGGCTACGCCTTTTGTGACCAGCGGCATTCGGATCGGCACACCATGCGTGACCACCAGAGGAATGAAGGAGAAGGAGATGGTGCAGATCGCAGATCTGATAACTGCCGTCCTCAGAGACATCAAGAATGATACGACAATTAAGTTCGTGGGGTCCGAGGTACGGGATCTGTGCGATCAGTTCCAGCTATACCCTGATCTGACATGATAATCGACGGAAAGGCCATGGCCTCACAAGTGGAGGCAGAGACGAGGTCAAGGATAGCGAAACTGATGGAGAAAGGCATCGTGCCCGGGCTGGCGGCCATCCTAGTGGGGTCCAATCCTGCCTCGCAGATGTACGTACGGCTGAAGCATTCGGCCTGCGCTCGCGTCGGTCTCCGATCGGAGAACGTTCAGTTATCTGAGGACATCGATGAAGATAAGCTCCTTGCCAAGATCGAGGAGTTGAACCGGAGAGCGGACATACACGGCATAATGCTGGAGCTTCCGTTACCTAAGCATTTGGACCCCCGAAAAGCCATGATGACCATAGCTCCAGAAAAGGACGTGGACGGTTTCCACCCAGAGAACATGGGCGCATTGCTGCTTGGCGCCGAGAAGCTGGTTCCCTGCACTCCCAAGGGGATCATCTACGCCCTGGAGCACCTGGGCGTAAAGCTGGAAGGAGCAGAAGCAGTAATAGTTGGCCACAGCAACGTTGTGGGCAAACCCCTTGCGGCCATGATGCTCAACAGGAACGCTACAGTCCAGGTGTGCCACGTCTATACCAAGAACCTGGTAGAGCACACCAGGAGAGGAGATATCCTGGTGGTAGCAGCCGGTGTTCCCGGCCTGATCAAGGCTGACATGGTCAAGCCTGGAGCTTACGTCTTCGACGTGGGCATCAACCGGGTTGGGGACAAGACTGTTGGCGATGTGGACTTCGATGCTGTCAAGGATATCGCCTCAGCCATAACGCCTGTGCCTGGAGGCGTAGGGCCGCTGACCGTGTCCATGATGCTCAGCCAGGTCGTTAGCGCAACAGAAGCACAGACAGGTCATTTGTGATTTATGGCCATTCATTGGACACCAAGTGAATTGATTCGCCGTCAACAAGTCGCTTAATATGTCACTTATTATAGCCGTGGCGGGCAGCAAGGAAGCGATAATTGGGGGAGACAAAAGGAGCATAACATTCCTCGGGAGCTGCCCCGAGCTTGAACAAGAGCTCTACTCAGGGAAGCTAAAGACCGATAAGGACCTGTTGAACAGGGGCAAGGAGCTGGGGTCGTCGCTTCAGGTATCCGACGTAAGGGAGAAGGTGTGGCGGCATGGGGAAGTCCTTGTAGGGGAGGTGACTGAGATTTCCCCGGCCCTGGAAAGGAGGCGGAGGATCTACCTTGTTCCTGGGGCTTACATCATGGCCGATGTCACTGGGAAGGAGGCCAGGGTGATTGGCAAGGGTGAGGTCGCCTGTATGGTTTTCGGGAACAGGTTTACTCAGGACTTGGCCAACCAGGGAATAAAGAACGCCAAAGGCAAAATCGATGCAGGAGCAGTGGGAGCAATTCTTGCCGACGTCAGCAACATGACTCCGTCAATCAGCCCGGAGCACCGTGTTCTTTCCACGGACGTGCGACAACCTAAGCCAGAGGCCGCGGTTCTCGATGCTCTCCAAGAGGACTGCCAGAAATGCGGATGGAGGCTATGCGGTCAGCAGTGATCCTGGCCGGCGGCGTTGGAAGTCGCCTGGGGAAAGAAAAATCACTTATCGAGTTCGGTGGTCGTCCTTTGATTCAGTGGTCGGTTGAGAAGCTGGCCCTATTGGTCGAAGACGTTGTAGTGGTTGCCAGGGGCCCAGAACAAGCTGGCCTGCTCGAAGATTTAATTCCCGATGCTTCCATTGCCTGTGACAGCGTTTCAGGTTACGGTCCTGTAGCAGGGCTTGCTGCCGGCATGGAACTGGCCAGAAACGAGTACGTCCTGGCCATTGGATGTGATCTGCCTTTTCTGAACGCCGATGTGGTTAACATCCTATTCGAGCAAGCCCGGGGATGGGATGCTGCTGTTCCCATGAGAGAAAATGGCATGATTGAGCCGCTTCACTCTGTGTACAAAAGAGATGCACTCCACTCCGCTTGCCAGAACGCGATAGAGCATGGCGAGAGGAAGATCAGATTGCCTCTTTCGATGCTCAGGGTAAAATATGTGGCTGTGGAGCTGCTCAAGAATCCGGACCCTGAACTCTTGACATTCTTCAACCTGAACACCAGGGAGGACCTGGACTTAGCCAGGTCTTTGTGGTCCAAGAGATGAGCAGCAGCGTTCAGCTTGTGAGACTCAAAGGTAATGCTTCAGTAGAATGTACACCGCATAGACGATAACGGCAAAGAGCGCCAGCCGCCACAGGAGCCAGATGGAGTTCCACAGGACAAGAGCGATCAGGACGGCCAGGAGTAGCAGCAACAGGTTCTTCTCGCGGCTTTGACCTGATGTAGGCAAGTCGAAGATACTACGGTTCATCGAACACATAAATCAACCTGGCAGGTAATAACTGTTTTCGTCCCCNNCTTTGTTTCTGGAACCAAAAGCGTTATACCTCCGGCTTCCTCCTCTGCAGTGGTGATTATTCTTTGGACAGGCTAGAGCTGGCGGTAAGGAACACAGAAGAGATTGTTACATTAGACGAGCTCAAGGGGCTGCTGGAGCAGAATCGGCGGCCCCGGGCCTATGTAGGTTACGAGACCAGCGGCAAGGTCCACCTGGGGCATATGCTGACGGCCAACAAGCTGCTCGACCTGCAGAAGGTCGGCTTCGACGTCGTCGTACTGCTGGCGGACCTGCACGCCTTCCTCAATGAGAAGGGCAGCCTGGAAGAGGTCAGAAAGATAGCAGACCACAACCGCGACTGCTTCATGGCCCTGGGCCTCGATCCAGAGAGGACGGAGTTCGTCTACGGAACCAGCTACCAGCTCAAGCCGGAGTACATGCTCAAGATCCTGCAGATGGCCAGGAACACCACCTTGAACCGCGCCCGCAGGAGCATGGACGAGGTCTCCCGCAATGCGGAGAACCCCATGGTCTCCCAGATGATCTACCCGCTGATGCAGGCAATCGACATNNAAGAAGATCAAGAGCGCCTTCTGCCCGGCGAAGGTCGTGGAGAACAATCCCGTTCTGGCGATATGCAAGTACCACGTCTTCCCGAGGTGTGAGGACGGAATGACCATTCACAGGCCGGAGAAGTTCGGCGGGGACGTGAGCTACGCGAGCTATGAAGCTCTTGAGGCTGATTTCGTCGCTGGGGCCATGCACCCGATGGACCTCAAGAAGGCCTGCGCGGAGTACATGAACGAGATACTGGCGCCGGTGAGGGAGACGATGGGGTAGCATCCAGCTATATTCAGTCAATTTTATATAGAGAAAAACTAAGCGCTAACTGGATGAAGTCCAAGTTCACCAGAACCGGAGCGCGTAGAGCTGGAGACGACTATCAGGACATAATTGCCCTTGATGAATTAGTTGAGATGCTTAAGCATCCAAACAGATATAAGTGGATTCGAGTCGAAGCTGATGACGCCGGTTCCTTGGATGATGTTGTTGCCCTTAAAAGCAATGATCAGATATTGGCAAGGCAAGTAAAATTCTCAACAGATCCGGATCGTGATGATGATCCTTGGACATTCGAGAAACTGCTTGAAAAGAAATCATCAAAGGACGGAAAGCCAACAAAATCGCTTCTAGAAAAATGGGGATCTTCTTTTGAAGATTTAAAAAAATTAGGATCAAGTTATGAAGTCTCAGTAGTCAGCAATAGAAAGGCATCAGGAAATCTGCAAGCTGCTCTTTCCCCAGATGGGTTGATTGATATCGACAAAATTGGAGATTCTAATGTTCGAAGAGATGTAGTTAACCAGCTTGGCGATGAGTCAAAAGCGCGCGAATTTTTCCTACAATTTCGTTTTGATTTGGATCAGCAGGGGCTTGAAGAGAAAGAAAAGTCAGTGCTAAGGAAATTCCAATCTTTAGGGGGAACAGATGAAGGATGGTTGAATCTTAAAGATCAGCTCCGATACTGGGTTCGAAATAGAAATAAACCAAGTCCAGAGGGCAAAATAACATTGACTAATGTAAGGAGCGCAGCACATTGGTTTCAACTCCAATCAATGCCTCAGCGATTTGAGATTCCGAAAGATTATGTTGTACCGTCCGAAGACTTTCATCAAACAATTTTGGAGGAACTCTCCGGATTGAAAAAAGGATGTATAGTCCTAAATGCTAGTCCAGGCGTTGGTAAGAGTACATACCTCAGTTACCTTTTCGATCACTTAGAAAAAATCGGCCAACCAGTTATTCGACATCATTATTTTCTATCACTTTCGGATAGAACTATTGAGCGACTTAATCATCTAAAAATCGCCGTATCTTTGATGAGCGATTTGGAAAGAAAATATTCAATAGCGTTAGGAGATTTGGAAACAGAGAATCCCAATCCTCGCGATTTAGGTAATTGGATAGAACATTGTGGAAGATTTTTCTCTGAAAAGGGTAAATCTCTTGTCATCATTATAGATGGCCTTGATCATGTGTGGAGAGAAAAAGGATCGAAAGAAGAACTTGACAAGCTATTTGAACATCTATTACCAGCTCCCGACGGCATAATAGTTATTGTGGGAACCCAGCCTATAGACGACTCCCAATTGCCATCTCGTCTAACGAATTCTGCACCAAGAAGACAATGGAAGAAATTACCACTTTTGGACAAAACTGCAATTAAGCAATGGTTGCTCTTTCATAAAACTGAATTTGACAATTTCGATGAGAAGAGGTTCCTTGATTTTGAATTAGACCGACTTACGGAAGTATTTTTTAAAAAAAGCCAAGGCCATCCATTACATTTACGTTATACACTTAAGGCGCTACAAGATCAAAATATACCGGTAACTGTGGATAATGTAGAAGAAAGGCCGAGCATTTTGCACGAAGATATAAATGAATATTATAATAATCTTTGGAGATTCTTACCTGAATCCGGGAAAATCATTCTATATCTATTTGCTTCATGTGATTTTAATTGGCGAAAAGAATGGATAGAGGATTGTCTTGGACCGAATGGCTATAGCCCAATTGATATTGCCGAAGGATTTAAACAGATAGTTCATTTGACTATTGAGAACCCGCTCGGCATACAACCGTTTCATAATAGTATTCTAGTATTTATAAAAGATCAGAAAGATTATCAATCGAATTCGAGTAAAATGAAAGGATACGCTATAAGTTGGTTAAAGGAAAAAGCACCAGATTATTGGAAATGGGCATACGAATGGAGATTGTTATCAGAGATGGGTGATTATCAACCAATAATTAATGGACCTTCTAGGGATTGGGCAATTGACGCACTAGTTAAGGGATATCCATCTAAAGACATTTCAGATATATTAGGAGAGGGCTGTTGGCGTGCTTTGGAAAATGCAGATCTACCAAGAGGGATTGAGATTGGCCTATTGCATGATTATGCAGCGGCAGCATACGATAATTCAGAAACTCTAGAGAAGATGTTATATTCCCAATTATTTATTGGTGAAGATAGATTTCTTAGTCCCAGATTGGAAAAGGATATACCAAACTTATCAGGAAGAGCGCTTTCCCTATTAGCGGAAAGCGAATATAAAATCGGTTATAAAACCACGGCTTCCAAATGTTTTAGTGAATTATATAGAAGATTAAATACGCACGAATCAAAAAATGACCAGTATAATTACAATCCGTGGGAGTCTATCGTCTCTCCCTTTTTAGAAGTTTCAGTTATGGTGAATGATATCCATGTACGAGATATTATCAATTTTGCATTGATAAATAGAAAGAATAACCGATCTAATTATATTCTGAATAAATTCTGTTCTTCAAGTTATGTATATAAAAAAATCGATTTATTCTACAAATTGTTACCTGCAATAGTTGATCTTTATGCGAAGGAAGGCAGTGTAACGAATTTTCT
>PMNG01000210.1 GCA_003162615.1 Methanothrix sp. | reverse complement strand
ACCAACGGATCGTTCTCGGGATCGGATGCCACGGCAGTCCAGGTCACACTAGAGCCTGCCTCTGCGCTAGCTTTGTCTGGGGTCAGACCAGTTATGGATGGCTTTTGATTCGGTTTGGTCACAGTGACCGATGCGTCNNAAGAAGAACTTGTAGACCAACGGATCGTTCTCGGGATCAGATGCCACAGCCGTCCAGGTCACAGTAGAGCCTGCCTCTGCGCTAACTTTGTCTGGGGTCAGGCCTGTTATAGTGGGCTTCTGGTTTGGCTTGGTCACAGTGACCGATGCGTCCGCGCTATCATCCTTGCTATCCGGTCCGGCGTGCTTGTTGTCTCTCACCCAGACTTCGACCTGGTTTTGCCCTGCATCGGCTGGTGTGGTAGTCCAGGTCCAGGTGTTGTCTGATATCCAGCCGGTCTTTTCGGCCAGTTGGCCACCGGTTGCTGGTCCCTTCAAGAAGAACTTGTAGACCAACGGATCGCTCTCAGGGTCCGTTGCTGCTGCGGTCCAGGTCACAGTAGAGCCTGCCTCCACACTCGATTTGTCGGGACTTAGACCACTCAAAACTGGCGGCATGTTGTTGACAATTGGTCCGGGTGTCGGGGTTGCAGGTGTTGGAACCTCTGGACCAGGTGCCGGTATTCCAGGGGGAACCTTAACTGGTAACTCTGAAGGAGCGGGATTTACCGCAAACATCTTAGATAATTTATCGTCGAAGCTATTCTCGCCCGCATTATTTCCGTCCCTCACCCAGACCTCGACCTGGTTATTTCCCACGTCGTCTGAAGTTGTAGTCCAAGTCCAGGTATTGTCGGGTATCCATCCGGTTTTATCCACCATCTGGCCGTTGGTTGACGGCCCAGTCAGCCAAAACTTGTAAAGTAACTGGTCCGCAGGTTCTGGATCAGTTGCCCTGGCGGTCCAGGTTATTACTTGGCCTACCTGTGCCCCAGCCTTGTCGGGCCGTAGATCCGTCAATTTTGGAGGCTTGTTCTCAACTTGCGGCGCAATTGCCGGTTGAGTTGGTGTGCTAGGCTGCTGTATAACCTGTTCGGGAGCAATCTGCACTGGTATTTGCACAGGTGCCTGGGAGACTTTCTTTTCTGGAGCAGATAGCGTGTAGTCCGCGGACGTCCTGGCGTCGTAGCCCTGGTTTCCTGCGTGCTTTCCATCCCTTACCCAGACCTCTATCTGATATTGGCCTGCATCCTCATCGGAAGTCTGCCATACCCAGCTATTATCTCCCCATTTTGAGACATCCTTCCAAGTATTTCCCGTGGATGGACCATTGAGTCTGAACATGTACAGCAGCTGATCCTCCGGTTCCGGATCAGTTGCCTTAGCGGTCCATGTTATCGCATCTCCGGCCACTCCCTGTCCGCTTGGCTTGTCAGGCGTTAAGCTTTCAATTATCGGCGGCAAGTTGGTTGGTTCCACAACAGAGGAGGAACCGGGCAGTGAGAAGTTATCGGGAAACGGCTGAGCCAAGACGGATAAGGATAGAAGAATCCCAAAAATAGCAATCACTGATGATAGAAGTAATAAATCGATAGGTCTCTGCATATTTGATTTTTTATAGTTTATATTAAATAGCGNNACTGATTCATACCACTGACTTAACAACCTGGTTTAAGTAATTATTTTTCACGTTGATGCCTTATCAACTACTTTTCAGTTGTAATGGTTCATGTGAAATCTTCCTAGGTCTTGTATGGAACCCTGGGCAAAATCCTTGTTTCCTCAAGATGATTTTCTTGTGCAGGCTTACTAATCTAATTTGTTCAAGTGTAGATTTGGACTCTCCTTAAGGCGTCGATAGTCGACCTCTTGAAATGTACTTTTCAGGTTTGATCGTAGTTCTTAATAGTAACCAAGCAATAAGTTCTGTTTGTTATAAAACTTTGCGATGGTTGGATTACCAATTCTCCTGCGCCTTGGAGCCTCAATGCACCAGGCATCTTTGATACGAGACGTAACGTGATTCACAGAGCCATAAAATATATCTTTATAACGGGCGTGAAGGTGCTAATGCGTATACTTGTGGTCAACAACTATGGACAGTTCAATCATCTTATAGTCAGGAGCATCAGGGACTTTGTGGAGAGCAAGCTGATCCCAAATCAGACCCCGCCCGAGGAGATCGAAGCCAACGGCCTCATCCTGGGTGGAGGCCCTGCCCTGGAGCGTGCCGGCAAGTGTGCTGATTACCTCAAAGAGCTGGACATTCCCATACTGGGCATCTGCCTTGGTTTGCAGCTCATGGGAACTACCTTCGGAGGTAGGGTAGCTCTCGGAGCCGTAGGAGGATACGCCGAGGTTCAGGTAGACGTTGTCAAAGAGAACGACATCCTCAAGGGCTTGCCCAAGACCTTCAAGACCTGGGCATCCCACGCCGATCAGGTCGTAGAGCAGCCAAGGGATTTCGAGATTCTAGCCAGATCCAACGTCTGCGATATTGAGGCTATGAAACATGTCCACAGACCTTTGTACGGCGTCCAGTGGCATCCCGAGGTCGTCCACACCGAGCACGGACAGAAGCTCCTTCGCAATTTCATCGAGCTATGCAAAAAATGAGCGGCAAAAATCAGAACTCAAAAAAGCTGAGGGATGAGCTGCAGGAAGAACTACACAAGAACCTTGAAGCGACTAAAAGGATCTCGATCGAAGATTTAGCCTCTCAGATCAGGGCCATCGGTTTTGAGTGCCTCCGCTGTGGTGATTGCTGCGTCGGTGAGGACAACAGTGTGGTCGTTTTCCCATTTGAGATCAGGAGGATTTTAGCAGCAACTGGTGTTGGTTGGCTGGACGCTGTAGAGCCTCCTAAAATCGGCGAATGGGATCGACAGGGCAATTTCCATACACTTGAGTGGCGAATAAAAAAGGATGGAGAATCATGCAAATTCCACTCCATTGCGGGATGCAAAATCTACCATACACGTCCCATGCTGTGCAAGACTTATCCCTTTTATCTCGATGATGGAACACTACACTGCTCGGAGTGCCGAGGTCTGGGCAAGAAGATCGGCTCAGACGAGTCAAAGAGGATTGCCGCCCTGGTGATAACTAGAAGTATAACTGAGATCCAGGAGGCCATTGCACTTCTAGAAAAGTACACGGATTTCGAGCGTGGCAGTCCTACGAAGGGTAGAGCCTACATCGTCCACGACAGCGAAGGAGAGCACCATATTACATGGAACGGGGTCAAGGATAACTGCGAGCAGTACAGGAAGGTCTAATTGCCTACGATTAATTGATCGATTAATCTCTGGCCCTCCTCTGACTTGAACAGCGGCAGGTCCCAGTTCTGAACAAGCTCCCCGCCCGTCCGATAAACCAGCATGCCTCGGCGCTCCCAGGCAGGAGTCTTAGCCAAGTTGACTCCTTTTCTGAAAACAAGCTCGTGTATCTCGAACTCCCGCATATTCCGGAGCTGATCCATGGCTTGGGTATTGGTCAGCCCATCCTTCAATAGCATGTAGAATCCATAGGAAAAGACGTGATTTCTCCATGTCTCGTCCTGTCGGTCTACTAGGTACTCGACTATCTCAGCTCTGCAAACTGATACAACCCTGCAGTCCATGGAGACTACGCGTCCCAACGCCATCGAGAGCGCGCCTGAGAGGAGACCAGCTATGACGGAGTCTATCTTCTCCACTCTTCCCGAAAAGGGTGCCTCTAGAAAAATCAGGCTGATCTCATCGGAAAAGGTGAAGGCCAAGGATGGCGTCAATCCAGAATCTTCGAAGATCTTGACCGTCGCATCTATCATCGAACGGGCAAAATCCATATCATACGGCTTTTTGCGGCACTCCAGGATCTTCTTGAAGCCACGACCGTCCGCCCGTGCTACTAGGGGAGTTCGTGCCTTCAGGTTCGAATAGATCTCCCAGCTAGCCGTCTTTCCGCTGTTCCTTTGCATTTAAGGTCAGATGCTTCATGAGGATTATATCGCCAACCGCTGTGACCCAGCGATAGGGTACGACCACCCCTTTCCCTTTCTGGTCGAAGAGGTTTTTGTTCACACTCCCCAGAGCGAGACCGCTGACCATCCTCTGATCCGTGTCCAGAACTGCGTCATCCACCTTACCCACATAGACACCTTTCTGAGTGTATACCTCCAGCCCCAGGAGTGATGTGATCTCTGCGTGCATATCAAGTCCTCAATATAAATTATGTTTTAAGATATTAAGTTTGTGATCCCAAAAAGCGTATATGCCTTCCTGTGTCATATACATTCCTGTACACTTTCAAGGACAAAGGAACATTGAGGTAGCGAATTTATGATGATCCTTGGCGTATCGGGGAGTCCCAAGAAAGGAGGAAACACAGAGTACATCCTAGACGAAGCCCTGAAGGTTGCATCGGAGAGAGGATTTAAAACACAGCAGCTTCTGTGCTCATCCCTTGAGGTGAGGTACTGCGACGATTGCGGGGATTGCGCGCGAGGCAAGCCATGTCCGATAAAAGATGATATGGACAAGTTCTACGAGCTTATGGAGGAAGCAGATGGATTGATCGTCTCATCTCCCGCTTACTTCGGCACAGTCACCGCTCAGATCAAAGCCGTGTTCGATCGAACCATTCTGTTAAGGAGGCAGGGATTCAAGCTGAAGGGCAAGGTAGGTTGTGCTCTGACCGTTGGTGCTTCCAGGAACGGAGGACAGGAGAAGACCATAGAGACGATTCACAACTGGATGCATATGCACGGGATGATTGTGGTGGGGGATGACAGCCACTTTGGAGGAATTGCCGTGAGGCCTGCCCACGAGGACAGAATAGGCAGGAAGACGGTCGTGGCCAGCGCCAACAAGCTGTGCGACCTTCTGGAAAGGATCAAGAAAAGCAGCTGCAGGGGAGGGGATTAAAGTGATAGATGCATGTTCCATTGAGCATTGCTGTCATCCATTGATCGGACTACTAGCTATGACCTTTACTATCAGTTCGTAAACATCCGGATTCAGCTCATTACTCCAACCGAATCGGGGACTAATTTCAAGGAATTTAGTGGCAGGAGGAAAACCTCTGCCCACCTTTGATCTTGGATACCTGTATCCTTTACAGCCTTAGATCTCATTCCGCTAATTCGTTGTCAAATACGGCTATATTTTCCCAATAGATCTAATGCCCGCCCTTCCCAGGATCAACTCGGCCAACCTAAAATGGCCATCTAAAAACAGGTAATAGACAGATTAATCGATGAATACATCCTGGAAAAGGCATCACCTTATAAAGGGGAAAACTCAAAAGATCTTCTCCCCAATTTACAGATCTTGAAACCCTGGATCCAGAGGGCAGTTCAAGAACATGTACCCGGAATGGGCAGGACGATAAATGGCAACCATCGAGGAACAGATCAAGGAGATAGAAGAGGAGATCCTCAAAACTCAGAAGAACAAGGCCACTGAGCACCACATAGGGAAGCTGAAGGCCAAGATCGCAAAACTAAAGGCGCAGCAGGAGCTCCAGAAGGTAAAAGGCGGCGGGACAGGCAGAAGGTTCTACATCAAAAAGTCCGGCGATGCCACGGTAGCTCTGGTTGGTTTTCCGTCCACCGGAAAGTCGAGCCTCCTCAACCTCCTAACGAGCGCGAATTCCGCGGTTGCTGAGTACCACTTCACCACACTGGAAGTCATACCCGGAATCATGGAGTACAAGAGCGCCGAGATCCAGATCCTGGACATGCCAGGATTGATCAAGGGAGCTGCCAAGGGGAAGGGACGCGGAAGAGAAGTCATAACCGCTGCCAGGGCAGCCGATATAATCCTGCTTTTGGGGGATGTATTCAACTACCGACTGGATATTCTAATGCGGGAACTCTACGACGCCGGCATCAGGCTGGATAAGCAGCCTCCGGACATCTCCATCACCCAGGCGACCAAGGGCGGCATAATCATCAGAAGCACAGTTCAGCTCACAAATATGACGGTGAGTGAGATCGCCGAGATCATTCGCGTATACGGGATAGTCAATGCCAACGTTACCGTTCGGGAGGACATCGACACTGACAGCCTGGTAGACTTCCTGGCAGGGAACAGGGTCTACATTCCAAGCGTTGTGGCAATAAACAAGTTCGACCTAAGGTACACAGGAGTAGAAGAGAAGATCAAAGAGACTATCGGCAGAGATTTCCTAAAGGTATCTGCCGTAACTTTAGAAGGTATAGAAGAGATGAAGGAGACAATATATGATACTCTCGGCTTCATAAGGGTCTACCTAAAGCCCAAGGGAGAAAAGGCCGATCTTGACGACCCTCTGGTGATTCTTGACGGTTCGACCGTCAGAACTGTCTGCGAGCATCTTCATAGGGATTTTGTGGATCTATTCAGGTACTCTCTCGTTTGGGGGAAGAGCGCCAAGTTTCCCGGCCAGTCTGTAGGACTCAACCACACTCTAGTCGATGGCGATGTGTTGTCTATCATAACCAAGAGACGATAACGGAGCATTGAGCGACTAGCGCCATAGAGTTAGACAAGTTGAAAAGAACTATTCACACGGTTCTTTTATCTTGAGTTCAATTGGGGAACGTGCTCGCCTCGCGACCACATTACAGTTTGGCGAAAGCCTTGGATCTCTGCTTTCGCACAGCAGCGATATGGCATATCAAATGGGATCGTTTGATACATTTTGCTGTATAGTATCCATTAAATGCCACATTATTAATTAATTTTTAATGCCAGAAAGATTTTTGTGCAGCGCGTTAGACCTATATTGATGAATAACCTCGCCGTATTTATGGTATGGTCCCTTCTTGCGACCTTGGCTTTATCAAGCAACTCTCTTGACGATCTCGATAGCAGCAATACAGCCGAAGGATCGATCTCGGACAATAACGCTATTGTATCAGAGGAGAACAATTCCAATGGCATCCTCGATGAATCGCATTCAGTTAATTCTTCGCTCATGGACGCTAAACTAGCAAAGGCATCCAAGAAGCCTCCATCCTTAGATTTCTCATTGACTGGTTCAAAAGCAGTTAGCTCGGGGAGCCAAATAACTTACACTATAAAGTACAAACACAACCTGAAAAGGGACATAGACGTAGTAATAACCGAGGATTACGGACCGGGAACAGTTTTCGTGAAATCTGATCCAGAACCGGATAGCGGAACAGACAACACATGGACCATTAAAGGGTTACCTCCTTCCAGTAAGTGGATAAAACTAAAGATCACCGTGTTGGTTCCTAAATCGACATGCGAAGCTGAGATCGAAGGTAGTGTTTCGGGGATTGGCTACTCGTCTGTACATAAGACGCTATCCACAGATCGCCCCAGCTACAAGATAACCAATCAGGTCACTCTGTCATACGAAGCCATTAAAAAGACGTTATCGATAACCACGACAATCAAACCAGTGGACGGAGCAAATATCGACTTTAGCGAACACGGATCGGGGGATTACAGTTCAAATGAAAGACTCAGCCTCTCTTCTTCGAAGTTGTCCGCTGACCAGAACCTGCGGGCAAAGGGCACCTTTGCTTTGGTCAACATAACCAGCCATCCTTTGAGTTACAACAGCAGCTGGTATGCAAACCGTGTTTGCGAGAATCACATTACCAAGACAATTCTTAGAGAGAAATATCTGCAAGCAAGCACTCTTAATTTGGGCAGCAGTGCAGAAATTCATAAGAAAGAGACCAGGATGGAGACCGAATCGAATTTTACAGGCATAGCTGAATTCGCCTCAAAGGGAAAGAACATAACCGTAGATGAAATGTTCATCGGGATGTTCAAAGCCATAAATAAGGAGATTGGAAGGTACAACTCAAGCAGCAAGCATCTCAATAAGGATTGGCTGGAAGGCTGCGACGATGATCCGAACAATCTAACAGTGGACGAAAATGACACAGAAACCGAAACAGGAAACGAAACCGATGAAGAGAATGGAACAATCGCCGAAATAATAGATCCGGGAACGACTTAGGACCCCAAGATAGACCCAAGACGACTTTTAGGGAGGGCCCGGAAACGGCCCTCCCGCCAGGCGACTGAACGGGTGAGGCCCCACTCCACTACCTCGCCAGACTCACTCTCTTGCGATAATTTAAATCCTTATTTTTCATGTACAGGTCATATCGGAGTTATCTGAACGCATAACCGTAAGCCTATTATTCTTGGACCCGGCCTCCATGTACTATGGTCATGAACGTTGAGCGTTTTATAGAAGACGCGATCGCAGAGATTCAGCGGGAAGTGAAGGGCAAGGCCATCATTGGGCTCTCGGGTGGAGTGGACAGTTCGGTATGTGCAAAGCTTGCTCACATGGCGTTAGGGGACAGGCTAGTTCCGGTTTATGTTGACTCAGGCCTCATGAGACAGTTTGAGTCTGAAAGGATCGAAGAGCTTTTCAAAGACATATCGCTGGTCAGGGTGGATGCAGAGGACAGGTTCCTGGACATGCTCAAGGGGGTCACTGATCCTGAGGCCAAGAGGAAGATCGTGGGTGAGACATTCATCAGGATCTTCGAGCAGGAGGCCAGGAAAATAGGAGCAGATACGCTCATTCAGGGGACTATCTATCCTGATCGGATCGAGTCTGAAGGCGGGATAAAGGCTCACCATAATGTAGGCGGACTTCCCAGTCGCATCGAGTTCGCCCGCATCGTCGAGCCGCTTCGCGATCTATACAAGGACGAGGTTAGAGAGGTGGCGCGGGGACTTGGCCTTCCGGTAGAGATAAGCGAGAGGATGCCATACCCTGGACCTGGACTTGCGGTGAGAATCGTTGGAGACGTGACTAAAGAGAAGCTTGCGATCATAAGAAAGGCCAACGCTATAGTAGAAGAAGAGGTCGTGAAGTTTGCCCCCTGGCAGGCTTTTGCAGCGATCCTTGGCATGGCCACCGGTGTTAAGGGAGACAACAGAGTCTATGGCTGGGTTGTTGCCGTTAGGTCTGTCTCCTCTCGGGATGCTATGACTGCGGATGTGATGGAGCTGCCGTGGGAGGTTCTTAGACTGATCTCCAGCAGGATAACCGGCGAGATACCGTCTGTTACCCGCGTCGTGTACGACCTCACGCCCAAACCGCCGGGGACTATAGAGTTCGAGTAGATAACCGAAAGACGGTACAAACTAGACGGAGTTTTGAGTTCAAGCTCATACCCAATAATAAACAATGCGAATCGATTTGG
>PMNG01000052.1 GCA_003162615.1 Methanothrix sp. | reverse complement strand
TCGGGCGCAAACCTCACAAATGCATTAATGGATCGAGTTAGACTTGTTAAAGCCAGGCTAATAGGCACAGAGTTATCCAGAGTGCATTTGGAATATTCTGATCTATCGAATTCAGATCTTGAACAGGCCGATCTTACCGGTGCCTTGATCAGTGGAGCCAATCTGACTGGTGCCGATCTAAATGGAGCTAGGTTATGGGGTGCGGATCTTAGCAGCGCTATCCTGAAAGGCGTGTATCTGAACGGAGCAGGAATGATAGGTGCCAAGCTGAATTGGGCGGATCTTGGTGGCAGCGTTCTCACGAATTGTCAATTCTCCAGGGCAGAGCTATTTGGTACAAACCTGAGCCATTCCGATCTCAGCAATTCTGACTTTACCAGGGCATATCTGCTAAGGGCCAACCTGCATGAGTCTAACATGGAAAAAACAAAATTAGACAGTGCAGATCTTACCGGCGCAGATCTGTCTGATGCTGATCTTGATGACGTCCAAATCACTGGGACAAATCTTAATGATGCAAACTTATCGGGGGCTGACCTGACTGGGTGTAACCTGGAATCCATGGTCCTAATGGGAACTGTAATGCACAGAGCTGTGTTGAGATCAGCAAGCTTGAATCTGATAGGACTTAAGAAGATTGACTTCAGCGGCGCAGACCTGAGAAATGCCAAATTTTATGCGGTATTCTTGCAAAATGTAAACCTTTCCGGTGCAGATCTGGAGAACGTAGAGTTAAATCAGACAGCGCTAGTGAATGTTGATTTGAGTGGAGCTAATCTCGTGGGGATAAAGTATGATACCACAACACTCCCGTTTATTGCGAGTTCAAAACTTGATAACGCTAAAATGAGCGCAGATCTGAAAAAGGATCTTGAGAAGTTCAAGGCTGGGAAAGCGTGAGAGATAATACTATGTTGAGAAGTTCGAACTCATCGGCGGACAAATCTGAGGCTAAAAATCCGTTGAATGAACGAAGGAGAGGTATTGATTGATCCCAATTTTGTCATTTATAAAGGAGATTCATCTTGGCCTGGTCGTGACCTTCGTCCTTCTGGCATTCTTGTCCATTGCTCCTATATCCAATGGCCTAGCTGATAAGTCGGAACTAACGAAGCTGATCTTGGGGAGTGAAGATCCACTTATCAATGTAAACGACCTGGCATTCCTCTTGGTAACGCACGACTTTGATGCCATGCCTAAAGGAGATTACGTCGAGGTCCGTCTTAACAATACCATCTACAAATTGGTTCCCAACGGTCGGTATCCTGGACTGGCCAATGTGACACTTGAGTCTTGAGGCACTATTCCAGACCTTGGATTTGTGTTGTCATGATACTCGATTTGTTTCCATCAAGATCCAATCTAAGGTCTAACGCAGGATCGTTGTTCATATGGCGGCAGCGGGGATATGTGGCTTCCGGATCTAATAGCGCAACAAAATGATCAAGAGCCTGGAGGTACCGATCTATTTTATCTTGAGCAATCTCCCTTCCCTGCGGAGTGAGGTGATATATCTTTGCTCTCATATCCCCTTTTGCATACTCAGCTTGTAGTACGCCTGCCTCTTCAAACAAGTACAAGATCGGATAGATAGCTCCCTGACTCAGTAGAACCTCTGTTTTGAGAAATATTTTCTTGATCAGATCATATCCGCTCATTGGCTGCTCAAGTATCATCGATAATACAATAATTTCTTTGCCATATTTTACAATATGAGGCATAAATTCCTGATATTTATCAAAGGAGATGTCGTCCATATTATACCATCATGAATTCTGATCAGTATCTGAGATACTAATACTAATGAGATAATAGTACTTATAGCTATCTCAAAATTTTCGGTAATTGACGTTGAATAGTACATCGATTACAAAGCAAGCGATTGCATAGATACATGTTGCCTGAACCATGAAAAGTAATAACTGGTCTAAGCATTAGGCTCGCCGAGATGACCTGAAAGCGCCTCTTCATTACTTATTTTATCGGTGATGTCCACTGTGACCGGAATGTTGTCCAGGATGGTTTGAAGAGGCTCATTTTGGCGACGCAGCACATCTTCCGTCTCTTTGCGTTCTGTGATATCTGTGAAGGAGCAGATGATCTGCTGAGTGGTCGGAATCACGCCCACGGACATGAGACAATTAAGGATCTTGCCGTCTTTGCGATAAAACTTGAATTCGTACTTGGAAGGAGCGCTCTTCGGATCGATGAGTCTCTTGCGATTGTACTCAAGTAGTCTTCCAAGGTCTTCAGGGGGGATCTGGCTCGTCCAGCTGATCCCGATGACGTCCTTCTTCTCGAAGAGGCCAAGCTTGCAATATTCTTTGTTGACCATCGATATCGTCGTGTCTCTCTCGATGATCGCCATGGCTGCCGAACTATTCTCAAAAATAGTATGGAACCGCTCTTCGCTCTCTTGCAGCGCCACTTCCGCCAGCTTGTGCTCTGTGATGTCAGTGAGGAAATTCAAGGTGGCTGGTTTGCCCTGCCATTCGATCAAGGCCGCATTGATTTCCACCCACTTGACAATACCATCACGGGCAACCACCCGGAAGGCATATCGGGGGGGAAATGCCTCGTTTGCGATCCGTCGCCGGTGATTTTCAACTACCATGCTCCGATCATCCGGGTGGATGAATTCNNATGAGTTCCTGCTCCGAATCCACACCTAACAGGCCAAGAGTCATGGGATTGACAAACTTGAGCAGACCGTCTTGCGCAACGATGATTGATTCGTTTGCGGTATCTACCAGTTGGCGGTACTTTTTCGCGCTCTCCAGCAGGGCCACCTCCGCTTGCCTTTGCTGGGTGATATCGCGTGCCGTGCCATAGACGGAGAATCGGCCATGAACAAAACACCTGGATTGAACCCAAAGCGTGGCACCATCAGCCTTCCGCAGACGGTATTCTACGGTTTTATCATTCTCACGCTTTCGTATTGCTTCTGAAAGTGTCTCCTGCACGAGTGGCAAGTCGTCGGGATGAACATAGGAAAAGTATTTTTCGAAGNNTGAGGCATATCATTGCCCATGATTGTCACTGATGAATGGTTTTGATTTTCGATTGATAAATCTGTTGGAAGATTTGCCAGGGACACTTATGTCATGTCATGTCATGCTTACTCGTAATCTACAGGTGATGCCAGATAGGACAATGGATTCTGTACCTGCGATTCCTCGCATGGATGTGACTTCAGCACGCTTTATCGAACATTAGCAAGTGGCAAAGTAAAGCATACCGTGCATCCTTTGCCCAGCTCCGATTCAATCCAGATGCGCCCACCATGGACCTCGATGATACGCTTGACGATGGCCAAACCTGCTCCTGTTCCTTCGCCTCCGTTATTAACTTTATAGAAAAGCTCGAAGACTTTGTCGTGCTGGCTGGGGTCTATGCCAATTCCATTATCCCGGACGAAAAAGATTCTATCCATTCCATCGATCCTTTGTCCGATCTCTATTTCTGGATCTGTCTGCAACCCCATGTACTTTATGCTGTTTTCTATTAGATTGACCAGAACCTCAGTGATCCTCATTCGATCTACATGAACTACAGGCAAATTCTGAGCAATAGATACCTTGAACCCCTTGGATCTGATCTTCTCGCTAGTCTGTCTGAGAGCATCCTCCACGATCTCCACAAAGGGTACATCTTCCAGTGGGCTGACTACTCGGCCGATGCGACTAAGTTCCAAGGTCTCCAGGAGAAGCCGGTCCATTTTCGTGACAGCTTCATTTGCTATCCGAAGATCGGCCTGCATCAGATCCAGGTCACCCTTTTCAGAGTCTTCCTTGATGAATCCCAGTAAACCGCTCACACTGATCAAAGGAGTTCTTAGATCATGTGAGACTGTGTAGATGAACCTCTCCATTTCTGTGTTCTTCCTGGTCAGCTCCTGAGTCCTCTCTTTGACCCGAAGCTCCAGTTCATCTCTGGACCTGCGTAGTTCGCTCTCCATCCGCTTGCGTTCGGTGATATCCATATACGTTCCGAGCACGCCGATGATCTCACCCTCAGAACTGCGCAGAGGTATCTTGCTCGTAAGAAGAACAATGGTGTTCCCATCAGGTGTCGTCTGGGGTTCTTCGATGAGTAATTTGGGGCGGCCATTCTCGATGACCTGGCGGTCATCGGCTCGATATAATTCCGCTTGGTCACGCCAGCCCATCTGGTAGTCATCTTTGCCGACTACGTCTTTCGGATCAGCAAAACCTGCATCCTGCGCGAATATCGCGTTACAGCCCAAGTAAACGAGATCTTTATCCTTCCAGAATACCCTTACTGGTATCGCGTTGATAATTCCATTAAGGATTTGATGCGATGCACGCAGCGTTTCCTCCACCTGCTTGCGCTCGGTATCATCCCAGATGATACCGATTAGCTTCAGTGGTCTGCGGTTCTGATCGCGAATAACCCGGCCGCGAGCTACAATGTGCCTGATACTTCCGTCCGGAAGGATCGCCCGATAGGCAGATTCGTAATGAGCATCCCGCTCGATAGACCTGGTTAGAGCGGCCCGGACAGCACTGCGGTCATTGGGATGGACGACTCGGAAGAACTCGTCCGGACTCCCTTTAAATGTGGCATGGTCAATACCCAGGAGATGGCATGTTTGTGCATCGAAGTCGCGCTTGTTCTCAACTGTATCCAGCACCCAGGAGCCCATCTGGGCGGACTGAATAGCTAGCTCGTTGCGCGCACGGCTCTCTTCTAGTGCCTCTTCAACTCGCTTATGCTTGGTGATGTCGGTGAGGAAATTCANNATGAGTTCCTGCTCCGAATCCACGCCCAACAGGCGAAGCGTCATGGGATTGACAAACCTGAACAGGCCGTCTTGAGCAACGATGACTGATTCGTTAGCGGTGTCTATCAGCAGGCGGTACTTTTTCTCGCTCTCCTGCAACGCCTTCTCGATCAGCTCGCGCTCGATGATGCCATCGCCCATGATCACCACTAATAATAGTTTCAGAATGATACATCTATCGGAAGATTTGCCAGCGACTCCGCCTTTAGCTTCCGGGCCGTGTCTGCGGCCTAACGTGCGGGAAGATGAGATTTCGCACGGGTTTCACGTAACCGACTTGGAACAGGTCCTCCTAAGTATTTCATCAGAATGGCCTCAAGCTCTTCCTTCTTCACTGGCTTTACAATGTAACCATCCATGCCTGCCTCAAGGCATTTCTTCTTGACATCAGTATGAACATACGCCGTGAAGGCTACGATCTTGGGCAGCTCCGATGCGAGAAAACGCCTGCGAATCTCCTTAGTAGCTGCGATACCGTCCATCTTCGGCATCACGATGTCCATCAGCACCAGGGCATACCTCTGTCTTTTTAAAGCCTGTAGAACTTCCAGGCCATTATTCACTGCATCGGCCTCGTAGCCTAGCCGTTGGAGCATTGCAAGAGCTACTTTCTGGATTGCGGGATCATCTTCTGCGAGCAATAT
>PMNG01000108.1:385-10274 GCA_003162615.1 Methanothrix sp. | reverse complement strand
CAGAAATTTCGGCACACTACCTTGTCCGTTGTGCCTTAAGGATTTTGATCGTTCAGCTCTTGAAGTTGATCAGAAGCTCACAATTGGGCATATAATTCCTGAAGCTGTCGGAGGGAAGATTTTCACGCTTGAGTGTGGTGAATGCAACCATAATATCGGCGGAACCTATGATTCGCATGTGGACAAAATGAAAACGCTCATAGATTGGGTACGAAGGAGGGAAGGTGCAAAGAAACTTATCCATTTGAAGGGAGACGAATCAGACACTGCTGCATATCTTGCATGGGAAAAAGGGCCTATGGCCGTTATAAAAGCTACAAACTGGAATGATCCAAATTATCAGATCTATAGCAAACGATTGGGGTCGCAATTTAAGCAGGGCAGCTTCAAGTTTACGATAACGGCGGAAACGCGCTTAAATTGTGAGTGGACTATCTTATCTGCAATTCATTCAGCATTCTTAATGATGTTCTACTGTTTTGGTTACGAATATATATTATCGCCTGAGGCGGATATAATAAGGAAAATAATTACTGAGCGCAAAGCCCCTTGGGAAATAAGCAAGATGAGTGTCTATGTACCAATCACCTTCGTTGATAACCATGAAATCCCATCCGCGGGAGTCCTTACGAATCCCAAGAAGATGAAATCTTTTGTGGTCATACTGCCATGCTTTTCTACTGAAGAGTACTTTCAAATGATTCCCCTGCCTGGCTTTAAGAGTGAGAGAACATTTCGCAATTTTATAAATCGGAAAAAGAGAACCGCTGGGGAGATAACCATTACTTTTACCACTATCAAAGATGTTCCTTGTTCCAAAGGCATCTGTAAAGCACTTTGGGAGGAGAAAATCCCTGTTTGATCCTCTTTTAATGGCTCGCCCGATTTTCCGGCTTATGTGGATTAGACACCTTACTAGTAAGACCAGCTATGAAGATTTACTGCTGCCGATGTCCACGTGCGGGGGATGAGACCCACGCAACCCACGCACTTAACTGCAAGTGCGAACCAAAATATGGAAAGGGACTATATCTTCCTCGATAATATAGGGTCGAGGAGAATATGGCTGACCCAGGATTAACGCAACAAATAGCATTGGCTAATATAAATTGGGAGATCGTAGCCGTAATAGTCGCGATAGGTCTTCCCCTGATAGCATCCCTCTATAGTAAATGGCAGCAACGAAAAAAAGAAACGGAATTTAAAAGCCAAATGGATTCATCAATTCGCGATGCCGATGCACTTTTAGATTCGTCAGAGTATACAGATGCGATCAATAAGTACGATAGCGTTCTCAATACAATTTCTCCCAAAAATTATCCAGACCAATGGGGAAATTGCAAGAATTCTATCGGCATGGCATTTTATAATCTATCTTTAATAATCAATCAAGAATTAAATATAAAAAGGGGAATACAAGCATACAAAGAAGCTCTACTGATATTTACCAAGGATAGACATCCATTTAATTACGCAATAACCCAGAACAATCTGGGTAGTGCCTACGTGGCCCTTTCTGGGATCCGAGAAAAAGAAGACAACCTGGAAAAGGCTATCGATGCATTCAAAGAAGCTCAAAAGGGTTACATTATCGAGAGCTATCCAATTGATTACGCAATGACCCAGAACAATCTCGGAATTGCTTACACGGCCCTTTCTCAGATCCGAGAGAGAGAAGACAACCTGCAAAAGGCTATCAATGCATTTAAAGAAGCCCTAAAGATGAACACTATCGATGATAATCCAATCAATTACGCAGCAACCCAAAATAACCTAGGAGGCGCTTACGTGGCCCTTTCTAAGGTCCGAGAAAATGAGAACAACCTGCAAAAGGCTATCAATGCGTTCGAAGAAGCTCTCAAGGTTTACACTATCGAGAGCTATCCAATTGATTACGCAATAACCCAGAACAACTTAGAGCTTGCACGCAACTATCTGCGTCCATAGACATAGAGGGACGAATAGGTACAGCAACCTCTCAACAAACTCGGCAATGGTATGTATAACCGACTGATCTAAAACTCTATATCTCGCATTGATAGGGACGCCCACGCATTTTATAAATGCATTTCAAGGCTCAAACTCCGTGATGGTATGCGGCAGATAATAGAACTTCATTTCCACGCTATAGCTATCGAATAGTCGATATCGGACAATTGTCGATAAATTGTTCCACAAGTGCTGGAACAGTCAGTTAGCCAGAAGAGCATTTAGGCCGATTTTTGCAGTTGCATAATCTACTATGGATAATATCAGAAAAGATGCGTACATCTTCAAAGATATTCTTAATAATTGATATACCTCAAAAATATCGCACAACTTATCCAGCATCAAGGATTAGGCTGCGGCCTGGTTAACGCTAATGGATATAAGCCAAAAAGGTGTGAAAAACTAGGATCGATTTCTGCGTTTGTCGCGAATCACGGCTACTGAGAAAGATTTCTTGTAGATATCTGGAGTAAGCGGTTAAGTTTTATTATAATTAAAATAATATTTATATAGATCGTATTGGATAATGTATGGGGCCTACGTGCAAGAGTCGTAAGAATGCACCTTTCAGGAAGATTTCGCCGAATTGTCCGGTATAAGGAGGAATGTCCTCTCGAAGTAGTGCGGGTCCACCTGGAAGAATTCGATGAACTTGTCAAAAGCCAAAATTGATTGTGTATGCGGATTAACGGCCAATACGCGACAGAGCAATTTCTGTCATTCTCTCCGCTAAAGTACTCGTTTATTTGCCTTCAGGTGAAGTTGTTTGTGATGTAGTTCAGATAAGTGTGTGTCTCAGGGCGGCAGCCAAGAAGGCCAAGAGCGCCACTGCCATTCCAAGCTTAAGGGCCCGCTGAGACCCTGATGCGTCTTTTTTTACAATCTTCCAAACGGAACCCGCTAGAAAGACGTCTGCTAAGGCCACGATGACAAGATAGATCGTCCCATAGCCCGGCTGATAGCTCAAAACGATGGCGATAAGCACAAAGATTGCAGCCACGATTCCGGATAACTTCTCACCGGCCACTATTGGCAGTGTTCTTGCACCTGCATGACTGTCTCCTTCCATATCCTCAACGTCCTTCATGATCTCACGGCTCATCGTGGCCATGGATGACAGCCAGAATGGGATGAGAACGGCGGCCATGCCCGCATAGCCAAGAACTGCTCCGCCAAACAGGAAGGTTGAGCCTGTTAGGTAGGCAACGCAGATGTTGCCCATCAAGAGGGTGGTCTTCAGGTTTCTGGCGTAGAGGTACAAGAGAGCCGAGTTGGCAACCGCTATGACAAGGCAGAACCAGTTAAGCAGGCCGGCGAGGATGCATCCAGCAGCAAAAAGAGCATATGACCACATCAGCGCCTGCCTAGGGGTCACGCGACCGCTGGGCACCGGTCGATCCGGCCTGTTGACAGCATCTATCTCCCGGTCGTAGTAGTCGTTTACGGCGTTTCCTGCCCCTGTCACCAAGAACACAGCCAAGAAGATCAGCACTGCAGGCTGCACATCCCTGCCGCCTGCCATCAGCAGCCCGATGATAGCGGCAACGCCTGCCATCAGGCAGTTGAAAGGCCGCATCAGCTCTAAGAAAACCCTCATGCCGTCTCCCGATAGCGTGCTCTAGTTCATGTTGCCGCGCATCAGGTATAGCAGATAGATCTCAGTTAAGTATGTATCGATGTGATTTAGAACGTGAGGATCCTTTGGCCTGGGGGCAGTCAGCCTGAGCAGATAAGTGCGGTATCCTCCTGTGGACACGCTATGCCGTTTTATCAGCCCTGAACGCATCAGCTTGGACACTATCTTTGAACACTTGCTGCTCTCGATGCCCAGGAGCTTTCTCAGCTCGGACTGGAGCAAACCATCTTTTTTGGAGCCAATGAACTCAAGCGCTCTGTCGGGAAGCTGAGGCTTGAGAACCGATGAGCCGGCCATCCTTGTACACACCTCTGCAGAACATCAGGATTCACTTAATTTTAATAGATAGCAACACATACCTATCTTTAAGTATATAGCTTTTGTGCTGATATTTCCATTTTAGGAATTAATAAAACTCAAAATGTCTAATATATGNNCGCGTTAGAGTTGTAAAAAATAACTCAATTATACGATGTCTTGATATGCGATGTCCTGGCTTTTAGAATAAGATCGCATCAGACCGATCTATCATCCGAGAATCTTGCTCGAATCTCCTTACTTCTGAGCACAGGCAAGCCAATCTCTTCCAGGAGCTTCGAAATCCTGTCCCTATTTTCTCGGCGCAGTGACTTTCGATCCAAGTACGCATAGCTTGCGCCTGACTTTTTCCGAGCCTCTTCCAGGATGTTCTGGTCAAGGGACTCCACCTGGTAGCTGGAGAACATGTGGCCGAAGGCTATCTCCGACTCTAGCAGCAGACTTGTCTGCCTGGGAACGTAATGTCCACCTCCGATCCCAAGGAATACAGGAACCTCTCGGGCCTCGATACCTAGGATCGACTTAGCCACCGACTCTCCAGCCTGTGGATCGGACCACTGCTTTTCAGAGCTTCCTATTTCAGCGAAAAAGCATGGAGTTGTCATGTCAGTGGGTCCGTGGTGAGTTGCCTCAGCGGATACCCTGAATCCTTCGGGAGCTTGCTCGGCCACGTTATGAAGAAAAGATCGCAAGCCTGAAGGCGATGCAGCCGAGAGCCTCCATTCACTGTCATCATCGTGGGAGATTTCACCGATGAAGTGGCCTCCTAGCCATGGAATCTCCTCCTTCGCTATGTGCCGGCATGCGAAGACCACCAATCCTGGCTTGAGTCCCAGTTCATCGAGACGTTCTTCAAGGCCGCGCAGAGCCGTCTGCCGCTGGTCGTGGATGACGAGGCGATTGTGCCCGGAGGATCTGTAACCGCCTCGACCCTCCCACACCGTCAGATCGAGCAGGCTCCTCGCTATGTTCAGGCTGGCCGGGTCTGCCGTGGAGCAGACGATGGCAACCTCACAGCTCATATCTCTTTGGATACGCCCAGCATCTGCCCAACCATTGGGGCATAATCGATCTTGGTCATCTTGATATTGTTTAGGGGCATAATAACCAGCATGGGACGTTCGCTAATCAGTCCCTCTGTGGCCAGTCCTCTGACCTCCTGGTCCAAGCGGCTCTTGAGATCCGTATAGCCCATGGAGAGGAAGGCTCCAAAGATCTCTCCAGGCTGCATGTAGCTGAAGAGTGGGGCTCCCACCTTACGGAAAGCTTTGTAGACCTTGGAAAGATCCTCTTGAGAATGTCCGTGGCGTATCTTGACGTGATAGAAGGACATCAGCTCGCAGCAGACCTTCTGCCAATCTATGTAAGCTTCTCTGCCGAGAAGGCCGCTCTGGAAGAACTTGGTCCTCTTGCCGGAGATGGTGGGCCGAGATATGCCGGTGCGCCTGGAAAGCTCCAGATCGGAGAGCATTGGATATTTCACAAAGGAGTAGAGGGTCAGCTTGTCCTTCTCTGTTAACTTCGAGTCCTCAGACGATTCAGACTTTGCCAGGAATACTTCCTCAGGCTGGTCCGTCCTTCCCAGCTCGAATATGCTGTCCACTGCCAGAGAAGCGTCCGCCGAGTAGCGGGTTACCTGGAATGGGTAGTGGAAATACTTGATATCCTCGACGAAGTCGTTCCCGTAGTACTCATCCATGAAAGGGTCAAAGATGGATTTGAAGTTGGTCAGGCTTTTCGAGTAAAACGTGGAGACTGAATCTGTGTCCGTGGATGTATGAGACACACAGTTGGGATAGTTCATCCACCCTTCAAAGGCCTTGGTCCCTTTTCTAGCCTCAAAGGGAGCATTAGGCTTGTATTTTACGAAAACTGAAGTTAGGATTTCGGCACCCACTGCTTCTCCCGATGGGACGTTCAGAAGCTTGATCAACTGCCATTCGCGGAACTTTCTCTTGCTCTTAAATATGGTCGATCTGTCCACACCTATCTTTGAAGCTAGATCTATGTCGCTTAAACCAGGATATCTGGCAAGACCGTAAAGAACTAACCTTTCCTTTGATGTCAATTTTAGCTGCATTTGAATGTGTTATACTTTTGCAACTATTTATAGATTGCTTTTTTTCCGTTTTTTGGATCTAATGGTCCGGCAGATGCTTGAGATCCAGCTAAAGATTTTGCCATATTTCCTTTACAAAATTCCTGAACTGAACTAATGATTGGTCCTTGCTTCATTCTTGCTTCTTAATATTGGAGACCAGCATAAGCTTTATCCCGCACAGAAAAGGGACGGTCATGCCCAGGTATTACCACATCAGCGATTTTCAGGATCCTGGACATGCTTCTGCAGGCCATTACTCTATCGACATGGTGAGCCGGTGGAACGCCCTTAACGTAGTTGCTAAAGGTTGGCAGAGCATCCCCGGCCAAGACCACGACATTTTGTGATTCAACGACAACTGATATGCTGTCCGTGCTATGGCCGGGCGTATCCATGATCTTTACACCTATAGCAATCAGATCTCCTTCCTCGGGGGAAAGGACCTTTGCCCTGGAGAATAGAAAGTTGTTTCCAGTGTGGTCCTGATGAGCGTGTGTATTGATAACCGAGTCGATATCCTCTGGATGTAGCCCGCTCTCGGCAAGGCGCTCGAGAATTATCTTCTCCTCACCCATTAGGCCAGTATCTACAATTATCCTCCGCGTGCCTGTGGATATCAGGGTCACTGACGACCTGGCATCAAGTATAGCGCCGGAATCGTCTTTCAGTATCGATCCGGGTTTTAGAAGATAAACCCTGGGAAACACAAGAAAAGAGTGTCAGTCCGGTTTATTATAGATTTCCCGGGCTCTCTGCTCTCGTCCTCTTCTGCCATCATCTCTTATATTCCTGTCCTCTTCCGTCCTTTGATCTCAACATCGTTCGCGTTCAAGTTAAATAGCTCTGAAGCTTCGCGTTCAGCCGCTCAACCTGCTGCACGGCGGTTCCTGTATACCTGTGCGGATCGAGGAGGCCATGTATCTCGTCTGGAGAGAGGTGCTCTGTCACAGCCGTCTGCTCCAAAAGGACGTCCGCTATCTCTCTCTTCTCCTCGAAAGCTTTCATCGAGGAGAGTCTCATGATCTCATGAGCCTGCTGGCGTCCCACGCCTTTCTTTGCCAGCTCGACCATGACGTTCTCAGCCATGTTCAGGCCATGAAGAAGCATCAGGTTCTTCTCTATGTTTTCAGGCCGCAGCCTAAGGTTTGAAAGGACACGAGCCGCGAGGGTGAGCAGGTGATCCGTGAGGACAAACGCCTCGGGAAACTCCACGCGCTCGCAGCTTGAGTTGGTCAGGTCCCTCTCGTCCCAGAGGGGGATATTCTCGAAGGCCGGAAGCACCTGGGCACGGACTATTCGCGACAGGCCGCAGATCTGCTCTGACTTGATGGGGTTGCGCTTGTGGGGCATGGTGCTCGATCCAACCTGCTTCTTTCCGAAGCCCTCCTCGACCTCTGCAATCTCAGTCCTCTGCAGAGTCCGAATCTCCACGAAGATCTTGTCCAGGGTGGAAGCGACAAGCGCCATCCAACAGATCATCTCAGCGTGTCTGTCGCGCTGGATGACCTGGTTGGAGACGTCCACTTCGTTTAACCCCAGATTCTCCATCACCTTGGTCTGGATCTCCATTCCGTGGGGTCCGTAGGCAGCCTGGGTTCCCACGGCTCCGCTCGTCTTGCCCACAGCCACGCGAGGGCGTAGCTGCTGCAGCCTCTCGATGTGCCGCGCAATCTCCGAGGCCCAGATGGCGAACCGGAGTCCATAAGTCGTAGGCACCGCGATCTGCCCGTGGGTCCTGCCAGCGCAGACCAGGCTCTTGTTCTTCACTGACATGTCGAGCAAGATGGAGAGCAGCCTCTTCAGCTTCGGCTCAAGAACGTCCAGAGATGCCTTGATCTGCAAGCCCGTTGCCGTGTCCAGAATATCGTTGGATGTCGCGCCGAGATGAATCCATTCGCCTGAGCGCGGGCAGACTTCAGCCATGGCCAGGACTGTTGCCATCATGTCGTGGCCAATCTCGTCCTCGATCTGCTTGGCGCGTTCTGGGCTCGCATTCAAAGCAGCCTCGGCGATATCCGCTGCAGCGCCTTTCGGAAGCAGCCCGACCTCTTCCTCAGCCTTCGCAAGGGCGGCTTCGACTTTGAAGAGACACCTGAGCCTGAAGTCTTCCTCCCAGATTGCCTTCATCTCTGGTGTTCCGTACCTGAAATCAATGGGATGAATAGCCATGAGCAAGAGGATTGCCGGAAGGGATTGATGGAACTTTTGGTCAGGGAGATGATGGCGGCCTTTGAGCGGTCAGCTATCGCATTGCAGAGGAAGAACATAAGCTAAGCAGTCTTCATGATACTCCCAGCCTTGTAAAGGATTACCAGTCAGTTTAGAGAATAATTTCCCGCATGCCTGTGGTAACACAGATTTGATCTTGGATGCTTACTCTGAACGAACACCTCAATCGCTCAGTCGTTCGTTTCGGTCTTACATCTATATATCGTTCATGTGTAGTTGTAGTTATAGATCAGGTGTTGGGAGGGACGGTTATGAAAATTTACAGGTTATTCTCGACCTTATTGGCGATAATTGTAATAGCATGCCTGTTTGGAGTCCAAGGGCAATTCCAAGAGCAATATGTAACGCCCTCAAACGGATATTCAACTGCTGCACAGAGCGCAGCCCAAAATCCGTTGCTATATACTCAGTTCTACTCAATGACCCCGGGACTAGCTCTCAGTAACCCTATTGGCGCGCCTCAACAATTTGAGATTGCAGGCAATATGCCAACAACTGTATACCTCGGAGAACAAATGCAATCAGTGCCATACTCGCAATATCAGTTCGATCCTGCGTTTACGGGAGCCAACTCCCTATGGATAAAAGGAGCAACGGATTGGGCACAGTATGCTGTAGTTCCTCAGGGAGCAACTGTATCACTATTGGTAATCTCTCCCACCGGTGGCAGTGGACCACTCAACTTCGTGGATTCAGATGGACAAACATATACCCACAACTACTTTTTCTACCCGAATAGCCTGTTAACCTTCTACGCGGATAAAATTGGACGACACANNCACTTATACACAATCTAGTAATTATCCGGGGAATTATCCAGAATACTATCCTGGGTATTATCCACAGGATTACTATCCAGGCTATTACGTGCCATCGGCTTCACATGGCGCGAATAACGAAGGTTGGAACCCAAATAGGGATCACAAAGGTAGGAATACACCAGGCTTGGATAACAAAAGTCCAAGCTGGGACCACAAAGGTTGGAACCCAAATGGGGATAACAAAGGTAGGAATACACCAGGCTTGGATAACAAAAGTCCAGGCTAGGACCACAAAGGTTGGAACCTAAGTGCGGATCACAAAGTGGGAATATCTCAGGCGTGACATAAATGGGTGAGAACAATACGGAAAGGAGCTAGCTCCTTGCAGGTATATACAGCCTGCAAGTCCTTTTCTTATTTCGATCATTCCAAATAAGGAATATGACTACTGGATTCTAAGAAAAGAAGCCCAGAAAAAGTCCCTCGCTGGTGTGTAGCCAGGGACGTCCTCCACTGGATTACATGAAGTTCGGTAATCTGTTATTCCGCCTGGTTTTTCTAACCATACAATAGACCAGTTTGACCAGTAGGCTATGAAACAGAGAAACCAATAACAAACATATTGTGTGAATGTGAGCGTACATGGGATTCAGGAGATATATCGAACACAAATCGAACGCAACGCAATTAGGTGAGAGATATGAAAAACTGGAATACGCTAATGGCAGTAATCTTGCTGTTGAGTGCGACGGTTTTCGTTACGCAGTCGACGGCTTTGGCCAAAGGAGAATCTATTGGCATAGCAAATGCATCACTAGGCACCTCATCCAACAAGACAGAACTCGTCTCATTTGT
>PMNG01000108.1:0-266 GCA_003162615.1 Methanothrix sp. | reverse complement strand
CAATTGGTGGCTGGGCTCTGGAATCTACCTATCGTGTTTGTGATAGGCAGCTATTTTCTTTTTGATAGGCGAGGAGAACCGCTTATCATTCGGCCATTTTCGTGTTAGATTATCAGCTTAAGTGATGAGCACTTCATGATGAACATGCAAAGGCATTATTCGAGAACACCCATCATTATACGCCATTAACAAACTGATCTTCGATTGATATATATACGGAGCCTAGGTTTCCAAACCCCTGTTGGTCCGAATCTATATGCGCCGCA
>PMNG01000068.1 GCA_003162615.1 Methanothrix sp. | reverse complement strand
TACTAGTAAAAAACCCTGAGTAAAAATTACCGTTGCTGATATCTATGGATGGAGGATGAGATTATCGCTCTTTATGCGAACCTCGCAATATTTTTATCCGTGAAAAATTTAAAAATAATTTGAATGATTTCAAGCATAGAGTTGCCCTAATGATTTCATCTGTAATTGAAGCTAATTAAAGGAGGCGGGGCAATGGCAGAGGACTTCACAGCAGTAATTGCAACATGGCAGCACTTCTACAATCTAGCCGGTTCAGCAGCGTTTACTCTTGCTGGTCTGGTATTCGTCGAAGTATCCCTTAATATAGGTAAGGTAGCACCAGCCGGAGCTCAAGGAGATTGTGCAATTCGCACGCGAAACTCTCGCTAACTTTTTGGTGCTAATGCTAATCTCATTAGTATTTATGATTCCCAGACAGGGCCACATGGAACTGGCATCACCACTTCTGTTCATAGGCATGGGAATGATGTGGCGTGCAGCGAAGCTATGNNGGAGCTAATATATGAAAATACTTACTACCTCGACTGGATGACTTTAGTGATAATATGGCTTCGAATCGCTGGCACATTGAGCGCATGGTCACTGATGCTTCGCCTAGCGGAGCTAACGCAGGAGAACAAGCAAACGTATGAGCGTAGGGCTGATCCCCATTCTGCATTTATATTGTGTTGATATAGCCAGTTTGCCTGATGAGCAATTAAGCCGATTTTAGGCTTTTGGAGATAGTTATATAATCCCATGCGGTAAGCATCAGTTGATTGAGGCGAAGTGGAGCGTTTCGTCCGTGGTGACACAAGACTTTAACTTTCTAATTGTATAAGTAATAGGAATATAATTGACATTATTCGTTGCAATATCGATTAGCTATTTAAGATTTTTTGCCTGGATGTCAGTCCGTCAATCCTTAATCCCTGGAACAAGAATGACAGGAACCTTGGAGTGCTGTGCCACTTTCTCAGCCACGCTGCCTAACAGAAACCTGTTCAGTCCGCTCTTTCCAACGCTGCCCATCACCAGCAGATCGGTTTTAGACTCAAGGGAGTACCTGAGCAGCTCATCGCTGGGGTGACCTCTCAACACTATCTTGCTGCAGGGAACTCCAGCCGCTTGGGCCATCTGCTCAACCTCTTCCGTAACGTATCGGCCTTCCTCAATCATAAGCCCGAGCAACTTATCTTTTAAGCCCGGAATCATTGTGTATCCGGGAAGCTGGATCAGCCGATTCACATCCACTACATACACGGCCACAACCTCTGCGTTGTGAACGCGAGCCAAGTCTATTCCCAGCCTCGCTGCCCTGTTGCTCGACTCGGATCCATCGGTGGCAATCATTATCTTCTTGAACATATATCCTCACGAATCATCACGACTTTTATCTCACAACTCGTAGTCCACGACCGTTCTTACAAGTTGTGCCCTCAAAAGTGCGAAGTTATCAAGTTCGCTCTTTCCATTAGTCATTCCATATTGTCTTCGGATTTCGCTCGTATTGCTTTCAGTTCATCTTCGCTGAGCTGGCATCCGCATGACTCATCGGTGGCCAGGGTACAGTTGCATGGCTCAATATGGATCGTGACAACAGTGTTCGGAAGACACTCCTTAATGGATAACGAGATCATGTCAGTGATCCTGTGGGATTCGCTTATGGACATGGACGCGTCAACTCTGGCGTGAAACTCCACGAAACGATATGACCCTGACTTACGAGTTCGAAGCCGGTGAACTCCCCGTACTGTGGGAGCAAAGACGGATATGCACTTGCGGATTTTTTCTTCCTCTTCTGGTGGGAGGCTAACGTCCATGAGACCGCGAGTAGACTCGACTGTGAGTTTGAAAGCCGTCTTAATAATGAGCAACGCCACCCCTATTGCCACCAACGGATCCACCAATTTGAGGTCAGCTTTCGGAAACAGAATTCCCCCAAACCAGATTATTCCCAACCCCACCATAACACCTGCGGAGGTGTATACGTCTGTTCGAAGGTGCCATGCATCCGCCTGGAGGGCAACCGAGTCGGTCTCCGTTCCCACAGTGAAGAGTTTTCGTGAGACCATTATGTTTGCCACAGCCGATACCAGCATTACTGCGACACCCAACCCCGGCTCCTCAAGTGGCTGGGGATTTGCCAGCTTCTTTGCTGCCTCAAAGATGATACCGCAAGCTGCCAGGAATATGAGCAGGGCTTCCACTGTCCCAGAAATATTCTCTATTTTTCCGTGCCCAAATGGGTGATCCCGGTCGGCCGGCTTGCCAGAGATTCTAACAGCGAACCATGCAATCAATGCTGCCAGCAGATCAACTCCTGAATGGGTGGCCTCGGAGATCACAGAAACCGACCCGATGGCTATGCCTATGACCAGCTTTAGCAGCACAAGGATGGAGTTGGAGATGACCGAAAGCCTAGCTGCTGAAGCCTTCCGTTTATCTCTGGTTTCTTGGTCATCCTGCATTAGAGGCATCCTTTCTGGTTAACCATATGTTGACCTTATTCTTTGAGTTGTCAAATTCTTCGACGTATTCGACATACATTGCTGCGGTAAATCAAGATCTTAAACCCGGATATCAATCTCTTCGCCGGAGAATGTAAGCGGTGGCCAAGATGCCTGCTGCGGCTAATGTCACCTCAAATCCAGGCTGCTGAACCTTCTGATTGACTTGGTTGACCTGGTTCTTGACCTCCTCCTTTGCTTTCTGCTGGAGCTGTTGCTGGGTGACGCTGGCATTCTGCTTAATCTCCGCCGCCTTCTTCGTTAGCTCCTCTTTGGTGATGTTGACGTCCTCCTGGAGGTGCTCCGGCGTCAGGTTGCCCTCCGCAATATGCTGAGCTACTTTCTGCTGGAGATCCCCTTGAGCCTGGTTGATTTGATGCTGGACAGGTGCTATAATATCTGTGGGATTGGCAGCCATCGCTGTTGTCATAAGCACTGTCACCAAAGCAAGCAAGAAAAATGAACTATGAATATTCATTTTAGGATCACCATTCCATTTTGAAATATCATTCAATAGCTGCTTTTACCTTAATAAGCTGTCGTGAAAAATGCCTTCCCGGAGTCCGAAATATTTAGCCTTGCAGCTCCGCACAAGAGGAAAAGGGATAAGGTTCTGAAAAATTGGATGGGTCAGGCTCAAATCATCCCATGGCTTCCTGGCTTAAATCAGTCATTCTTTTCCAGCCTTCTCTTCACCGACTCGGCGTGAGCAAAGAGACCTTCGGCCTCGGCCAGGGGAACGATGCTGTTCTTCAGGGCATGGAGCCCGTCCTCAGAGATCATCTGCACCGTTATCTTCTTGGTGAAGTGGTCCACGTTCAGCCCGGAGAATACCCGAGCGTACCCTGAAGTAGGAAGAACGTGGTTTGTCCCGCTCGCGTAATCGCCTGCTGCTACTGGCGTGAAGCCTCCAAGGAAGACGCTGCCCGCGTTCTGGACATCCTCCAGCACCTCCATAGGATTGACGGTGATGATCTCCAGGTGCTCCGGAGCGAACGCATTGGAGAAATCGACAGCGTCCTCCAGGCTGCTTGCGACTAATACGGCACAGTGCTCCAGGCTCTGCTTGACGATCTCCTGGCGGGCTGCAGCCTCAGCCTGAATGTACATCTCCTCAGCCACAGCCTGGGCCATTAGCTCATCGGTAGTCACCAGAACGGCCATGGAGTTTGGGTCGTGCTCGGCCTGGGCGATCATGTCAGCAGCTAAAACTCCGGGATCAGCAGATCGATCGGCTATTATCAGAACCTCGCTCGGACCCGCCGGGAAGTCTATCTCGACCGTCTCTCTCACAAGGAGCTTGGCTGCCGTGACATAGACGTTTCCGGGCCCCACGATCTTGTGCACTCGGTCGATGCTCTCCGTTCCGAAAGCCATGGCTGCTACGGCCTGAACTCCTCCGAGCTTGTAGATCTCGTCGGCACCAGCCATGTCCGCTGCCACCAATGTCAAGGGATTGATCTGCCCGTCGCTTCCAGGGGGAGTGCACACTACAATCCTAGGCACACCCGCAACCTTGGCCGGAATGACGGTCATCAGAGCAGAGCTAGGATAGGAAGCCCTGCCGCCTGGAACGTAGGCCCCCACGGATTCCAAAGGTACTACCTTCTGTCCCACCAGGACGCCTGGAGTGACCTCCGTAAGCCAGAAGTCCCGTTCCCTCTGCTCGCCGTGAAAGGCGAAGATGTTCTCCGCCGCCTGCCCCAGAGAATCCATGAGGTCTTCGTCCACCGCCTCATAAGCTCCGGCTATCTCCTCCTGTGTCACACGCAGGCTATCCAGTTTGGCACCATCGAACTTCTCGGTGTACTTGAAAAGCGCCTTGTCCCCCTCCGATGCCACTTCTGTGATAATCTCGCTTACATTGGGCAGAACATCCTGGATCCCTACCTGCCTGGACAATAGCCAGCGGAGATCATCGTCCTTAAGTTCTTCCAGCCTCTTCGTTATCATTACCGTCACCTATCCTTTGACATGACCTTTGGGGTTACGGCCCCTTTGCAACCGATAGATGGAAGTCACCCTCTCCATGGTATCGGCCTCTTCGACCGATTTGTCGTCCCTAACTGCAACTAGCCTCGGAAAACGCAGGGCAAACCCGGAGGAGTAGTTAGTGCTCTTCTGTATCTCTTCGTAGGCCACCTCAAAGATAACAGCAGGCTTCAGCTCTACCTCCATCCCCTTCTGGACCAGAATAAGATCCTTGAAGGTCTCAGTGAGCTCAGAGAGAACCTCGTCCGTTAAACCTGTGGCCACCCAGCCTATATCCAGCAGCTTCCCAGAATCGAGGTCAGCACAGGCCAGGCGGTATGAACCTAAGAAACTGGCCCTTCTGCCCTCGCCCCACGTTGCTCCTATTACCACTAAGTCCAGGGTCTCCATGACCGGCTTGATCTTCAGCCAGTTCTTCCCACGTTTGCCAGGAGCATAAACAGAATCTGGGTTCTTGATCATGATCCCCTCGTGACCAGCATCCAAAGCTTCCTTGTAGATCCGCTCTGCCTCTTCCGGATTGTCCGTCAACACCTGGGAGGCGACAAGCTCGGAATCGGCGATGCTGGACAAGAGTTGGCGTCGCTCGGAGAGAGGGCGATCTATCAGGCTGTTGCCGTCCAAGTAGATGAGGTCGAAAAGATGAAGATGCAAGGGGATCTGAACGGCGAGCTTCTCCACGTCGTATTTCCTGCGGAACCGCTTGAGGATATCCTGGAAAGGCAGGGGCCGGCCATCATCTCCGGTAGCCACCGCTTCTCCGTCCAGGATAGCGCTTTTTGCCATAACCTGCTTGATAGTCACCTTCGATATCTCTGGCAGGGAGAGTGTGACGTTCTCCATGCGACGGGAGTAGATGCGAACTTTCTCCCCTTCCTTATGAATCTGGACCCTGGCACCGTCGAACTTCCATTCTATTGCTGCGTTCCTCATTTCCTGGAGGGCCGAGGGAATGGTGTCCCCCAACTGGGCCAACATCATCTTGATGGGGTGGTTGATCTTGACATTGAGGCTGGAAAGGGTGCCGTGCTTGGCGTGCTGGGCCACAAGGCCGATGTCGTTCGTAAGATTGTAGCCTCTTTCCACAAGCTCTGCGGGCTGACCGAAAGCCTTGGCTATAGCGTCTCTCGCCACACCCTCGCCAACGCCAATACGCAGATCTTCCATCGCCAGCCTGGCAATGTAGCGGGCTTCCAGCGGAGAGGCTTCTCCGAATAGGAATTGCAGGTTTTTGACTTTTGCTTCTTGGCTTCTTTTGCCTGATGCCCTGGATATGGAAATGAACCTTTCGAAAACGTCGGCGATGGTCAGAGCATCAGTCCTGCCAAAAGCTGCCAGGTTGAGGGGCCGTCGCTTCTCCGCTACGGCATAGGCCACCAACCCGGGATCGCCTGTTGCCCTTAGCGTCTCTTGTATCTGGTCGGATGTGCAGCCACAGGCTCTAGCTAAGGCTTCGTAAAGTATGCTGGGGCCGACCCCCAGAACAGTTTCGGAGTCGGGGAAAACGGTTCCCATGACGAAGTTGGAAGCTATTGCCAGCTCCCCATCTTCAAGTTCTTTCACGAATGCTGCAACCAAATCGATCTTATCGAGCGAGCCGCTGGTCCCCTCGACTTTCTGGCAGAGTTCGGCGAACTTGAGAAAGCTGGTCATGTTCAGAATATGGCATCTATGCGTTTGGTCCTATAGATACTGATTATGTCGCTGAGTATTGCACTTGCGGTCTCGATTGAGCCAGCACCTAGGCCTGTGACGGTTATTGTCCCTGACAGGTCGGTGTAAATCGCCGCGGAGTTCAGTGTTCCTGCCACAGCTATGGGGCTTCCAATGGGAACTAGCGTGGGCCGGACAGTTAGGGCAGGTACGTCTCCTATCAGCTTTATCACGTATCCACGCTTCTTTGCCAGGGCTAGTGCCTCGGGAGTGACGCCGGTTATGCCTGTCACGTCCACATCGCTGTACTTTATGTTCATGTTGAACAGGGAGTTGGCCAGGATCACAACTTTGCCGGCAGTGTCCACGCCCTCTACGTCGTAGCTGGGATCGGCCTCGGCAATCCCAAGGTCCTGGGCCTCACTCAGGGCGTGGGTGTAGGGAATGCCCTCTTCGGCCATCCTTGTGAGGATGTAGTTGCAGGTACCGTTGAAGATACCCCGAATCCCGTAAAAGGTGTTTCCCACCAGCGTTCGCTCCACCAGGCTTATCAGAGGCATTGTTCCGCCAACTGTAGCCTCGAACTTGAGCATCACTCCGTTGTCCCGAGCTAGCTCCTCCAAACGGCTGTAAGCCACGACTAGTGGTCCCTTGTTAGATGTTACCACGTGCTTTCCGCTAGATAACGCCGCTTCCATGTGACCTAGACCGGGCTGACCGTGGACTATGTTGGTTGGAGTGACCTCAACAACAAGGTCGGAGTCGATGGCTAAGATGGCCTCTTTTCCTTTCATGCTGGTTGTAGCAACATTCTGCAGGGTTCTCTCGCCAAGGATCTTCTCCGCATCGATTCCGCCCTCGCTAACCACTGTGCCTGTGTGATCTGTGACGCTTACGAGCTTCAGATTGAGTCCCATATCTCTGAGCAGCTTCTTCTTTCTGTTCAGAACTTCGACAACTCCATGGCCCACTATGCCGTAGCCCACCAGAGACACCTTAACGTCTCTCATACCGCCTCCGCCTCGATCGGCTCAATCACCAGAAGCTTCTTCTCCGAACCTACTTCCCGCAAGATGGTCAGGGCCTTCTGGATCTCGGCCTTGCCTGTAGCGCGAATTCTGAGATAGGCGGAGGAAGGTTCATCGACTCCCGGCATGGTCAATGAGAGGTCCATCACCTCAGCAAAACCGGTGGAGTCGATCCTTTTGACTGTGTCTCCCAGGTCGCTATCCAGGATGTGGCCCACCAAAACAACGGAGATAGCCTCGATGAAACGGTCCTCGCCAGCCCGAACAACAGAGATGCCGCTGTCCGCAAGTTGCTTCTTCACGGTTTCTAGCCGGGACCTGTCCATCTCCACAACGAAGCGAACTGGGATCATGCCTCGGGGAGTTTTCCTGTCTCTATGGTGAACCACGCTGATTATGTTGGCTTTGCTGTCCCTCAAGGGTTGCAACGCCAGCATTAGCTGTCCTGGTATATCTTGAAGCTCCAAGTCCATGGAAAGTCGCATAGCATTCCTCATAATTCCTGGATCTTCGGTGCCATTTAAAGGAAATAAAGCTTGTGTAGAGTTTTTTATAAGCACTTCCCGATTCTCCTTCGGCCTTTCTCATCCTCGCAGGTCCGATTCACCGCACAATTTGCTAAGCCGCTTGATGGCCTCGTACTTCTCTTTCTTTTCTAGCCTGGCACCCTCTACTGCTTCGTGGAGGATTCTTATGGAATTGTCGTAGGTCTCCCTGTCCACGGGGAAGGGCGTTCCGTCCTTTCCTCCGTGGGCAAAGCCGAACTTTGCAGGGTCCTTCCAGCTTGGGCTGGATCCATAGACCAGCTCTGATATCAAAGCCAGGGCCCTGATCCGTTTCGGGCCCAAGCCCCGGAGGGCCACAAGCTCCTCATAGTTGGAGGGCTGGAGCTCGTAGGCCATCTGCAGAGCCTTTCTGCCTACTTCATCGATGTCCAAGGACGCAATCAGCTCGTGCCGCCTTGGCATGGATAGTTCCGGAACCGGACTGGGCCTCGAATCTCCGAAGTCCAGCAGGCTGCGCTGAGCCGGACGAAACCCAATATGAGACGGGCCGTCTCTGACGATATCCAGGGTGGCCTTGCGGTTCTCTTCGCTCTCCCGGGCCGTCAGGTCGAGGACTGTCTGCTCCTGCCGCTCTGAGCAGATGGCGTTGTGCGGCTCCTCTACGAAGCTCTTAACCCTGTCTGATAGCCAGTGGTAGCGCCGTGCGAAAGAGTCGTTCATGCCCTGCTGCACCACAGCCCACTCGCCGCTCTCGGTGAATAAGAAGGTGTGATGGTAGAGCTGGTAACCATCCTGAACCAGGGCATTATCAACTTTGGCGGACAATCTGCTTGCTCTGATCAGTTCCGCTATCTTCTGGGGCCCAAAGGAGAACTCAATTCCCAGCTTCTGGATATCCGCCGGCGTTTTTCCAGATGTCTTGCCCTTGCCACCAGCCACAGCGATTCCATGCCGCTGTGGAGATACCGCCATTTTCAGGGCACCTGTTGTGACCGTGGTCGTGCCGGAGGAGTGCCAGTCGAAGCCTAGGACGCAGGAGAAAGCCTGGAACCAGTGAGGATCGGAGATGCGTCGAAGGAACTCCTCCGATCCGCGCTCGTAGACCAGGGCCTCCACTATCTCTCCTGCAAGGAGTCGCATGCGCTTGAAAAGCCACGGTGGAGCCGAGCCACCGTGCAATGGAAGGTTGGCTGTGCCGGTCTTCATGTTCAAATACCCTTTTCTTTATCAGCGTCACACATATTTTATGGATTTCCGCCTGAATCGAGTGAGTCCAGGAGGGCTTACTCCTGTTACAAAGGGCGGCCTGCCGCCTATGGTCTGGCCGAGGTGGGAGAGGCTCTGAAGCAGGGAAGGGCCAACCACTTGCTCTTAGCAAACAGCTTCGCCATTCCGCAGATGATCTGCAAAAAGTGCCATTTCCACGGTGAGGGCGAAACCTGCCCGACCTGCGGAGGACAGATGCAGGCCCTGAACCTGGAGGAGCTTTATCAGCAGGCGGAGCGAACGGGGGCAGAGGGTAGTGCTGGTAGAGGATGATGCTTTCCTGGAGTCGATTGGTGGAATTGGGGCGATGCTGAGGTATAGAAATACTTGAAGACCGAACCGATCAGGAGTGCCACTATCTGCTTAGCGTTTCGTCTTTGAGATGATGGTTCCTGTCAACTGCTTTAGCTCCGGTCGGCCCTGAAGTGCGGCGGATTCTCTATGCCCCACTTGCTAGCCCTCATCTTCCTAATGACTTGTGGACTCGGTGCGGTCCATGCCCTTCTGGTTTGATCTTTCCCACTTTGCAGCCGATAGTGTCGTGGCGGCACTTAACCTTCAATTCGCCTTGCTGGAGGCACGTACCTTTTGAGAAGGAGGGACAGAGTTACCACTGTGACAGAGCTCAATGCCATCGCCAGACCGGCGAGCTCAGGTCTAAATGTTATTCCAAAGAAAGGGTAAAGCGCTCCTGCTGCCAGGGGAACTAGAATGATATTGTAAGCAAAGGCCCAGAATATGTTCTGCTTTATCCTGGTGATGACCTTGCGGCTGAGCTGGATGGCCGAGACGGCATCAAGAAGGTTGTCTCTTATCAACACGATCTTGCCTGTCTCAATTGCCACATCCGTGCCGCTACCTATGGCAATGCCGACATCCGCCTGGGCGAGGGCTGGGGCGTCGTTGATTCCGTCACCTACAAAAGCAATCGGCGTTCCCTCAGCCTGAATCCTCTTTATTTCGTTTGCCTTGTCCTCGGGCAGCACCTCTGCGAGGACATCATCTATGCCCAGTTGAGCTGCAACAGCCGACGCGCTCTTGGAGTTGTCGCCGGTTATCATTATTACCCTGAGGTTCAATCTCTTAAGTTCTGCTACAGCACCTGCCGCCGTATCCTTTAGCCGGTCCGCGATGGCCAAAATCCCCGATATCTTGCCGTCCACGCTCACGAGGATTGCGGTCTTTCCCTGTTCCTCGAATCCGGATGCTTTGGATAGGACGTCTTCTGAAAGCTCGATTCCCCTGTCCCGGAAGATCATTCTGTTCCCGGTGATGATCTCTTTTCCAAGAACTTTGGCCATTACGCCCTTTCCAGGAGTCGCATCGAACTCTTTTGCCTCTTCCATTTCTATGCCTTCACCTAGGGCTTTCCTGACGACAGCCTCGGCAAGAGGATGCTCAGAGTTCTTCTCGGCGGAGGCAGCAAGCATCAAAAGCTCCCTTTCTTCTACGCCAAAAACTACTATATCTGTGACATCCGGCCTTCCTACGGTGAGGGTTCCCGTCTTGTCGAAGGCGACAGCTTTTAGCTTGTCTGCGGCCTCTAGAGCTTCGCCGCTTTTTATGAGAATACCTAGCTCAGCGCCTCTTCCTATTCCGACTGTGACGGCCGTTGGCGTAGCCAAACCCAGAGCGCATGGGCATGCGATTACTAACACGGATATCAGAGCTGTCAGGGAAAAGAGGAGCGTGTTTCTGGCTATTAGGTACCAGTAGACAAAGGAAAGAAAGGCGATAGTCAGAATTGTGGGGATGAAGTAAGTGACTGCCCTATCTGCGATACTCTGGATAGGCGGCCTGGAGCCCTGGGCCGCCTCGACAAGGGACACGATCTGAGCAAGAACAGTATCTCTGCCAATCTTTGTCGCTTTGAACTTGATAACGCCGTTCTTGTTAAGTGTACCCCCAACGACATTTTTACCCATCTCCTTTAAAACCGGTACGGGTTCACCAGTGATCATGGACTCGTCAACGTAGCTTGAGCCATCGATTACTATTCCGTCAACTGGAGTCTTCTCGCCCGGTTTGACCAGGATGATGTCATCCACCTGAACGTTCTCGATTGGCGTTTCGATCTCATGTCCGTCCTCCAGGACCGTGGCAGTTCTCGGTTGCAGGCCCACTAATTTCTTGATGGCCTCAGAAGTTCGTCCCTTGGCCCCTGCCTCGAGATATCTGCCCAAAGTAAGGAAAGAGGCGAGCATGACTGCAGTCTCGTAGAACATGAAGTCTGGAGTCAGCACTATCCCGAAGGTGCCGAGAATGCTTGAAGCGTAAGCAACGCCTATGCCCATGGCGTACATCACATCCATGTTCAGGCTCCTGTTCGAGAGAGACCGCAAAGCGGCACTGAATATGGGATAGCTGACATAAACAAAGACAGGTGCTGAGATGATGAGCATAAGATAAGTCATGGGAATGGCCATGAGCACATTCATAGGGATGACGCGATCCAGAGGCAGATACATCAAACCCATCAAAAAGAAGCTGGTCGCAAATCCGATAATGATGCGGCGGCGTTTATCCATCAGGTCTTTGGCTCGTGCCTCTTTCTCCAGGTCTACGGCCATCTCTTCTCCGGCCACCCCAAGATATTGATAGCCCGTGTCTACGATTGCCTTTTTCATATCTTGGATGGAGACCATCCTCGGGTTGTAGGTGATGTATGCCTTCTCAGAAGCAAGATTTACATTGACCTCCAACACTCCGTCCAGCTTCTTGANNTTCTCGTCTATTACATCGTAGCCTGCATCCCTGACCGCCTTCTCCAGGTCTGAAAGCTTCAGTTTCCTTGGGTCATAGGTCACTGATGCGATCTCCGTCGTTAAATTGACCTTAGCCTCAGCGACTCCATCCAGACTCCGCAGGGATTTCTCAATAGCAGACGTACAGGCTACACAAACCATTCCCGTTACCTTAAGCTCAGCCTTTTTGCCTTCGGTCATACCTAGAATATCCTTTATCTGCTGACCTTAATAATTCTTCTTTTCTTAGCACGAAATCAAGCTAATAGAATACTTGTGTCTCAATTTTTTCATCTAATAATTATTCAGTGTCTGCAACAAGTTTGTTCATCTCAAAAGCGA
>PMNG01000146.1 GCA_003162615.1 Methanothrix sp. | reverse complement strand
GAAGTAGGAAGCCCCGCCCTTTAGGGCGGGGAGGAAGTCACCTTGAACCGCAAGAGAGCGGCTACACCTCCCAACGAACGGAGCCGGTCTCCGGGCTCAAACTCAGAGCTGAAAACCACCACCTTTCCACGGGCATTGGACACATCACGCATGAGCGGATCCATCTCTCTACGTCTGGCAAGCTCGTCTAGGACCATCAGGTGCTCTACCGCCCCGTAGTCGATGGCGCTACGAACCTCTTTCAGCCCGTAGGCTGCCTTTCCATCTGTGGCTATTTCCCTGAAAAGGTCGTCAATGAGCTTGGTCTCCTGCGCCACGCGGCTGTCCTCCAGCACCCTGCCCACCGCACCGCGACGAAGCACCTCCTGAAAACCGGACATGCCAATAGAGGAAGCGTCGTCCATAGTGACCCGCTTTGCCAGGTCGGGATAATCGGAATCTATGACCTTCTTCAGATCCTCCTTGACGAACCCGGGTCCGGCAACGATGATCTGAGCGTCTGCACCTGCAGTCCGTGAGATCTCTTCGGCAAACTCTTTCAGGAACCTACCGCGCGTGTCCTCTCCGGAGCCCTTGCTGCTGCCAGCGCGTAGCTCGAACACCCTCTGCACCCCGAACTGTCTAAGAACCCCGAGGGTTGCCTCGCCTTCCTCGATCAGGGCCAGGACCACTCTGGGCCTCATCGACTCAGCGACTGCTTCGTCGATGCGCTGAAGCTGGTCAGGTCTCCAGCGCTTGATTATGGAAAGGTCAGTTCCCACCTCGATGTTCAGAGTGTGGTAGGAGCCAATGTCGATCCCGGACTTTATCACGCCGTGCAGCCGGAGCCAGTTGGAGTACATATGGAACTCCACATCCTCGACGCTGATGCCCAGGCGCACGGGCCTCTTCTCCATCTTCTCCGGACGGGCCTTGTCGGCTATCGAGGCCACCTTGCGGTGAGTCAGAGCGAAGACCAGGTTGCCTCGCTCGATCAGATGCTTTAGGTGCCACAGGTCGTCCAAGGATTCAGGAAGGAGCGTGATCTCTCCCTCGTCACCTCTCAGGTTCTTCTTCAGGACGCGCATAAGGATCATCTAATCAAAAGGCTTAAATCATTGTGTGTTATGGGATGGGTTCGGGCCGCGATAACTCAGTTGGTAGAGTGTCTGGCTGTTAATCCGAAAAGAGGACGCAGTCACCAGAATGTCACAGGTTCGAGCCCTGTTCGCGGCGCCAAATCTCGTTTTAGGGCCTGTAGCTTAGTCCGGTAGAGCGCTCGGCTCATAACCGAGTGGCCGCCGGTTCAAATCCGGCCAGGCCCATGCTGGCTATAAAATATAGTAGGGTTCTCATCGAACAACGTCGAACGAGCAGCAACGCACCCGCAGCAAAGTTGTGGAGTATTGCGATAAATAAAAGGGCAAAAAATTCTAATGAACTAACAGCCCTGAGCGGTGAGCGCTTTAGCAGCGCTCTGCCAGGCCAAGAGCTTCTTCTGGCTCAACCCAGTCTTCTCTACCAGGCTTTCGACTTCTGCCTTTAACAGGTCTTGCGTGGTCTTTATCCCCGCTGCCGTCAGCTTCTCCAGGGTCTTGGGGCCGATCCCTTGAATGTTCGTTAAAACGTCGTTGATGGATTTGGGTTCCTGAGATTTTTTAGCTTGCCACTCCAGGAAATTACAGTGGGGACAGCCCAGGTCCCAGGGCCTCTTTCCCTTGTTGATTATCCTGACGTGGTTCATGTGGTGCATATCGCACTCCTTGTCAGTGACGAGCAGAGTTCCAAATCTGGGAAGAGGCAAGGTGAATTTGCAGTTAGGGTATCCTGAGCATCCTATGAACCTGGACCCACGTCGACCTCTCCGGATAATCAGCTCAGAGCCGCACTTCTCGCACTTCCCCACGATCTTGTCGGTTCGAAGACCTTCTCGCAGAGATGTGCCTATCACCGCTTCGTTCTCTTCAAGGTCTTTGAAGATAGAGGTCAGCATCTCCCGGGACTCATCTATGACCTCTGCCTCCTTGATCTTGCGCTCGGATATGCGGGTCATGTCCTTCTCAAGGGTCTGGGTCATCTCCGGTTTGGTTATGGCGGAGGCGTACTTCTCCAGCGTGTCCACGACCGCATAGGCCGTGTTCGTGGGCTTCATTGGGTTGCCATGGACGTACGCACGGGCGTACAATTTGCTAATGATATCGTGGCGCGTTGATTTAGTGCCAAGGCCTAGCTCGTCCATGAGCTTGATCAACCTTCCCTGGCCGTAGCGAGCAGGGGGCTGTGTCTCCTTGGAGGCCACCTCGTGCCCTAAAACCAACAGACGCTCTCCCTCATTTAGCTCTGGAAGTAAGTGCTCCTCAGATTTGCTGTAGGGGTAATATGCTCGCCATCCGGCCTCGATCAACCTGGCTCCGTTGGCCCGGAAGGGCTCTTTCCCTATGTCGACCGACAGAGTAGAGATCTCCCAGGAGGACTGCTCAGCCAGGGTGGCAAAGAACCGGCGCACCACTAGCTCGTATATCTTCCACTGTTCTTCCTTCAGTTCATTCTTATCGACAGAGGCAGTGGGATAAATGGGCGGGTGGTCTGTTGTGGACCGTTTGCCCCTTGTCGGCACCATTCTTCCTTTGAGAAGGTTCTGAGCCTCCTTGGCGAAAGCCCCCTTTGTGAACATGGACACTAAGGACTTAAGGTCAATAGAGGGCGGATAGACAGTATTGTCGGTTCTGGGGTAGGAGATGAATCCATTGGTATAGAGCCATTCTGCTATCCTCATAGCGTTGGCCGCAGAGAAGCCGATTGCACTGGCGGCGCTGATGAAGCTGGTAGTGTCGAAGGGGGTCGGCGGTTTGTCGTACCTGGGCTTTTTCTCTATGGACTTTATGATACCTTCTGGACCGAGGTTCGCTACTATCTGGTCAACCTCGACCTTGTCCCAGATCTTGCCCTTAGCGTGGTGGACCCGCAGCTCCTTTTCCAGGTCTACGTAGATCTCCCAATACGGTTCGGGCTTGAAGGCTTCTATCTCCTTCTCTCTGTCCACTATGAGGGCCAGAGTGGGTGACTGGACCCGGCCCACAGAGAGGAACTCCTTGCCTAGCCGTCCTGAGGTTTTGGAGATGAATCTGGTTAGGACCGCACCCCAAACTAGGTCTACGATCTGTCTGGCTTCTCCGGAGGCGGCCAGATCGTAGTCCACCTTACCCGGATTCTTGAAGGCGCTCTGGATCTCCTCTTTAGTGATAGCGCTGTAGCGGACTCGGTCTATCTTTATCTTGGGATCCTTCTCGGCCGCGATCTTGAGTGCCTCCACACCGATCAACTCGCCTTCCCGGTCGTAGTCCGTGGCTATGGTGATGCGATCTGCCTCTTTGCCGAGCTTCTTTAGCGCGGAGATTATCTTCTCCTGGATCGGCGTCGTCACAATCTCCGCATGGATTAGCTCCTTGCAGTCCACTTTCTGCCAGTTGTTGTAGCCGGCAGGGTAATCAACTCCAACGATATGTCCACTCAGGCCTATGACCACTTTATCATCGAAGGAGAAGGTCTCAGCACCGTTCACGCGAGGGGATTTGGGCTTTGATCCTGCCAGGATCTGGGCAATCCTCTTTGCGGCATCGTGCTTCTCTGCGATAATGAGATGCATTCCGTCTCAGCCAACTCCTGCAGTGATATAAAGTTTTTCTATAGATTCCCGCTGGGACCCGATAGGCATCCGTTTCAGGCCCATCCAGCTGCAGATGCCAAGTAGTCACATGGCCGGGCCGAAAAGAGGGGACAATTTTCAGATCTCATTGCCCTTGACGTTGAGATTTCGTCTTGTAACAAGCTCTATCCATCAGCGTTGTCTGACATATTGATAATCGAATGGTGTAAGCAAAAAACGTGCGAGATTGTGAATCTATTGACTTACATAGATATCCGTTTTCATCGCAATATTTGCAGCACTTCATCATCCGCGCACGGCAAGAAATAGACTAAATTCGGTTAGATACATATAATTTACAATAAATTAATGTCTATGCTACACATTATAATTAATGATTTATCATATAATTTACAAATTTCTTGCATATTTAGGTTTGACGTGCGGGCTCAGGCCCTAAAGCGAAGCCCGTCGTTCAAATAGTTTAAATAAGATTGAAGAAGCAAGGCAACGACCCAATTAAAGCGATACAAATTCAAAAAAATCGATTTAAAAAAGAAATTTGTTATTTATGGACTCAGTAGATACTCTTTTCTATTTTTAATTATGTAATAATTATACACGCAAAAACTTTAAGTATTTAAGGGTCTATTGACTGGCAGCGGGAGAATGTAGAGGATTGCTTGAACTGGATAAGACCTATTATAGCATGCGTTGTCTTAATCATCGCTCCTGTGATCGGCACCCTACAGTTTATTCTGCTAAAAAGGTAAAGGAGGATAAGAACGTGTCTGACAAGATAGACCTATATAGTGACCGTGGTGTTCTTTTAAAGAGCGACGTCGACCTAAGCGCCGTCAGCCCACTCAAGAACGCTGCCATGCAGAGGCTCATCGGCCTCACCAAGCGAACCGTTGCAGTTAACCTGGCAGGAATTGAGAACGGCCTCAAGACCGGTGCTGTTGCCGGTGGCAAGAGAAAGGTAAAGGGACGCGAGCTCAAGTTCGATGTTATAGCCAACGCAAATCCCCTAGCCGATAAGATAAAGACCCTGCTGCAAGTAACCGCTGGCGACGACACAGTTGTCAAGGTGCTCGGCGGAGGAAAACAGCTTATGGTTCAGATACCCACAGCCAGGCTCAACGCAGCTTCTGAGTTCGTGGTCGGATTGACTGCTGCGGCCGCTGCCACAGTTGAGGCACTTGTCCAGCAGTTCAAGGTCGGCATGGTCGACGCACCAATGGTTCACGCCGCTGTTTGGGGCGAGTACCCGCAGACTGTAGGCATGGCCGGCGGAAACGTGGCATCTGTTCTCAACATCCCCCAGAACGATGAAGGTTTGGGCTTTGCTCTCAGGAACGTCATGGCCAACCACCTTGCAGCAATCACCAAGAGGAATGCCATGAATGCCGCTGCTCTGGCTTCGATCTACGAGCAGATCGGCGAGATGGAGATGGGCAACGCCATGGGCATATTCGAGAGGCACCAGCTCCTGGGCATGGCATATCAGGGCCTGAACGCCAACAACATGGTTTACGAGTGTGTCAAGGCCAACGGCAAGACCGGAACCATAGGCACAGTCGTCCAGAGCACAGTAGCCAAGGCCCTTGAGGACAAGGTCATCAAGGCTGGCAAGAAGCTCCCCTCCGGATACGTCATGTATGAGGCTAACGACGTCTCCAAGTGGAACGCTTACTGCGCTGCAGGCGTGCTGGCAGCCACAATGGTAAACTGCGGATCCCTGAGGGGCGCGCAGGCTGTGTCCTCGACACTGCTATACTTCAACGATATAATCGAGAAGGAGACTGCTCTGCCAGGATGCGACTTCGGCAGGGTAATGGGTACAGCAGTCGGGTTCTCGTTCTTCAGCCACTCCATCTACGGCGGCGGCGGACCCGGAGTCTTCAACGGCAACCACGTTGTCACAAGGCACTCCAGAGGGTTTGCCATTCCGTGCGTGGCTGCAGCAGTAGCGCTGGACGCAGGCACCCAGATGTTCACCCCCGAGATGACATCCGGTCTGGTCGGTGCTATCTACAGCGAGATCAAGGAGTTCCGTGAGCCGATCGTATCGGTTGCGGAGGCTGTGTAAAACAGGCTGAATGCATGGTCACTAAATCAGACACGAATTCAGTCCAGGTGGAGATAGTTCCCAGCCGGTTCCTAATGCCCGAGACTGCCCAGCGCCTTCTTTGCGAGATATACAAAAACGGCGGGATCAGGAGAATAATGATCCACGGGCCCAATATGCCCCGTGAGGTCCCCTACGGTCCCGGAAAAGGCATACCGATCGAGGCAAACAGAAATCTCCTCGTCGAGATAGGAGATCAGGCGATTGAGCTGAGAGTTAAGGTTGGAAGGATCAGGCTTGAGATGGAAAGCGAAGATTACCTAGGCGGTTTAAAAGCGGCGTGTGAGCGAGCGCTGCCCTTCTCCTTCCAGTTCAGACAGGGAAAGTTCTTCCACGACAGGATGACCACCTCGGACTACGCCAAGTATGGCAAGGTCGAGGACGAGCGCATCCTTGGACTGATCGACCCGAAAGCCAAGAAAGACAAACTGGCCATACTGTCTGAAGATATGGTGACCTTTAAAGAAGATGAGGAGAGATAAAATATGGCTTACACACCACAATTCTATCCCGGAAGCTCCTCTGTTGGAATCAACAGAAGGAAGCACATGTCCGGCAATGTCGATAAGCTCAGGGATATCCCCGAGGCTGACGTTGTAGCCGCCATGGGCCACAGGGCCCCAGGTGCGGATTACGGAAGCACCCATCCACCCCTTAAAGAGATGGGCGAGCCCGACTGCCCAATAAGGCAGATCGTAGCACCAACCGCTGGCGCAGCAGCCGGAGACCGTGTCAGGTACTCCCAGTTTGCTGATTCGTACTACTTCTCGCCATCGGTCCCATACTGGAGATCCTACTGGGGAGCAATCAACTGCAAGGGCTGCGACCCGGGCACCCTGTCCGGAAGGCAGATCATCGAGGCCAGGGAGAGGGATATCGAGAAGTACACCAAGACCATCATGGACAGCGAGATGTTCGATCCCGCTCTAGCCGGCATGAGAGGCTGCACAGTTCACGGCCACTCCTTGAGGCTTGAAGAGAACGGCATGATGTTCGATATGCTATCCAGGACTGAGATGGGCAAGGACGGGAACGTTTACCAGGTCAAGGACCAGGTCGGTATTCCCCTCGACAAGAAGGCAAGCCTGGGCAAGCCCATGAGCGAGGCTGAGGCCAAGAAGAGGACCACCATCTTCAGGTTCGACGGCGTAGCCGTCGGCGGAAAAGTCGGCGCTAGGAAGAACGACGAGGCCATCGAAGCTCTGCACCACATGTGGACGCTAAGAAGCAAGTGGGGCTTCAGGCCAGAGTAAAAGGTGGGTGATACAAATGGCAAAGATGCACAGCAAGAAGCTATTCATAAAGGCTCTTAACAAGAAGTTCGGAAAGGATTTCGATCTTTCAGGCCAGAAGACCGAGTACAAGAGGCTTGGACCCGAGCAGAGCGCCCGTAAGAGAGAATTCATGGAGTATGCCAAGAAGCTCGAGGGCAAGCGTGGCATGACCGGCTACAACCCCTATGTTCACGCTGGCGGAATACCCCTGGGCCAGAGGCAGCTCGTCCCCTACAAGCTCTCAGGAACTGAGTATGTAGTAGAGGGCGACGACCTGCACTTCGTCAACAACCCGGCTATGCAGCAGCAGTGGGACGACATCCGCAGGACCATAATTGTTGGTCTGGATATGGCCCACGAGGTGTTGGAGAAGCGTCTCGGAAAGGAAGTAACTCCTGAGACCATCAACAACTACCTGGAGATCCTCAACCACGCCATGCCCGGTGCAGCCGTGGTTCAGGAGCACATGGTTGAGACTCACCCTGGCTTAGTCGACGACTGTAACGTCCGTATCTTCTCCGGCGACGACAACCTGGTTGATGAGATTGACCCCCAGTACGTGGTCGATATCAACAAGCTCTTCCCGGCCGATCAGGCTGAGGAGATCAAGGCAGCCATTGGCAAGACTACCTGGCAGGCCATCCACATCCCAACCATCGTAGTCAGATCCTGCGACGGCGGAACCACCTCCAGGTGGAGCGCCATGCAGCTNNGCCTACGCAGCCAAGCACGCCGCAGTCCTGCAGATGTCAGAGATGCTGCCCGCCAGAAGGGCCCGCGGACCCAACAACCCCGGCGGACTGTCCTTCGGATTCCTGGCCGACATGGTCCAGACTTCCAGGGTAGCACCCGCTGACCCAGTGAAGGTTGCCCTGAACGTAGTCGCCGCTGGCGCTATGCTCTACGACCAGATCTGGCTCGGAAGCTACATGTCCGGCGGTGTCGGATTCACCCAGTACGCCACTGCAGCCTACACCAACGACGTTCTGGACGACTTCTGCTACTACACAGTCGACTATGCAAACGACAAGTACGGCGGATTCGCCAAGGCGCCAGCCACACTGGATGTCGCCAAGGATATCGCAACTGAGTCCACCCTGTACAGCGCAGAGCAGTACGAGTCCTACCCGACCCTTCTTGAGGACCACTTCGGTGGGTCCCAGAGGGCATCCGTCATGGCAGCCGCATCCGGTATCGGCGCAGCCATCGCAACTGGCCACAGCCAGATCGGTCTGGCAGGCTGGTACCTGTCCATGCTCCTGCACAAGGAAGCCTGGGGCAGATTGGGCTTCTTCGGATACGACCTGCAGGATCAGTGCGGTCCAACCAACGTGTTCTCCTACCAGTCAGACGAGGGCAACCCCACTGAGCTGAGGGGCGCAAACTATCCGAACTACGCCATGAACGTGGGTCACCAGGGCGAATACGCAGGCATATCCAGCGCTGCTCACGCAGGCCGCATGGATGCCTTCGCATGCAACCCGTTGATCAAGGTCACTTTCGCTAACCCCGGCTTGGTCTTCGACTTTGCCGATGTCCGTGCTTGCTACGGCAAGGGCGGCGCACGCGCGTTCCGAGCTGCAGGCGACAGGGATCTGGTCATGCCCGCAGTGTAAGCCGCAAGGCTTACCAACCCTTTTTCTTTTTTTTTAATTGCAGCTCGTTTTTATGCTTTTTTTGGGCGCATATCGTCTTCATTGTAGGGATTATATTTAAACAAATTAAAATGTATTAATTTATGATGGACGTATCTGGTTTCTATAGCTCAGAGAGTACTTATTGAAGAACCAAGCCTTTATGAATTTTTATTATTGTGAAAGAGAAATGAGACATATTGGCAACAGTTATTTTGCCATCAGGCGCAAGATCAAAATACGGCTATGACGATATAAATCTTCGCCCTATTCAAGAGGCTCGAACATCAGCCAAGGATCGAACCATGCAGCAATCGTTAACCAAAGAAGGTAAGAGCAGATTCTTCTGCTTCGTGATAGCAGGCATATCCAGCGGGTACCCGAATCCACAAAGGCTGGAAGGAGGATAGTGGCCATCGAGGGTGCTATATTCAATGCGCCCGGGAGAGCCTTCATATCCTCCAGTTGGCATGGCAGCATAAAGGATTGGATAACAACAGCCCAAGACTCGATTGTCGGTGAACAATTGTGCCGTGTCGGCTCATCATGTGCTTGTGATCCAGCACCTGCCTGTAGTTACTATAACCAAAAGATTTATTATACATATGATCAATTCTGCGATGTGAGCGTGGTAATTCACTGATGTGAGCTTCGTATTGGAGTAGGCCTCCTCTACCTATCCATCGGGATTGCTGCGCTCACTCACTATGTAAATACGCCAAAATGAGATGAAAAATTGCACCCTAAGGTACTCCAGGTTGTGCATCAACACAGATTCCATAGACCTTGCGAATGTTGTCTATGTTGAGCATCGAGACCGGTTCTCCTGCAGCGTAGATTTTGCCGCGCTTGAGCATCTCCATCTCCGAGGAAGGATGTCCTGGAGTGATGGTCATCCCAGGAGATTGATATTTGGGGAAAAGTCCAGTGGCTCTGAGCCCAAGCAGGCTGCTGTCTCTCTAACTCTGCCTCCGTGATGGCACTCTCCCGATTCCGCGAAGCTTTTCCTGATGCGCTCAATCATAGATCTTCTTCTCGTGCAGCCTTTTTTGCATTTCAACCTGCCGGGATATTGCATTATCCATCAATAATCGTTGGTTTAAGTTGATGAACTGATCGTGTATAAAAATTATCTGAAGGTTCCGCACTCCAAATTCAATCTCATGAGCTATGTTTTATAAAAAAACCTTTCCGAAAGGGTTTTATGTAATTTCAACGAACAGGAAAGCCGTATATATAAAGAAAAGGAGGCCAAGAACCCAATGGTTAAAACCGAGGGCAGTTTTGCTGTTGAGGACATGAAGAACGTCCAGATCAACATCGGAGCTGTNNCAGCCCATGGGTCCTGTCCCCAAACCGGGTGTAGCAACGCTCCGGAACTGGGATCACATGATAGCCAACCGATACAAGATCATGTATGCGCCCGCCGACGATACTTGTACCCTGTGTACTTATGGACCCTGCGACCTCACAGGAAACAAGCGCGGTGCTTGCGGCATCGATCAGGCCGGTGCTTGCGGCAAGATCGTCCTTATCGCCTGTCTGATGGGCTGCTGTGCACACGCTGCTCACGGCAGACATCTGTACCACTGGTGTCTCGACAAATTCGGCGACATGAAGTTCGACATGGGCGATGAGATTCTTGTAGATTCTCCCATATACCAGACCATAATGGGCACCAAGCCCACGACCCTCAAGGGCTTCAACGAGGGGCTCTATTACCTCGAAGAGCAAGTTGTTCAGCTTCTGGCTGCCACCCACACTGGTCAGGAGAGCGCTTACATTGATTTCGAGTCCAAGGCTCTGCACGCTGGCATGCTGGACCTTCTGGGCATGGAGATATGCGACATGCTGCAGATCGTTGCCTACGACATGCCCCGAGGCGATACCGATGCCCCGCTCGTCGAGATCGGCATGGGAACCATGGACCAAAACAAGGGTGTCCTGATCGCCTACGGCCACAACCTGGCTGCAGGCGCTGAGGCCATGATCTACGCCGAGAATAACAACCTGTGGGATAAGGTAGATATCGGCGGCGTTTGCTGCACAGCTCATGACCTGAACAGGATCGGACTTGGAAAAGGCGAGCTGAAAGTGCCAAAGGGCATTGGCCTGCGGCCTAAGGTTGCTGGAGCAATGGGCTGGTGGAGAAAGATGGTTCGCTCCGGAGTCATGGACTGCATCATGGTGGACGAGCAGTGTGTTTTCTGCAATATTCTAGAGGACACCGGGAAGCGCAAGATCCCAGTCATTGCCACCACTGACAAGATCATGATGGGGCTGCCGGACAGGACTAATGACCCTGTTGACGCCATTGTTGAAGATTTAGTCAGCTTCAAGATGCCTGGTGTGGCTATCCTCGATCCCACCAAAGCGGGAGAGGTTGGCATCCGGGTTGCCATCGCGGTCAAGCCCAAACGTGCCGAGGCCAAGATCCAGAACCTCCTCACAGAAGCGCAGTTCCAGGAGGGCATCAAGAAGTGCACCACCTGCAACGAGTGTGCCTTTGTCTGCCCACCGCATATCCGAATCAGCGACCTCATAGCTGAGGCAGTTAAGGGCAACAATTTGGCCTTCTCTGACATGTATGAGGTATGCGTTGGATGTGGAAGGTGCGAGCAGGTCTGTCCGCAGGGGATAAACATCTTGGACCTCTTCGAATACGCCAACCGCCAGTACATCAAGAACCAGAAGTTCAAGATGAGAGCAGGACGCGGCCCCGCTAGAGACACTGAGATTCGGTCTGTAGGCGCACCCATAGTGCTGGGCACCATCCCAGGAGTCATTGCTCTGGTCGGATGCTCTAACTACCCCAAGGGAACCAAGGAGTGCTATGACATGGCCAAAGAGTTCGTGGATAGAGGTTACATCGTAGTCACCTCGGGATGCATGGCCATGGACATGTCCCTTTATACCGACGTCGACGGCAAGACCATCTGGGAACAGTATCCTGGAGGCTTTGATGGTCGCAACATCTGCAACACCGGTTCATGCGTCTCCAATGCCAACATCGGCGATGCTGCCATCAAGGTGGCCACCATATTCGCTCACCGAAACCACAGGGGCAACTTCGACGATATAGCAGACTACATCCTGAACAAAGTAGGCGCTTGCGGCGTGGCCTGGGGACCATACTCTCAGAAGGCCGCGTCCATAGCGACTGGTTGCAACCGGCTTGGAATACCGGTGGTAGTTCAGCCTCACTCCGTTATGTA
>PMNG01000173.1 GCA_003162615.1 Methanothrix sp. | reverse complement strand
ATGTTATGTTAAGGACTATAACTGCCGAATTCATGGAAGAACCCTTTGATTACCTGAAACCGAGCATACTATTTGACTTAAAGGGATGGAAATCGGAACCAATACCAGTTGATAAGATCTTGTCTGATCTGAAAATAGGAATATGCAAAGAAAAAGAGAATAAGGAAGACCCAAGGCACCTATTAGCGATCCTATTTTCCAAATTATAAATTTATCATCATAAAGTTAAATACTTCTCATACTCTCCCTCTTCGTCTTATCATGAAGTCGCGCACTTTGATGACAATCGAATGAACGCATTTTTGGAGTATTAGATACTACTCTATCAATCGAAAATCTATTTATACGAAAATCTTTATCTTACTATATAAGCGAAAGGCAACCCTCGTTCGTGCAAAATGTCTTTAACCCTTGCCGTCCCATAGTCAGGCCCAACAGGCTGGGTGAGGATGAGAGAGGTAGTGCTGGACTCCAAGGATGATAGGTCACAGATCTATCTTCCAGAGAAGTGTATCGGCTGCGGGACCTGCGTTGCTGCCTGTCCCAAAGGCGCGCTTGTAATCGGCTCAGTGGGCGCAGTAGCCCGAGGACTGATAGACAAAGACTTCATCGAGAAGAAAAAGGGCGAGTGCGTCTTCTGCTCCATCTGCGCTCGAGTCTGCCCTACCGGGGCTCTGGAGGTCAGGACCGCTGGCAAGGCGGAAACGGATGAATCCTACCTTCACGTGGCCTTGAAATCCACGACGGTAAATGAAAAATGTGTGCACTGCGGCCTATGTGCCGAGGTCTGCCCTCAATCATGCATTGAGCTGAAAGATAGAAGGCTGGCCGAGAACGGCAGCTTGCGGTTCGAAGGAAAGACCCTTATCGACTTGAACCGATGTGTGCACTGCGGCTGGTGTGCCCAGGTCTGTCCTGTCGGCGCCATCTCTTTTGAAAAACCATTTGCAGGGGAATTCTTCCGGGACGACGACGTATGTCAGGCCTGCCGAACCTGCGTTCACACCTGCCCCGCCAATGCGCTCTTCAATAAAGATTGGAAGCCCGGCGAGATCGTAGAAAAGGTAACCCGCAGAGAAGATGCCTGCATCTACTGCGGAGCTTGTGCCCAGGCCTGCCCGGTGAGGGCCATAACTGTCCATAAGACGGCCATAATTCCGGAGATGAAAGGGAAGAAAGCATTCGAGAAGAAACTAACAGAACCTGCACCCTGGCCAACACTAACATCCACTCTGAAGACCGATGAGGACGCTTGTCTCGGCTGTGGAAACTGCGTCATAGCTTGCCCAGTAAACGCCCTGTCTGATCCCTACCTTGCAGCAGGCCACCTCAACGAGCTGGAAGCGAAGCCTCTCTTAGAGGTCAAGAACGGCACAGTGAAGGTCGCGGACCAGGAGGTCTGCGGATCCTGCGCCACCTGTAGCATGATCTGTCCTGTCGATGCAATCTGGCTGGTGAGAAGAGAGGTGGTCTGATGTCTACAATGATTATCAAGGGCGGCTATGTCTTCGACCCCCTGAACGAGATAAACGGGGATGTCAAGGACATCTTCATCAAGAGCGGGAAGGTCGTCGCCGATCTTTCGGCTGCTGAGGCGCGGGAAGCCGTAGTTATAGACGCATCCGGCAAGACGGTAATGCCGGGCGGCGTAGACTCTCACGCCCATTTGGCCGGGCCCAAAGTGAACGCCGGCCGGCTGATGCGCCCGGAGGACCACTACAAGTCAGTTCGGGCAAAGACNNGATTACGCTGCCATGGGCTACACGACTGTCTTCGAGGCCGCCATGCCGCCACTGGAAGCCCGCCACACTCACGAAGAGATGCGCGCGACCCCGATATTGGACATGGGCGCCTACATGGTCTTGGGCAACAACTGGTTCATCATGCGTTACCTCCACGACGGCGACATCGAGAAGGCCGCCGCCTACACCGCCTGGATGATGAAGACCCACAAGGCCTACGGAATAAAATGCGTTAATCCGGCGGGCGTGGAGAACTGGGGCTGGGCCAAGAACGTGCACAGCCTGGACGAGCCCAATATTCACTTCGAAATAACTCCCAAGGAGGTCATCCACGGCCTGGCAGAGGTCAATGAACTACTGGGCATGCCCATGTCCATTCATCTGCATACCAATAACCTGGGGCACCCCGGAAACTGGGAGATCACCAAAAACTCGCTGGCCATACCCGCCGATGTCACCGCACGACCCAAAGCAGAGGTGGACTGGGCAGAGACGAAGATGAACGCCAGACGAAGACAATCCGTCTACCTCGCACATGCTCAATTCAGCTCATTTGGAGGAACCTCCTGGAGAGATTTCCAGTCCGGTGTAAAGGACGTAGTCGACTATGTCAATCAAGTTGATCATGTCGTCATAGACAACGGAGCAGTGCCCTTCGGTCCCGCAACCGCCATGACAGGCGACGGTCCGGCCATTCATGATCTGTACATGCTATCAGGCCAGAAATGGTCGAATACCGATGTAGAAATGGAGTGCGGCTCGGGAGTAATCCCGTTTTTGTATCTTAAGAGCAGTCCCATAAGCAGCATTCAATGGGCTATGGGTCTGGAGCTGCTGCTGCTTATTAACGATCCATGGAAGACAATAATGACCACAGACCATCCCAACGGCGGAGTCTTCACCCAATATCCACAGGTGATCACCTGGCTCATGTCCAAGAAGGCCAGAGACGACACTGCCAAGGAGTGCCACAAGTGGGCTTACGATAAGTCGAGCTTGGGCGGTGTGGACAGGGAGATGAGCCTCTACGAGATAGCCATCCTGACCAGAGCTAACGCTGCCAGGACCATCGGAATGTCTTACAGAAAAGGCCACCTGGGAGTCGGGGCAGACGGAGACGTTACTGTTTATGATCTAGATCCCACCAAGCTGAACGTCAACGATCCTGCCGGTATAGTTCGCTCATTTGCAAGACCCGAGTTCACCATAAAAGATGGAGAGATAATCGCTCGCAAAGGCGAGATCGTCGCTGTTCCTGAAGGCAAAAGGTTCTATTGTCGGCCACTCGTCGATGCGGATCTGGAAAAAGAGATGCTCAAAGACGTCAAAGAGTGGTTCAAATACTATACAGTGGGCTTTGCCAACTACCCTGTTCCTGACAAGTTCCTGAAAAATCCTGTGCCCATAGAGGTCAATAGGCCCGTTGAGGCCATGGCGAGGCGGTGATGCCCATGGGAGAAGTTCTTCTGAAACCCAAGGGCGAGATAGGAATCATGGTTGAGGCAGAGGTCATCAACCCCGGAATCTTTACAGGCAAATCTGAGCAAGAGATCGAGCAGCTCATTGTCTGGCAGGGGCCTGTTCAGCTTCCTCTATCTGAATTCTTCGATGTCGATGTGGTAGGCTCTGCCTCTGCACGTCCGGAGGAGATGTCGATAGTCATTGAGGGCGATGTCTCACGGGTAAAGCATATCGGTCACGGTATGAAAGCTGGGGTAATCGAGATCCACGGATCGGCGGGAATGCACGTCGGTTCTGAGATGATCGGAGGCAGTATCATAGTGAAGGGCAACGCTGGCTCCTGGGCTGGAATGGAGATGAAAGGCGGCTTGCTGCATATTCTAAGGGACGCTGGCGACCACGTCGGATGCGCTTACAGGGGAAACTGGCGGGGAATGTCCGGCGGTAAGATCGTGATCGACGGAAACGCACGGAGTCAACTGGGCGGCGGCATAACCGGCGGCGAGATAGTCGTTGAAGGAAACGTCGAGAACTTCTGCGGAATACGCCAGGGAGGCGGGACGATCCTGGTGAAAGGCAAAGCAGTTCGGGGTGTGGGAGCGGAGATGAGCGCCGGCACAGTCGCCGTCTGCAGAGAGATTGAGCAGTTCACCCCAGGCTTCGTAGAGACCGGAAGGGAGAACAACCCAAAGCTTGGCGACAACTCGCTCGTCGGAAACTTCGCAAAATTCACGGGGGACAACGCGATAAGCAAGAATCCCAAAGGCATCCTCTATGCACTGGACAACAACATCGTCGATAACCGGGAGAGATGAAACGATGATAAGAGAATTTCTGCTCAACACTGGAAGCACCATCGATGAGGGCAGGCTTGCCAAGGGCGGAAGCAAGCTCACTATGGACTACGTAGATGAGTGCGCTGTTTGCGTGATGAACTGGAAGGACTTAGCGGATATGGGATCTCCTGACCAGGTAAAAGTTACCTCCAGAGATGGAAAGCATTGCGTCGTTGTCTCTGCACTATCGGAAGATTCTGTCATGTCCGGTCACGTCTTCATGCCCAGAGCCATCTGGGCTAATGCGGTAGTGGACCCCGAGACCTTCTCCACAGGCTCGCCCCTTTACAAGGGCAGCCCGGTAAAAGTTGAACCTTCCTTGGATAATGTACTGAGCGCTGAAGAGTTGGTCCTCAAATTGTACGCCGGGGGTAAATAATGACCTTCAAAAATATAATCTGTCCCGTCTGCGGGGCCTCCTGCGACGATATACAGGTGGACCTGACGGACAACGGCCTCGTCGTCCAGAACGCCTGCAAGATGGGCAATGCCAAGTTCCAGGAGATTGTTAGCGATCACAGGCTCAAAGAACCGATGATAAAAGAAGGCGGCAAGCTCAGGAAGGCTGGTTGGGACGAGGCGATCCAAAAGGCTGCCGAGATACTGGCAAATGCAAAACGCCCTCTGCTTTTCATGGGCAGCGAAACCTCCTGCGAGGCCATGGAAGTAGGCCTGCACCTTGGGGAGTACCTGGGCGGAGCAGTGGACTCCAACTCCACAGTCTGCCACGGACCTACGGCAATGGGCATCCAGGAAGCCGGGCGCGTGGGAGCGACGGCAGGCCAGACCAAAATCAGGTCTGATCTGGCAGTCTACTGGGGCTCCAACCCCCTGGAGTCGATGCCTAGACACATGTCCCGATATTCCATTTATCCCAGAGGCTACTGGACCAGGCGGGGAAGATTTGACCGCACCATAATAACCGTAGATCCCAGAAAGTCGATTACCGCTGAGAACTCCGACCTTCACATCCAGATCAAGCCCAATACCGACTACGAGCTGCTGTCGGCTCTTCTTACGCTAATTCACGGAAAGAGGCCACACCCGAGCGTCGAGGAGATCACAGGCGTGTCCATCTCCATGATGGAAGAGATGCTTGAGATGATGAAGAGCTGCAACTATGGTGTCATCTACGTCGGCCTTGGAATCGCCTCGTCTTACGGCAAACATCGCAACGCAGAGCTGGCTTTCAACCTGGTCAAGGAACTAAACGCTTACACCAAGTTCGTAATCGGTGCCTTGCGGGGACACTGCAACGTGGCTGGATTCAACCAGATCGCTTCTTACCTCTACGGCTATCCCTTCGGCCTGGACTTTTCGAGNNGCTGAGAGAAAAAGATGTAGATGCAGCGTTGGTAGTCTCTGCGGACCTGGCATCGCATTTGCCTGGGGCCTGTATCGAGTATCTGGCAAAGATACCGGTGGTCTGTATAGACATTGCTCCATGCCCGATGACCATGGTTTCCGATGTGGTCCTGCCGGGAGTAATCGATGCTATGGAATGCGATGGAACCTTCTACCGGCTGGACGACGTGCCGATCTACTTCCAGCCCTTTGCGTCTTCGCCTTTTGGGTTTACGGAGAGCAATGAGCATACTATGAAGCAGATCTTCGAAAGGGTGAAGCTATTGAAGGGAGGACAATCTGCTGGGAAAGCCGAGTAGATCCGAATTCTTCATTTTTGCCAAGACTGCTAAGGCCAGGTTTCCACTTGTGTGCAGGAGCGTCCCCTTATGACCATAGGAGTGAAGCTGACGGAGAAGATCGGGATGACTACTGGTGGCTTTTGCGAGGAGTCCGAGGCTGTATGTGTATGCGGGGAGGAACGAATTACCTGATTTTTTGGTCGTCTTTAGTCGCAATAGGCCGTGTGTTAACACGCTTTTGAGGTCAGGGCAAGAAGAATTACACAAATTAGTGAGTTGCTTCAGCGAGAAAAGTGCACTGCTTCAAGCATAAACTACTAAATATCCTTGAGTTCCAAGTTATGTCTTTGCATAATTCCAAAGATTATTTGAACTAAATCATCCTTGCCTATAAAAACAAGCTTCTTGTTGAACTTTAACGCATATATCTTCAGAAGAGAAACGAAACTGGGCTCCAATTGTCTCGGAACGCATATCCCAATAATATCGGTGCTCCCATCTTTTATATATGTAGCCATTTGAGCGTGTATATCTTTTCCAAGACCACTGTTCTTTCTAATTGCTGATTTCGTCGGACTGTCACTTTTAGGTAGTCTCCCTATTTTGTGTT
>PMNG01000015.1 GCA_003162615.1 Methanothrix sp. | reverse complement strand
GATCAGTGGAGCCAATCTGACTGATGCCAATCTGAAAGGAGCTAGGTTATGGGGTGCGGATCTTAGCAGCGCTATCCTGAAAGACGTGTATCTGAATGGTGCAACCCTGATAGGTGCCAAGCTGAATTGGGCGGATCTTGATGGCAGCGTTCTCACGAATTGTCAATTCTCCAGGGCAGAGCTGTTTGGTACAAACCTGAGCCATTCCGATCTCAGCAATTCTGACTTTACCAGGGCATATCTACTAAGGGCCAACCTTCATGACTCCAATCTGAGAAACACAAAATTAGACAGTGCAGATCTTACCGGCGCAGATCTGTCTGATGCTGATCTTGATGGCGTCCAAATCACTGGGGCAAATCTTAATGATGCAAACTTATCGGGGGCTGACCTGGCTGGGTGTATCCTGGAATCCATGGACCTAATGGGAACTGTAATGCGCAGAGCTGTGTTGAGATCAGCAAGCTTGAATCTGATAGGACTTAAGAAGATTGACCTCCGCGGTGCAGACCTGAGAAACGTCAAATTTAATGGGGTCTTCTTGCAAAATGTAAACCTTTCCGGAGCAGATCTGGGGGATACGGAGCTAAATAGGACAGCACTGGTGAGTGTTGATCTGAGTGGAGCCAATCTCGGGGGGATGAAGTATGATAGCACAACACTCCCGTTCATTGTTAGTTCAAAACTCGATAACGCTAAAATGAGTGCCGATCTGAAAAAGGATCTCGATAGGTTCAAGGCTGGGAAAACGTGATAGATAATACTATGTTGAGAAGTTCGAACTCATCGGCGGACAAATACAAATCTGAGGCCAACAAATCCACTGAATGAACGAAGGAGGGTTTTGACTTGATCCGAATATTGTTGTTTATGAAGGAGATTCATCTTTACCTGGTCGTAATCTTCGTCCTTCTGGCATTCTTGTCCATTGCTCCTATATCCACTGGCTTAGCTGATAGGTCGGAGCTAACGAAGTTGATCTTGGGGAGTGAAGATCCACTTATCAATGTAAACGACCTGGCATTCCTCTTGGTAACGCACGATTTTGATGCCATGCCTAAAGGAGATTATGTCGAGGTCCGTCTAAACAATACCATCTACAAATTGGTGCCAAATGGTCCGTACCCAGGTCTTGCAAATATGACGATGGGGTCATGATGGAATCATAATTTCAGCTTGTAGCTTTCGATAGGCTCCACAAGAGGATATTGGTCCTCGACATTACTTGAAACATAAGGCATATCTCTAATTCCATCCCCATTCGCTCCATCCGTTCCTCTATAGGAACTCCAATAGTTGCCGAGACGGTTTTTGAAAGTCTTTCCATTGTAATTATATATAATAAACTCGGTCGAACTCCAGGCGTTGGTGGAGATGAAAGCGTGTACATCTTCGGAGTTATTTAAAATATTATTCAGGTAGATCAAATTGTTGCTCGATTGCTCAGGGTAGACGCCTTCATCCAAGTAGATACCGTCATTATTGTATATAATGGTGTTAAGTTTGAGAGCATTATATTCAGAGTATTCCAGCTTTACACCAACTCTGCATTTTTCTATCTTGTTGCCAGATATATTGTTCTCATTTGATTTGTATAGGCTTATTCCTTCATCTATGTCCTGGACTATGTTCTGCATAATGTTGTTTCTCTGCGACTGCCAGACAAGCAAGCCGTTTTCGTTGTTTATAGCTTCGTTGAGAGTCAATTTATTCCCATTAGAACTTTCGAGTTTTATTCCGTCCTTATTGCCTAGAGCTTTATTATGCTCTAATGTATTGTTGCTCGAATTGAGGAGATGGATACCTTCAGAGTTATCGTGGACTATGTTATCCGATAGACTGTTCTCGTTACAGTCTAGCAGCGTAATGCTTTCTTTGGCTTCGCTCACATCGTTTGAGATCAGGGAATTTCCGAAAGATCTAATCAAGCTAATTCCTACTTCAGAGTTTCTTCTCACCGTGTTGTGTGAGAGGTTATTCATCACAGAGCCAACTATACTTACTCCATGTTCGTTGAGGCTCAGGTTGTTGCCATCAATTAAATTTTCGTTGCTGTATGAAGAGATAACCATCCCGATGGGGTTTTTGATTGCGGAATTCTTTGTAAGATGATTTCCGCTTGAGTTGATTAGACAGAATCCTTCTTGAAGGTTATCCGTGGCGTTGTTGCTCAGTATGCTATTGTTGGACGAATTTAGCAGGTACAGACCTTTTCCTGAATCAATATTGCTAAGATTGTTATGCATAATGGTGTTGAATCCAGATTCCCTGAGGGTGATCCCGCTTACTTTATTCTTCGAGACATTATTGTCCTGGAAAGTGTTGTTTAAAGACGAATAGAGGATTATGCCGTCAGCGTCGTTATTAATGATGTTGTTTGAAGTGATGTTATTTCCTAAGGCTTCATAGAGGTATACGCCGTAATCGTTTATCTCAGCTGTGTTATTGATAATTTTATTGAAATTCGACCCATATAGATAGATACCGTAGTCATTGTTGATAGCAGAGTTGTCCGCTACTATATTTTCTTTAGAATTGTACGAGACATAGATACCATAGCTGTTGGTATTGACTGAGTTTTCTAAGACTGTATTTCTTGTAGAATCTGAGAGAGTGACGCCAAAATCGTTGAATACAATTTCATTATTGTTGATGGAGTTGTTGCTGGATCTAAATAGTTTTAGACCCACACCCAAGTTGGAGCTAACATTGTTGTTAATGAGGGAGTTGTCCTTTGAATCGATCAGCTCTACGCCCGCATTGTTATTCCAATAGAGGTAATTTCCCGTGAGGGTATTGCTATCCGATCCGGTCAGCACTATGCCACCAAGGTAGTTGTTGCTGACATTGTTGCCCGTTATCGTGTTGCCAGCCGTTGATATGCGGATGCCAACGCTATTATCAGTAACGATATTATCCTCGATAATATTTTTGTTTGATGCAACGTTGATCCCAGCTAATGACCAATCGTTTGCTCCCTTCAGCTTGAATCCACTCATAACAACGCCATCAACAGAAAGAGTGACAATGCTGGCATGATCTCCTGAGACCAAAATTGGGCGACCCTTTCCCGAATCCACTCCTTTCAGGACAATCTTCTTGGTCACATTTATGGCCTCTTTGTAGACGCCGCTGTGGACCTCAACAATATCTCCTGTTGATGCCCTATCGATGGCTTTTTGGATGCTTTCTCCAGGAGAAACAGGGACGGTCAAGGCTTGGACAGACATGGAAAGCATTAAGATTAAGGTTATCGAAGTTCCCATTATCGTGAGGGGCGAATTAAAGACCCTTCCAAACGCCATCACCTCACCGCTTATGAGATTCCAGACATCCATTCAGAGCATTCTCCTCAAATATTTTACGATCATAACCTGTCCCACGATATAAATGGGAACATATCGCGGTTTTGGCTTACTGGTATGATGGGGGGCAGAATCACGTGTCAATCCTGCATAAGCCAGGCGCCCTCGATGCCATGTTTTCATTTTCCTCCTGGAAGTGCTCTGAGGTCCGCCTTCAGGTCGTCTGACATCTTAGCCCCGTTCAGCTTAGCTTTGGACAAGGAGTACAGGGTAAACTGGTCATACTTAATATTCTCCAGGTTAGCGCCACTCAGATCTATTCCGGTCATTTCTACCTGGTTAAATGTAGCATCTCTTAGATCAGAGCCTGCCAGATTTGCATCAGTCAGGAAATCGCCGTCCAAATTTGTACCTCTTAGAGAGGCCCCTCTAAGGTCTAAACTTCTAAAGTCTAGCTCACGCAGATTCACTCGATCGAGTCTGACATTCCTCAGTATTGCTCCAGTGAGTCTTACGACAGTCAAATCGGCACCCGATAGATCGGCACCAGTAAGGTTCGCCCTAGTCAGATCGGCATATGGCAATTTTGCGGAGGTTAGGGTGGCTCCCACTAGATTTGTCTCAGTCATATCTGCATACGCCAAATCGGCCCCGTTTAGCTTAGCTCCTGTTAGATTTGCCCTCATCAAATAAGCCCTTGTAAAATCTGCATCGCTCACGTCAGCATTGCTCAAATTGGTGCCGTATAGCTCGGCTCGGGAGAACTGACCCTGTGATAAGTAGCCTCCACTCATATCTGTCCAGCTTAAATGGGCGCCTATCATGTTGGCGCCGACAAGATAGATGTCCTTGAGGTTAGCGCCGCTCAGATCGGTTCGAAAGAGTCTTGCGCCGGTCAAGTCGGCTCTGCTGAGGTCAGAGTCAGACAAGTCAGCCTCCGTGAGATCCGATTTGATCATGCGAGCCCCAACGAGCTTAACTTTGGCCATCTGGGCCCTTACAAAGATGGATTCGGAGAGATCGGATTTACTGAGGTCTGCACCAATGATTGCTGCTCCTGTAAGATCAGCACGAATCAGCTTGGCTTCCCTAAGATGAGACTCCTTCAACCAGGCCAACATCAAATGGGTTCCATTCAAATTGGAGTTGTTGAGATTTGACCCCTGAAGGTACGATTGGTTTAAATGCGCTCCACTTAAGTCTATATGAGAAAGGTTCATTCCTGTAAGATTGGCGCGATCTGCCACCCTCCCAGTGAGGTCCATAGGCAGCCCTTCAGCCGCGAGACAACTTGATATGATCATTGCGCCAACCGCAAAATGAATTAATTGAATCGGCTTCATCTATCCTCCAACATCAACCCCATTATTCGATATAACTATAATTTTCCCACACTAGCTCTTCAATCTTCCGTTGCCGTATTGGCTCCTGCGTCGCCTTCTACGCCCAAATCACGCTATATCTGTTGGATATGAATCTGAGCCGCTATTTCAGCAATTTAGATAAGGATCTATTATATGTAACATCATTATAAGGTTAGTGGTGAAGTTAACAGCATTACCTAACTCACTTTCCAGCTTGGATTAATCGAATCCAGATATTTTATGTCATCGAAGCTGTATGGAGCCGTGTAATATACGTCATCTGTCATGACTCCGTAATAACTATCAACGGCAAGCCATTTTCCGGTCCGGTCTTTGTTTTCTACTGTTACCCAAAGGTGTCCCTGGGTGTATCCGCCTGCACTGGGATCGTACATGTAAGATATATTATATCCAAAGCTACTGTAAGTTTTGGCCAGTTGCTGAGATCCATCGAAACACATTCCCAGAGGTGCAACGGGAAATATAAGGGTTCTAGTGACTGCCTTGATAAAATCTGGGTTTGTGGCTTTGCCGTAGGTCAGATTTTTCTTTATGGCTTCAGTTGGAATTACTCTAACGGGACCTGATTTTTGTGTTGGCGGAGTCATCCACAGATCCGCGAGGCCAGGCGAGGCTCCGTTGGGCGTCAGATAGACCTCCTTGCCGCTGGAGAGCTTCACGGTGACATAGGTATCATGAGGTTCAGCATTGTAGCCGTGAGTATCCATAAAGAACGCAAGGTCTTTTACAGTGATACCTATGTCCTCGTAGCTGGATAGCTGCAACCATAGGTCATTCTCTTCCGTCCCACTGCAGCATGAGACTAATAATGTCATGGCAACTACAGCACCAACCAACCTAAGCAACAAGAAATCCTCTGGAATCTTTTGACATTACAATTGCCTATCATTAATATATTAAGTATGCGTTTGGCGTTTGGACAATATGCTCGATCATTCAGGCATATCTTGATTATCATTTTTGGGGAGGAGATTGCTCAGGATTGAGATTCTGGTACTCTTTGAATGGTTTTTCGCATGAGAAACACTTCACGGATGCTGTCTAAATGGCACTTCAACCACATGTTCCTCGATCAGTTTTCCTAAATCTCGTAGCCACTCATCTAAATAAGTCTCTCATCTCTTGAGCTATAAGTCCGGCCAACGGGTCCGGTTCTCTTTGCAACTCCGGGAACCGATGCACGTTTCTTATGTAACCCGATTGGTCATGGTATTATTGCTGAGTTACATAAGAAAGCAAAATGAGGCAACACATCAATCTTCTAACGATATCAATTTCACATGCTTACCTATAGTCCTTATAGTTATGCTTCCCACTCCAAGTCAACGATAAGGTGGAAGGTGGAGGCCCGAAAGTGGAAGGAAGGGAAATATTTCCACATTCGCGGCCTAATGCGAAGGTTGCTAAGGATGGACCCTCTTTAAACATCTCTATCCCTCGCTTCAGCCTGTCGGCCAAGAGGCCCTTTAAAGCATTCTTCGCTCAACCATGTAATTCACAATTTCCGCGAAGCCCTGGCCATATGATGCCTTTGCTACGTAATCCGATACCGCCTTCAAATCAGGGTGGGCGTTGTTAACCGAAGCCTTGAACCCTACCAGCTTGAACATAGGGATGTCGCTTGTGCTGTCGCCTACAGCAGCGAACTCTTCGGGGCTTATGCCCATACGCTCTGCAACGCGCTCTAATCCTGTCCCCTTATCGACTCTTTTGTCTTTGATGTGCACCGCATAGGTGGTGTCCAGGATGTCAACAGGCAGATTGCGCGCCGTTACATAACGTGAGGCTTCCGAAACGTCGAAGTTGCGCTTCAAGGCAATATCCGTGAACCTGTAGCGAGATGAGTTGTACACATCCAGAGGAAAAACCTCGGATAGCTGACGATATGCTTCTCGACACACGGCGGGGTCCGCTAGAGTTTCGACGTCATTTTCGGAGTGGGAGACTACGCCACCGTTCTCCGCTATGAATATTCGCGGCGTGCCAAGGAGGACTGAAACCGTTCTCGTAAAACAATGAGTGTTGCCTGTGGTGAGGATCACAGGCACTTTGAGTCTACGCACGGCCTCTACCGCAGAGGGACAGAGCACTCTGTTCTGGTCACTCAGGGTCCCGTCGATGTCCACAGCAATGGCGCGAATCAATCCTTGATCCCCGGAGTTGTCACCGAGAACACCGCCTCGCCATCCGGCAGGTTGGGAGAGTCCACAAGTCGAGCGATGCGCTTCTCGCCCTTGGACTTACGCAGGTACATCCTGAAGGTTGCCGTGTGGCCCAGCACGTGCCCGCCCACGGGTTTTGTCGGATCGCCGAAGAAGGTGTCCGGCTTGGCCATGACCTGATTGGTGACCATTATCAGGGCGTTGTTCAAATCTCCAAAGCGCATCAGAGCGTGGAGGTGCTTGTTCAGCTTCTGCTGTCGATCCGCCAGGGTTCCGCGGCCCACGTACTCAGCCCGGAAGTGAGCGGTGACCGAATCTACAATGAGCAGCCGGACCGGCTTGTCTGAGTCCTTCAGCTTCTCGGCCAGGTCCAGGGCGTTCTCGGCCAGAAGCATCTGGTGGTTGGAGTTGTACGCCCTGGCCACGTGAATGTGCTTTAAAAACTCCTCCGGCTCCCAGGTGCGATCCTCGGATGCTGGCAGACCGCCCACCATCTGAGCGATCCTCTCCGGCCGGAAGGTGTTCTCAGTGTCGATGATTATGGCCGAACCATTCAGCCCGCCCATCTCCTGCGGGAGCTGGACGTTGACGGCTATCTGGTGGGCCACCTGGGTCTTTCCCGAGCCGAACTCGCCGTAAAGCTCGACTATGGACTGGGTCTCCATGCCGCCGCCGAGGAGATCATCAAGGCTCTTGCTGCTGGTGGTCAACTTCCCAACGTGCTTTCTTCGCTCCAGAACTATGTCTCCGGTCTCGAAGCCTCCGATGTCGGCTGCCTCGCGTGCAGCAGCTATGATCTTAGAGGCCGTGGTCTCGCCAACGTCCGCGCATGCGCCTAGTTCTCCGGGCGACGCAACAGCAATGGCCTCGATGGAGTTGAAGCCAGCCTCTCTAAGCTTCTCGGCCGTGGCGGGACCAACTCCAGGCAGATCCTCTAGAAGTTTTATTGGCATTATGAATTCCTCTATCCTATTTTGGGCCGCTTACTTAACTGAGTTACTCAGGCGGAGCGAAAGTAATTTTGGTTCTCCAGCCACAACTGATCTCCAGCTCCTCATTCCATCCGTTCTTGACCTGGCAGTCTACAAGATCGGCCCGAAAACCAATGTCCAGCCCCTCCAAAAGCTGCACGTGATCCCCCCACAGAGCTGCTTTCACCCGGCCGGTGGCATCGGAGACGTAGATGTTAGCCACTCTGCCAGGAGTGCCGTCGGCCTTCTGAAACTCCCTCACCTCGCCTAGACCGGATACGAATCCTGAGACCGTTGCGATCATGCCCGGCTCGAGGTCGGCTATGGGCGTTATCTTCTCGCTGTAGTTGACAGCGGCATTGCTCTTTTTCACAACGGTGTAGCTTCCGGTCTGGATCTCCACCTGGCCATACCTCTCCCGAGAGGAGCCATTTATGATCTCCAGGACATCGCCCGTGGCGATCTCCATGCTGGCCTGATCGTTCCACAGGTTGAGCCTGATCTTCCCAGTCTCATCGCCCAGAAGAACGGTCCTGACTAGCCCCTTCAATCCATCCTTACGCACGAACTCCCTGACATCTCCACAGTCCAGTACTCGAGCGACCAAGTTCACCTCACCCATGTCTCTATTGATCTCCGAGATCTTGTAGGGCTCCAGCCTGGGCTTTATGTCCGCATCCACCTCTTCGATGCCCCCGTTGCGGCCTATGGACACCTCCGTTCCGGCATAGCCCTCTTTGGCCAGGCCCTGTACCTTCAGGCACTGGTCAACTCTGATGTCCCCGGACTTCACAAGATCGGTTGCCTCGTCCCATAGAGCTGCTCGAATGGTGCCCGTCTCGTCGCCAAGGATCAGGTTTACAACCCGGCCGGGCGTGCCGTCCGACCTCTGGAACTCCTTAACCTCGGAGATGGAGATTATCTTCCCCGTAAAGGTGACCATTCCAGTTTCCGGCTTGATCCTTCCGATCTTATATTGAACCTCGCTAGCCCCAAGCTCCCGCGCAACCAGCATGGCTGCAGTTCGCCGGTCGCAAAGGCCGCCCATCAGGGAGACCTTCTCCGCTATCCTTGTCTCGAACTCCTCGGGGGTGATCTGGTCAGAAAGCTGCTGGTAGATCTCTGTCAGCTCATCATCCATATCAAATCACATCAAATATTCAAGTCAGGACCTGGCCTGCAGGCCGCTTAAGGTAGGCTGCTCCGCACCTGGAAAGGAAAGCATTGCAGACCTCATCGGGGTTGCCGTCGGCCGATATGGCCCCATCCTCTATCAGAATTGCTCGGTGAGAAATCTCACGCACGAAGTCAACGTGATGACTGACTAGGAGGATGGTAGTTCCCAGCTCTCTGTTGATCTTCTTCAGGGCGTTCGATACCTCTCTAAGAGTGATAGGATCAATGTCACCAAAGGGCTCGTCCAGGATCAGTATCCTGGGTTTGGCCGCCAGTAGGATTGCAATGGATGCCCTGACCCTCTCTCCACCGCTGAGCTGTTCGGACAGCTTCGTCAGGACGGAGGGGTCGAGGTCCATGAGCTTGAAGACCGGCTCTGCGAACTCAAGGGCCTCAGTTGTTGGGAACCTGGGGAAAAGATCCTTGAAAACATCCCTTGTCAACCCCATGGATTCGAGCACTGTTTTTGCCTCCTCTTCTTGCATGTCCGTCAGCGTGTAAATAAGATCCAAGACCTTGTCGCTGATCCCGTTCTCCTCGGCCATAGATCTGGCGTGCTCTATGACATTCTGGCCTTTTACTCCCAGCTGGTAAGCTATCTGCTCTATTATGGTTTCACTCAGGGATAGAGCAAACTCTTGGTACATTATGCCCAAGGATCTTCTGACCTCCATTCTGGAGGGCGAATAGGAGATGATGTCAACCCATCTATCGCCCAGCCGGTAGAGCACGGATCCCTCGTCTGAAGGCCTCAAGCCCTCGATTATCTTGAGAATAGTGGTCTTGCCAGATCCGGATGATCCTATTATTGAGGTGATCTCTCCTTCATTGATGTCGAAGCTGAGATTCTCAATATTTAGAACCTCACCCGGGCCAACCAGGTAGCTCCTCTTGTTCAGCCCCTCGACGCGGATGATCGGCTCCGGATTATCTCTAGAGGCAAGAGGTTCAGCTACGCCTATGCCTGATAGGAACTTCTCCAGAATCTCGGCGGGCTTACCCTGATCCACTATCCTTCCATTATCCAGCCAGATCAGCCTGTCGTCCAGATACTGGTGGACCTCGGGCAGGTGAGAGACAACCAGAATGGTCAATCCCAGCTCTCTGTTCACGTTCAAAACGGCGTCCAGAACCTCTTGCTTGGTGGCTGGGCACGCCATTGTAGCTGGCTCGTCCAACAGCAAGAACCTGGGCTTCTTGGCCAGTTGTCTCGCAATCAGAAGCCTCTGCTTCTCACCACCGGAAAGGAGGGTGGCAAGCTGGTGAGCCTTCTTCTCCAATCCCACCAGCCGGAGGTAGTACATTGCCTCCTTGTAAAGGTCGTCGTAGTTGCCCAACTCAGGGATTGGCAGGACCTCATAGCCGGTCTCTCTGGAGTAAACCCGCATGACAACGTTCTTCAGAACGGACTCGGTCCACAGCGCAAAATCCCTCTGCAGATGGATGGCCGATAGCCTCATCTGTTCCCTCTTGACGTCGTCTCCCGACTCGGGCATCACAGTCAACTCGCCCATGACGATCTTGCCGGAGTCGAATGGCTCCATCCCTCGCAGGATCTTCATCAGCGTGGTTTTGCCGCCACCGCTCTTGCCAACGAACCCCAGGATCTCACCGGGTTTGACGGAAAAGCTGATGTCCTTCAGCGCTGCGACCTCTATTCCGTCTATTGTATAAGACTTGGATAAATTCTCAACTTGAAGCATATCGATCTCTACCTTACCTTTGTCCCCGGCTCTACCCTTTCCTGCGGTCTTAACAGCAATGCCTTTCCGCCGATATCGGCTGCCAGGAGCATCGCCTGTGATTCCACGCCGAAGAGCTTAGCTCTCTCTAGGTTGGCCACGACCACAGCCTGGGTTCCTACCAGGTCCTCAGGCGTGTAGGTCTCAGCGATGCCTGCCACCACCTGTCTATTCTCTGTGCCTATGTCCACTACGAGCTTGAGAAGCTTGTTGGAGCCCTTAATCCTCTCGGCCTCTTTTATCTCTCCCACCCTCAGGTCTATGCCCTTGAACTGTTCAAAGGAAATGGTCTCCATCAACTTGTTCTTCTCCTTTTTGTCTTTTGATTCTGCCTGGATCATCCTCTCTTTGAAGATGTCGTCCAGTTCCTTGATCGTTGCGTCCTCCATCTTGCCAAAGAGGATCTCCGGCTTTCCTAGCTTGCGGCCCACAGGCAAGGGAACGGCAGCCTCTTCAAAGCGCTGTGCCCCTACGGTCCCTTCCAACCCCAACTGTCTCCAGGCGTCCTCCATCTTGGAGGGCATGACCGGGTCCATCAGAATGACGAGCGCTTTGGCGATCTGCAGGCACGACCGCAGCACAGATCCAGCCAACTCTTTGTCTGCCTTCACGAGCTTCCAGGGCTCGTGGGACTGGAAGTAGGAGTTCCCATAGTCGGCCAGTGTCATCACACTATCGATGGCCTTCTTGAACTCGTACTCCTCCAGACCCAATTCTACCTCCCTGATCGTTCCTTCAATTCTTGAGATAACCTCGGGGTCTATCTCTCCCGGAGGTGTCATATCCTCGAAGTTCTTGATGGTAAAAGTGAGAGTTCTGTTCAGGAAGTTGCCGAATGCTCCAGCCAGCTCAGTGTTCACCTTATCCCCGAAGATCTTCCAGGCGAAGTTGACCTCCTTGTTGTGGGCGGTGTAGCTTGCAAGGTAATACCTGAGAAGGTCGGGGTGCAATCCACGATCCAGGTAGTCGTCCTTGACCCAGATCACATAGCCTCGGCTCTTGGAGAACTTCTTATCGTCGATCTTGAGCATTCCGCTGGCCACGACTGCCGATGGCAGAGTGTATTCCGCCCCTTTGAGCATTGCCGGCCAGAAGATGCAGTGATGGTAGACTATATCGCCGCCGATGAAGTGGACGATCTTTGCCCCGTCCTGCCAGTACTCCTTCCAGTCCCTGTTGTTTTGGGCACACCACTCCTCTGTGAAGGCTACGTAGCCGATGGGGGCATCCACCCAGACGTAAACTACAAGCTCGTCGTGCCCGGGAAACTTTATTCCCCAGGACATGCTGCGGGTAATGCACCAGTCTTTCAGCTCCATGCGTACCCACTCGGCCGCATAGTTCCTGGCGCTTGCCGTTCCTCCTAGGGTCTCCAGATACTTCAGGAGGAAGTCCTTGAACTCTGAGAGCTTGAAGAAGTAGTGGATCTGCTTTCGGTACTCGGCCTTTCCGCCGCAGACCTTGCACACGGCGTTCTTGATCTCTCCGGGCTCCAGGTGGCGGCCGCAGCCTTGGTCACACTCGTCGCCCCGTGCGGAGACGCCGCAGTATGGGCAGATGCCCTCTACGTACCTGTCGGGCAGGAATCTGTCGCACACCGGGCAGTAGGCCAGCTCGATCTCTTTGGGGTAGACGTGGCCTTTCTCCACCAGGGCTTTCACAATCTCCTGAGTCCGGTGGTGACTTTCAGGATCGTCTGTGTCGCCGAAGAGGTCGAACTTCACGTTCATACCCTTGAAGATCTGGTCGAAGTGGGCGTGGTACTTGGCCACCAGCTCCTTTGGCGTGGTACCTTGAGCCTCGGCGTTGACAACAATTGGCGTTCCATGGGCATCGGTGCCGCAGACGAAAAGGACGTCCTTGCCCATCTTTCTCATGCCTCTTACGAAGATGTCCGCTGGTACGTAGGTTCTTAGGTGGCCTAGGTGGCAGGGGCCATTGGCATATGGTAGGCCGCAGGTTACAAGGATACGATCGTTGCCCGGAGACAATGAGAACACCGCCTACTGGTATGCGTAACAGGGAGATATAGGTTTCCCAACCGCCAGAAGAATATGTTAACTAAATTAAATTATATAAATAGTTTAAACTAGGCCCCTCAGAGCTTGCCACAGCAAGATGATCAGTACAATCACAGGAAACACCAGAGTTATTAGTAGCGTCCAGGAGCCGAACCTCTCGGCCACGATGCACCAGTGCTCGCACAGCCTGCCGCCAGTGCACCCTCCGCAGACCAGATTGCACCACCAACGGGTGAGGGGCGAGTTGGCTACTTTCCAGTCCTTGCACTTTGCAGGAATCTTGCCCATAGACAACGCCTTAGTCCTCGGTGATATAAAGAGTCTGCTGACACTATTAATTAACTTTATAGACTAAGGGCACTCAATAGTCGAGATTATTGGTGGCGGTGCTATGGTAATAAGGGTCAAAGCCAGATACGAGGACAAGGTGCTGAAGCCTCTTAGGGACATCAAACTGCGAGAAGGCGAGGAGGTAGAGATTGAGGTCCGGAGGCCCCCGGTTGATGAGTTTCACGGGCGACTGAAGATAGACGAAAAGACAGCCGACGAGATTATCGATATGGAGTTGTGAGATTGAAGCTAACAGAGATTCCGGATGGCGAGAAGGTATTCATAGACGCAAACATCTTCCTTTACTCAGCTTTCGATCACCCCACTTTCGGTCGGAATTGCAGAGATCTTCTCACCCGCGTGGAAAACAAGGAGATCAAAGGGTGTTCTTCGGACTTCGTCCTGAGCGAGGTTTTCCACAAGCTCACGGTGGCAGAGATCTCCAGCGTCTACGGAGTCGAAGTTCGGAAGGCCAAGAAGCTGTTCAAGGAAAGGCCTGAGATAATCGATGAGCTGAAGATCGTCTGGGTGGAGATGGAACTCATAAAGAACTTCAATCTCGGCTTGTTGGATGGAGCACTTTTCCCTGATTTCGTAGTGCTATCCAGAAGATACAGCCTAATGGCTGCTGATGCAATCCACCTTGCAATGATGAGGCTGAACGAAGTAACCAACATCGCCACAAACAACAACGATTTCGAGAGGGTTGAGGGAATAACTCAGTGGAAGCCGTAAGAGTTGTCCTATTGTAGTAGGGGCCAGAGAGACCCTGAAGAAAAAGATGAGTTGGTAAACAAGGGCGCTACAAAAGGCAGCGCCAGAAGTACAATCCTTCTTCGAAAAGAAAGAAGGCAGCAGCGATAACCTGCGGATATCTAAAGGATTATCACTTGAAACTGTGCAAGCCGACGGTATTTCCCTCAGTGTCCATGATAGTTGCAATCCAGCCCATATCGCCGATCTTGAATTTCGGTGCGATGATCTTTCCGCCCGACGTTTCTACTCTTCCTATGACCTCATCGATTATCCCTTGACAGCTAAGGTAAACGCGAGTACCATTAGCGCAGGGCTTATTCCCCATCCCTGGCGGCACTAAGTCGCCGCCTACACCTTCCGTTCCATCCATGGGGAAGAAACCTCTAGCTTCTGCCCCATGAAAGTGTCGACGCGGATCGGTTGGCCAAGAATGTCAGAATAGAACTTAACCGCACGATCAAAATCCTCTGTGGGAATGTCGAACCAGGTTATTGCGTCTTTCATAATAATAGTAGTAGGACTTGTAACGCTTTAAATGTTTCTAAATTTTGAAAGAAGTTGGTAGAGGTACAATTATTCTGCAGAGACCGTCAGAGATCGAGGGTCATTAAATGCAAGGATGTTGATTATGTGACTGTCAAGAAAGAGATCCTGGATATCTAAAGATGACGCGAGAGGCTTGGCCCGTTGAGATAGCAGAGACTTGAACTTGACTTCAATTTGGTAATGAGGATCGTCGAAGAGCTGAGAAAAGAGGGTAAATTGAAGGCGGTTAATGGAAACGATAAGTGAGAGGTACGCCCATTCACGGGCCTAAGATATATGCGGAGGCCCGATGGTTGGTGAACGGCAATTGATCAGATACATCAAATCTTTACAGTGCTTGTTTCAAAATATTCATATACTTCATTACTATTTCCGTATCGTCCAGGATTTTTTTGTCATAAACAGAAATATTATGTTTATAATATACATTAGCTTTAGATGCCGGATCTATCGGGAGATTATTCAGTCTATAAATTTCTCTGCTATGAATAAGTTCGTTCATATTAAATATGCCATATGAAATATTTAAAAAACTATCAAGTCTTTTGTTACCCAATTTCCTGGGCTCAAATCTTTTGGGTATGTTCAACAATACCAAATTCATGCAATCTCTACGAAGAGGTGTTAAATAGCTAGTTGAGGATATACCTTCACGAATCTCTTTTTCTAAATTTTCATTATTTATGTTTAATATGCCTGCATTTGTTCCCAATTCTAGTGCAATACTTGTTAATAGATATTCCTCCATTTCTTTCGAATCTCGATTATGTTTATAATAATCCCACGAAGCATTTAATAACCAACCAATAAAAACACTAACGAGCACTCGTATCCATTCGGGAGTACTTCCGCTCAGATATTGGCTGAAGCTTTGAGCCATTGATGAATTATTAGAGACGACATTAACGGATAGAAAAATCATATCAACAATCATTTTCGACCACCACAACATTAGGGGAAGACAATGCGTTCAGTCTCCTTTCTCTTTACACTCATAATCCTCTCTAATCGCCTTAGCCATCTCTTCGTCCGCCTCCACGATCAGGGCTCCCACGTAATCGCAGTTCTTGCAGTGGTAGATCTTGCCAGTATAGCCTCCCACCTCGTAATAGAGATCTGAGCTTCCGCAAACAGGGCAGACCTCCACGGTCTTTTCATGCTTCATGATTAAATATATCGAGTTGTTCAGAGTTCAAATTTTGCACCCTAGAATAGCTTCATCAGTTCCTCAGCTATTATCCGGTACCCAGCCTCGTTTGGATGATCCAGCCCCGGAATGATCAAAGAATTCAGAGGCGTTCCAGTCTTAACTCGATCCATCCAGGCACCATATACGTCCACGAAACCAACATCCANNTCCAGAGGCTGCGATGAGAGAAGCAGTATCTCGGACGCAGGGCCTGAACGGATGCGCCTTATCATCTCAACCAGGTTGGCCTCGAACTCCTCGACCCCCAGGCCATAGACACAGTCGTTGATCCCGAAGTTAATGGTGACGAGATCAGGCTCGTAGGAGAGGACNNTGATCAGCTCTATCCTGACTCCCGGATACTTCTGCACCAGCATCTCCTTCCAAAAAGTTGGGAATCCCCGCCGGACAGCGTACCCGGCGGTGATGGAGTCGCCAAATGCCACGACGGTCACATCGCAGCCATTCCGGAGGTCAGTTAGAGTCTTTTCAGTGAACCTCTTCATCTCTTCCATGCTGCAAAATTCTTCAGCAAACTATTGGAGCTTTGCTCTTATTGACGGCACTGATGGCCTCTTTCATATCCCTGACCAGTTGCTCCAAGCGATTGATCTCGCCTTTGGCGATCAGGTCAACGCAGACCGACCCTACAATGGCAGCATCCGCCCCAGCTCTGATTACCTCTGCTGCTTGAGCAGGCGTCGAAATGCCAAAACCAACCGCCTTGGGAACGTTCCCGGGCACCCTTGCTATCAGGCTCTTGGTATCCTGGAGCACATCTTTCCTAGCTCCAGTGACACCTGTTCTCGCCACCAGATAGACGAACCCCGAGGTCTGGTCCAGGATCATCCTCGTGCGATCATGAGGCGTGTTGGGCGCAATGAGGAAGATCAGGTCCACCCCGTGGTCGATGCATGCCTCCCGGAGAGGACCGGCCTCCTCTGGCGGAAGGTCGGGCACGATGAGGCCGGAAATACCGCTCTTTGCACAATCGCTTGCGAACTTGTCCAGGCCTCGGGCGTATATCATGTTGTAGTAGCCCATGAATACCTTGGGAATGTCAATATCCATGGCCGCAACAGTCTCAAAGTAGGCGTCTGTGTTCATACCTGCGGCTATTGCCCTCTGGGCCGCTGCCTGGATGGTGGGGCCATCGGCTATTGGATCTGAGTGGGGTAGGCCCAGCTCTATTATGTCCGCACCGGCTTCTGCAATCCTTCTTGCCAGGTCCACTGTAGCTTCAGGGCTGGGGTCTCCTGCACAGATATAGACGATCAATAGAGGTTTATGCAGAAAAGCTTCAGAGATTCTCATATTTCATCACCGTTTCTAGATCCTTGTCGCCTCTGCCTGAGATGTTTATTATCGCCAGGTCTCCCAGTGCCTCGGGCTCCCCAAGGGCGTACCCAACGGCATGTGCAGATTCCAGCGCTGGTATTATGCCCTCCAGCTCGGAGAGCAGCCTGAAACCCGTTACGGCCGTTTTATCGTCAGCCATCCTTGGCTTGACGCGCCCCGTCTCAGCCAGATAGGCCAACTGCGGCCCAACCCCAGGGTAGTCCAGNNTCCCCGCAGCCCAGGGATGCCCCGTTGTCAGCTGTCTTGTCCGTCTTTCCCAAGCCTCTCCCTCCAGCCTCAACGGCGATCAGATCTACAGAGCGGTCATCCAGGAATGGAGCATAGATCCCCATGGCATTCGACCCGCCGCCCACACAGGCCACTATTGAGTCTGGCAGCCTGCCTTCGGCCTGCATGATCTGCTCCCTGGCCTCCTTTCCTATCACGCTCTGGAAGTCCCGGACCATGCTCGGGAATGGATGAGGCCCGGCTGCCGTGCCCAAAAGGTAGTGAGTGCTCTCGAAGCTGGACGCCCAGTCCCTCATGGCCTCGTTTATGGCATCCTTGAGGGTTCTGGATCCGGACTTAACTGGTATGACCTCCGCCCCCATCAGCTCCATGCGGTAGACGTTCATCTTCTGCCGTTCGATGTCCACCTCCCCCATGTACACCTGGGTTTCGAACCCTAAGTTAGCTCCCACAATCGCTGTGGCCACACCGTGCTGTCCTGCACCAGTCTCGGCTATCAGCCTGGTCTTGCCCATGCGCTTTGCCACCAGGGCCTGGCCTAAGGTGTTGTTTAGCTTGTGAGCACCGCCGTGGACCAGGTCCTCGCGCTTCAGGTAGACTTTTCGGCCCAACTTCTCGCTAAGATTTCTGGCGTAGTACATGGGCGTAGCCCTCCCTGCAAAGTTCTTCAGCATGTCGTCCAGCTCGGTCGTAAACCCAACATCTCTGCTCAACCGCTTGTAAGCCTCTGCCAGCTCGGTCAGTGGCTGGATGAGAGTCTCGGGCACAAATCGCCCGCCATATCTCCCGAACTTCACCATCTTGGGAATCTGATCAGCAACCTGACATCTCAAAGGATCACCGGCCTGATGTATAGTTTAGTACTATGATGTATAAAAAAGTACATTGTATTTAAGCCTTATCCTCCTGCCTCCTGCCTCCGGTCTAAAGATCACCGGGAAGCTCTCCGGTAAGGCTCTCAATCCTCTGCTCAGCGCTCTCAAGCCTTGCGCTGCACAACCTGACCAAGCGTATGCCGCGCTCAAACAGAACCAGGCTCTCTTCGAGCGAGAGCTTTCCGTCCTCCAGCCGGGCGACAATCTGCTCCAGATCCTCCAGTGCTTCTTCCAAATTCAGATCGTCCTTCGAAATAACACCACACACCCTAAATCTTCAACTTCTTTACTTTTGCATCTTTTCCAATACCTTGCACTTCAGCTTTCCATCTGCCAGGATCAGCTCTACGACATTCCCAGGTGCGACATCCTCAGCACTGAGGATCAGTCGTCCATCTGGGGATCGAGCGATGGAATATCCGCGGGACAGAGTGGCCAATGGGCTAACCGAATCTAGCCCGCTCTCCGCAAGAGCAAGTCTGTTCTTCAGAATATCCAACCTGGTCCTTTGGGCTGATTCCAGGTGCTCGGCCAGGTCGTCCAGACGCTGCCGGTGCTCGGCGAGCTGGGCGTACATTCTCCGGGCTGAGAGGCTCCGCTGAAGGTATTCCAGACGTTCTTGTTTGCGCTCTAGACTGGACCACAGTGACCTGACCATCCTGGATTCGACGAGGTCGAGATGACTTTTCAGCTCCGCGACATCGGGAACTGCCATCTCCGCAGCCGCTGTCGGAGTTGGTGCCCTTACATCGGCTACGAAATCCGCTATTGTGATGTCGGTCTCGTGGCCTATAGCCGAGATAACCGGAGAGTCACATTCGAAGATGGCCCTGGCTACAATTTCGTGATTGAAACCCCACAGATCCTCAGCCGATCCACCTCCCCGGCAGACTATGACAACATCAGCCCTGCCTTGGAGCGACTTTACGGCCAACGATATGCTTTCAGGTGCTCCGTCGCCCTGGACCTGAGCCGGTGACAGTATAATCCTGGCTGGATAGGAGCCTATGATGCTGAGCACATCCCTGAGAGCTGCTCCATCCGGAGATGTCACTATGCCGATTCTGGACGGGTACCTGGGCAGGGACCTCTTGCGCTCAGCATCGAAAAGGCCCTCTGCCGCAAGCTTCTGCTTGAGCCTCTCCAGCTCCTGGTGCCGGAATCCCAGACCGGAATCGAGCCTGATTCCTCGAACTACAAGTTGCACCTGTCCTCTTGGACGGTAAACCTCCACGTCTCCGAAGACCTGGACGTTCTGGCCGTCCTTCAGCTCGAAGCCAAGACGCACCCCGTAGTTCCGAAATAGGGCGCATGAGAGCTGAGAATCCTTATCCTTGAGGGTGAAGTACCTGTGGCCTGAGCGGTGGTTCACTACATTGGACAGCTCTCCCCGAGCCCACAGGTCGTGCAACCGGAGGTCCGAATCCAGGCGCTCTTTTATCCTTTCGGTCAGCTCTGAGACTGTGAATATCTGGGTCAAGGTATTTCTTTTTAGGCGTGTAGCATATTTAACATCTCTTAAGGCAGGCCGAAAGTGGATGCTAATTGTCTGAGATCTTATCTGTCTAGTTTCCTTGACCAGACTAGCAGGTTTGCGGTTATAGCAGAGCGGGATGATAGACGGATCGATTGTTCTTGGCAAAATCGGCCGACTCTAAGGAGCTGCTAGTCCCGGGCAGTAGCCTGCAAATCTTCGCTCGGGCTCCCAGAAGAACCCGGCTCGACCTTTTCGGCGTATGTCTGAAGGGCCAAGGTCGTCACCATCGGTGCGAGGATTCCCAATGCCTTGAACCAGAGGCTTTCAGACCTCCGCTAGGCTTCGAAATCGTGACGAAAAGGAATACACGATAAATCAATTAAACTTTTTTGGTCTCTAATCAAGATAACTTTATATGGCATTATTTTCCTCTTCGGTTGTGGTGTTGTCGTGCACATAATGGAGGGGTTCCTGCCTCATCCCTGGTGGGAGATCTGGTTTGGGCTTTCACTACCAGTGGTGGCGTATGGAGTTCACGTCATGAGCAAGCTTGTCAAAGCCCGTCGGGAGACTCTGCCATTGCTGGCCGTATCAGGGGCCTTTATCTTCGTCCTCTCCTCGCTCAAGCTCCCTTCTGTAAGCGGAAGCTGCTCGCATCCCACCGGCACCGGCTTAGGGTCAATCCTGTTCGGCCCTGGAATTACTTCGGTGATAACGATTGTAGTTCTTGTCTACCAGGCGCTCTTCCTAGCTCATGGCGGCTTGACTACTCTAGGTGCAAACGTCTTCTCAATGGGCATAGCTGGCCCCCTGGCAGGCTACGTCGTCTACAAGGGAGCCATGAAGGCCGGCCTGAATCTTTATTTTGCTGTATTCATGGCCGCAGCCCTTGCAGACCTAGCCACTTATGTTGTCACTTCCCTTCAGCTAGCTCTGGCCTTTCCGGCGGCTACTGGCGTCCTAACGTCTTTTAAGGCTTTCATGGCCATCTTCGCTGTTACTCAGATCCCCTTGGCCATTGTGGAAGGAGCCGTAACCTCCTTAATGTTCAAATACATCCTCCACTCCCGGTCTGATGTCCTAGTGAGGCTGAACGTCGTGTCCCTGAAAGCGGTACAGAAACTCCGAGAGGTTTCAGCGTGAATAGACTCAACCTCATGATCGTTCTTGGTCTATTGTTTGGGTCTATTGCCTTCATTGCCTCTGCCAGCGTTCAGGGTTTAACCGGTAGCGACGATCAAGCTGGGGGCGTGATATCAGGCTTGACCGGAGGGTCCTATCATCCCTGGCTGGATTCGCTCTGGCATCCCAACTCTGAAGAGGAGCGCCTTCTATTCAGCTTACAAGCAGGAATTGGTGGCTTGCTCCTGGGCTACTTCTTTGATTCCGTAAAAAGAAAGAAGGCTACTAGAGAGTGAGATAGAGACGTCCCATGCACGATCTTCTTGACGATTATGCTCAGACCAACGCCTTGAGGGATGTCAGTCCAAGACTCAAGCTCGTGCTGGGCCTGGGCTCTATTCTTCTATGCGTCTTTTCTCCGTCCCCGGTGGCACCATTGATCGCTGCATTGACCATGAGCGCGATAACCGTCTTCCTCGCCAAAATTCCGGTTCGGCTTTACCGCAAGCTGCTTATAGTGCCCCTGACATTCGTCCTATTCAGCTCTTTGGCCATTCTCTTCGTCACCGGCTCAGGTGAGCCTATAATCGCCTTTCAGGCCTTCGGTCTAGGGCTGGGGATAGGACGAGATAGCGCAAACATCGCTCTGCTCATGCTGTCGAGAACCTTAGGGGGCACCAGCTCGCTCTTCTTTATAGCTCTCACAACACCCATGATCGAGATCTTCTCCATACTTAAGTCCCTAAGGCTGCCGGATGTTCTATTGGAGCTTTCGATGTTGATCTACAGGTACATCTTCGTCCTGATGGACCAGGCTATGATGATCAACAGCGCTCAGACCATGAGGCTGGGCCACGCCAGTCTCAGGGGCTCTTTCAACTCCTTTTCCATGCTCTCCGGTGTACTCTTCCTTCGAGCCTGGGAGCAGGGGGAGCGCTTGATGGTGGCCATGGACTCCCGTTGCTATGATGGGAGACTGGACGTATTCGAAAGGCGAACGCCAATTATGCTACATGGCACACTGGCCGTGATCGGCTATTTGGCCGCAGTTGCAGCCATCGCCTTTTTAACAAGGGATCTAAGGCTAATATGAGGTTTTCATGGCCAGCATCCTAGAAGCAAGGAATGTTCGATACTCCTACTCGGATGGTCCGGAGGCTCTGCGAGGATTGAGCACGACCGTAGAAGAAGGCAAAAAGATCGCTCTGGTTGGCCCCAACGGAGCAGGAAAATCCACTCTCATGCTGATGTTCAATGGCATTCTTCGCCCTACATCCGGGGAGGTGTACTTCAATGGCCAGCCTATGAAGTACGATTCTCCTTCTTTGAGGAACGTAAGGCGAAAGGTGGGTTTAGTGTTCCAGAACCCAGATGATCAGCTCTTCGCCCCCACGGTCTACCAGGATGTAGCTTTCGGCCCGGTCAACCTGGGATATCCCAAGGACAAGACAGAGCGGTACGTGAGCTACGCCTTGAGCTACGTCGGCCTATCCGGCTTCGAGAGCCGACCGCCTCACCATCTGAGCGGCGGTGAGAAGAAGCGGGTGGCAATAGCCGGTGTCCTCGCCATGGAGCCTGATGTGATGATCCTGGACGAGCCCACATCCAACCTTGACCCGGCAGGCTCAGAGGAGATCATGGAGATGCTGGACGAGCTGAACAGCAGCGGGAAGACAATGATCATCTCCACCCATGACGTTGAGCTGGCATACCGCTGGGCAGACCTGGTCCTGCTCATGGAAGACGGCAAACTCCTTCACTACGGTCCGCCGTCAGCGGTCTTTGCCGATCACGGGTTAGTGAGCAAGGCTCGCATGAAGCTGCCCGCTGTGATGGAGATCTACCAGGAGCTAAAGGGAAGAGGGGTTTTGGATGGAGACCGACCGCCAAGGAACATCCTTGAGCTTACCAACATGCTGGAGACAAGGGCTAAGGTAGGCTGTCCAAAAGTCAGTCCAGGCAAGATCTATCTGTACAACGTAGACCGCGCCGACCTTAAGGAGATACGATCTTTTCTGGATTCAGGGTCCGCCAAATATGTTGGCGCCATGGGGACCAGTGCCAAGATGACGGCGGAGAGAGAGAAGATCCGTTTGGACTTCACCTTCGGGGTCATAGACAAATCCATTCTCAAGGCAACGACCGGCCAAAGCTCGCTGATAATGACCTCTGGAGGCATGGTCGAACACGCTATGCGTCGGATAGAGGCCTACTGCGATGAATGGGGGGCGAAGATTCAGGTATCTGTCCTCAATGCATCTGTTCCCAATGATCCTGAAAAATAATTGGCTTGATAATTAGGCAGTCTCTATTGGGCCAGCCTTAAATCGGATATTGCATTCATATTATATTAGTCATTCATTCATGTATTATAAGCCAGTATTGACCATAAGAATGGAGCGGGTAGGGGAGTGGGGGTTAGTAAAAAAGATGAGTGTACCCGCTCGAATCTCCAAACCCTTTTGTTCGTATAAATACTTTTCCGGATAGGTTTTATAATTAACGATCAATTATTAATGATCGGCCCTGAGCATCGATATTTTGGCAGCGTAAGCGCCAGCCACGAAGCCTGCGTCTATGTTTACAACGGTCAGTACAGAGCAGGATTGCAGCATGGACATCAGCGCTGCAATGCCATTGCCGCCCACTCCATAGCCTGTTGAGACGGGCAGGCCTATCACAGGAGCGTCCAGGATGCCGGCCACCACTGCAGGAAGTGTTCCCTCCCTGCCGGCAGCGACTACCATTGCATCAACGTCAATCATCTTCTCCAGACAGGGAAAGAGCCTGTGAATCCCGGCCACGCCGACATCGTACTCTGAGACGACCTGGCAGCCCATCTCCTGGGCAACAACCTTGGCCTCCTCTGCAACGGGAATATCCGCTGTGCCAGCGGCCAGTATGCCCACCTTGCCTCGTCCCTGCTTCTTCTTCCCGGCCCTCAATACAACCGTCCTGGCTCTCGGGTTGTGGTCCAGAACGCTCCCAGGTGGAAGCTTTGTCTCCTTCAGGACCTGGAGCTGCTCAGGGGAGACTCTGGTTATTATGACGCTGCCAGCCTCCTCNNAAGGCACGACAGGATAGAAGCCTGATCTGGCCCAGGGCTTCGTCCAGTGAGATTTCGCCTCTCGCGTGCTGCTCCAGAAGGTCTCTCAGGCTATCATTCACGCCAGGAGATTGGCGGGCGAAGAATAAAGGGTTTGTCATTCGGGATTCTACAATACTAGACGAATCGTTATAGAGTTTGGTGATGAGTTAGATAAGCAGTTTAGAAACGAAGTGAACAGGCGGTTAGGGATGAAGAAAGGTAATATCAAAATTGCTATCGAAAAGCGGCAAAGGATTGGGTAGGGAAAAGCGTCTGAATTTCATTTCTTTACCCTTTCGCCGTGCTTATCGCTTCGATAGTCGAATATCGGGGTGATTATATTAGGATTCTCCGCCCATAATTTTGTGATATTCTGGTTGGTTCTGTTGCATATGGGGTTGGTAGAAATTAGTGTTGCATCTAGGTTGGTAGTAGCATCCAACTTCCCAAATGTGTGTTACTGGAATAGTAAGTACAGTAAAAGGATTATTACTAAGTTATTTCTTGGAAAGAGCTTATATCTTCGGGATCTTATTCCATGCTCATGCCTATCATACCGCCACGACTGCTTAAGATATATTGGGTTATTTATGTCGTGGTGGTTTTTTTGTTGACAACATGGGTAGGGGATCTAGTCAAGACTGTGACCCATCCATACACCCTTCAATTGTTGAATGCAACAGGTAATGGCGTCCCCGCTTTAATTGCAACTGCTTGGAACTGGCTCAATTTTATTCCTATTGTCCTAACCCTTATCATCGTGGGCCTCACAGCAGCGTGGCGAGTCAAACTAGAGCAAGATAAAACAAAAAAGACTGAGAAAGAATTAAAGGAAATTCGAAGCAACGCGGATGCTGAGATCCAGAAGATATTCAACGATACAAGCAATAGAATTGAGCGAGTAAAAGAGAGTGTGGACAAAAGAGCGAAAGAATCACTGGACGAAGCTAATGAGAAAATAGAGGAGATCCAAAACAATGCATTCGAGAGGATACACAAGGCAGAGCAAGAAATTGAGTTAAATAAAGCCGACTTCTATGAATCCCTCCAAGTGAATAAAGATTTTACTGATAGAATGGTTAGCGAAGCCGAAATTAAGGCGAAGTATGATTGTGATAAAAGAGTAGCGCAATGGGTTTCAGATTGCCAATATCTTCTTGACCTGAATCAGCGGCTAGAACCCATTCGAAAACTGTCAAACATGTCAGGAGCAACTGGTTCTGCAATATATAAAATGGATATGATTTTGGAACATGAGACTTCAGAAGACACAAGGATTAAGGAGATACTGGATCGGCTTCAGAAAGCCAAAAATAATTAATTTTTATGTTTTATGCTTGCATCTAGAAGTCTTTCCCATTTATTCTCTTCGCTGATTCCAACTCCTGCTGCTTCTGCTGGCGTTTTGCCTTTAAGTCCCTGATGTGGCCTGATGAAGTTGTAATAGATCTGGTTCATGGGTAGGATGGGCGTGTCATCTACCTTTATTCCTCTCATGACCTTCTCTCTTTCCCTAATCGAGCCATGCATCCTCTCAAGGACGTTGTTTAGGCTTTCCTGAAGTCCCACATCAGCGACGTGCTTGCAAGACTGGTGATGATCGTAGAACTCGCTATTGAAAGCCTTCTTGTAAGAAGCCAGCCCATCTGTAACCATGAGCATGGGCTTCTTGCCACCAACTTCCTTGGATTTCCTGAAAGCCTTCTTAGCGTCCTGGATTTCGCGAGTCTTAGTTATGACGCTAACAAGCTGAAATCTGGTTCTCTCATCCATGACGTTCCAAAGCCATCGCCACTCACCACCAATTTTCATTTTCATCTCGTCAGTATGCCAGATGTTGCCTAGATCAGGCTCAAGCGAAGCTACATAGGCTTCAATGACGTCGGTATACTTCGAAATCCAGCGGTGAATCGTAGAATGATCTATCCTCAAGCCATAGAATTGCTTAAGGTGGTCTGAGATCTTCCTGAGAGACACGCCTTTAAAGTACAAATCGAGAGTTGTAGCCACTATGCGCGGGTCGTAGCACATGCCTTCAAATCCCTGGTTCAATACGAATTTCCTCGCGCATAACTTACACATGAAATTCTGGCGGCCATTCTTCTTACCATACTTGATTATATCTGAAGAACCACAGAACTTACAAGTAATACCATTATCTAGAGACGGTGCGAATACTGATACCTTCTTATGATCTTCTTCTAGCTTCCTAGAGAGCTTTTGCCACAAAGTAACGGCGTGGATGTGCTTACAAGTTACATGCCTAAACTGATAATCTGGACAAGTGCATCTCCAGGAGTTAGCATAGCAGGTTACTATATAATTTAAATCTTTGCTTTGGGATGGAATTTCGAAACTATTATGAGTCAATTGCTTAGGCTCAATGCCCTTCTCGATTATCTGAGCCCCACGAAGGACGCGTTTGCTGTATTCTTGATTGAATTCCTCATTATAAGGCATAAATAGCTATATTATAGCCATCATTATTTATAGTTTGCTATGACGTTTCATCATAATATGACTATAAAATATACAAATACAGGCGTAAAGTATTTATTATATGGTTGTTTTCTACATTTTATAAATGCAAGCGAGCATGAAGGTAGAGGTGAGAGCATATCAAGTTATAGAAAAGGTTGTAAAAGCAAGCGGAAGCTCTGGTAGAGTTTATGTGCCGCCTGAATGGATCGGAAAACGGGTTAAAATATTGCTTCTGGAACCTCTTGATACAGAGTCATGATTCTTATCCGAAAAGTTTATCGATCGAATTTGCATAGGACAAATACCTATGATGCCTATGCTCTCGGATCAAGAAATTATGGATATGATTATGGAGGAGAAAATTTTGCCCATAGATTATAGAGGATTTCGAATATCGC
>PMNG01000058.1 GCA_003162615.1 Methanothrix sp. | reverse complement strand
ATTCGGCACGACCACCGCGGCTCGACCAGGCTTGGGCGCACGCCTGAGCTTGCGCATTATGAGCTGGAGGAATAGCAGGGCCGTCTCCGAGGTCTGTTTGTCCTCTGGGAAATTCCCAAGAATCCCGCGCTCCTCCTCGCCTCCGAAGGGCGGATTGGTCATGATAACATCCACACGATCCTTGTCGCCCATTTCACGAAGCGGATTGCGCAGGCTGTTTCCTGGATCGATCTGCGGAAACTCCAGACCGTGCAAAGCAGGTTCATCTGGGCCAGCATGTAGGGCTGCGGCTTGGCCTCACCTCCGAAGATGGTGTGCTTCTGCAACACCTCCATGTCCTCGACTGTATGGCACTGCTGCTCCAGCTTCTTGTAAGTCTCAACAAGGAAGCCGCCCGTTCCGCAGGCCGGATCTAAGATGGTTTCGCCAAGCTTTGGATCAATTACCTCCACCATGAACCGGACCACAGGCCGGGGCGTGTAAAACTCGCCNNTGAATCCCGTTTATCTTGTTGATGACATCTCGCAGGAGGTAGCCTGTTATCATTCGGTTGACTGTGCCCCGAAAAATGGTGGCTATCACGTCCCGCCGGTCGCCGCCGTTGGCCCCCTGAAGATTACGCAAATAGGCAAACAATCCCTGACCTTCCGAGCCGTCAGGCCGAACCGCCTTGTCTTGATTTATGAAGGCGATTAGTAAATCGCCTGTAATTCCATCTTCCTTGGCCGCCCAGTCCCGCCAGCGGTAAGGAGCCTCGATTGCCGGGCGGAACTTCTCACCCTTGATTGCGGCTTCCTGCTCTCTGATCAGCTCCATGTCGTCGATGAACTTGAGGAACATTATCCACACAAGCATGGGAAGGCGGTCCAGGTCGCCGTTCAGCCCTTTGTCTTTGCGCATGATATCTCGGGCAGATTTGATGATGCTGCCTAGCTGCTGGGCGGTGGTGAGCGGTGCTTCGGTGGTTGTTGATCTACGTGTTCGTGCCATGTCCTTCCTGTTCCATTTTTATGCTGCGTACAAAAGCGTCTGCAACTGGTTCACCGCGTCCCTTAACCTTTCCGCCCCGCCGAACATGCCAGCAATCTCCATCACATTTCCATGCTCGGAGATCGGCGGGACTTTGAGCGCATCAGGAATCTCGAACTGCGCTGTGCCGTGCTCCGAATACTTCTCCAGAAGCTCGTCCAGTACGGCCCTGGCATCCGGACCGTATTGCTGGAAGAAATCCGCCTTCTTCTTTTTGAGCTGTTCCGCCCGCTGCCTGCGCGTGAGCAGCGGTGCATTGAATGCCAGATGGCACATCAAATCGAAGGGATCGGCCTCCGGCTGTTGGGCTTCCCTGGCCAGGCTAGCGAAGTCTATTCCGCGTTCTTCCAGGGCGGCAAATATCTCTGCCCTCTGCTCCAGGTCGGCCCATTTGTCTCTCAGCAACGCTGCTGTTGGATAAAGCGTCCTGACCTTCTCTGCCGCATAATCGGTGAACTTGATTACACGTAGCTGCTTGCCATCTGGGTCCAGCTCGGAAACGAAGTGAGTGGCAATTTCAAAGTGGCCGCCGTCAACATAGTACTTTCGTGGCTGATCCGCTTCAGGACTTTCTTGAGTCTCTTCCTTACCGCCATTCGTGCCTCCCGCCCTTCCAGTTCCGCCCTTTGTGATGGTTCCGTCCTCGATGCCAATGGGATCTCCATCAAAGGCCGGATCGGCGAACATCAGAGTTGCACTGCCAGTGTAATCCAGGATGTTGAAGAAGAACTTGCCGTAATCGTCTCGAACACGAGTGCCGCGTCCGATTATCTGCTTGAACTCGGTCATGGAACCGATGACCCTGGCCAGCACGATATTCTTGCATGTAGGCGCGTCTACGCCCGTGGAGAGCAGCTTCGAGGTGGTCAGAATGACCGGAGTAACAGTCTCCAGCTCCTGGAACTTGCTCAGGTGCCCAATCCCAATGTCTCCCTCGTCTGCCGTCACCCGGCATACGTAATCCGGATACTGCTGCACCAGGTCGGAGTTGAGATTATTCAATGCCCGCCTCATCTCATCTGCATGCTCCTGGTCCACGCAGAAGACCATTGTCTTAGCGAAGCGATCGGTGTTCCTCATGAACTCGGCCAAATGGGTGGCAATTGCCTCAGTGCGAGCCCGCAAGACAATCATCTTCTCGAAGTCCTTGGTCTGGTACTCGCCGTCAGGGATTTCGTTACCATATCGGTCTTTTTCTCCCTGTGTCGGCCTCCACCCAACTGCATCCACATCAGTGATGATGCGGTGCACTCGATAAGGTGCCAGGAAGCCGTCCTCAATGCCCTGACGCAAGCTGTAAGTGTAAATGGGATCTCCAAAATAGGCGTAAGTATCGCGGTTGTCATCCCGCAGCGGCGTAGCCGTCATTCCCAACTGGTAGGCTGGCTGGAAATACTCCAGGATCTCTCGCCAGTTGCTTTCGTCCCTTGCGCTTCCCCGGTGGCACTCGTCAACGATTATAAGATCGAAAAAATTCGGCGAATATTCCTTGAATAGGCCCGGTCGGTTCTCATCTTTGGCCAGAGATTGGTAGATGGCAAAGTACATCTCACGGCTCTTTATGGCCTCTCCGTTCTCGATCTTCCATCGGGCGTCTCCAAAGGGAGTGAAGGTCTTGTCCTTGGGATCGTCGATTAGGATATTTCTATCCGCCAGATATAGAATTCTGGGACGACGTTTTTCGTTCCGCGAGTTCCAGCCTGACTCCCACAGCCTCCAACATATCTGGAAGGCCACGAAAGTCTTTCCGGTGCCCGTTGCCATTGTTAGCAGAACACGCCTCTTGCCTTGTAGAATGGCCTCCATAGACCGATTGATGGCAATTTCCTGATAGTAGCGGGGTATCTTTCCCGGTATGTGATAATTAGGAGTCAGAAGCCTTTTCTTGGTCGCTTCGTCGTCGATTCTCTGAGCAGAACAGTAGCGCGACCACAGATCCTTTGGCGACGGAAAGGTATCGATCTCTCTTTCCAAGCCGCTGGTGTAATCGAACTCAACTATGCCCTCTCCGTTAGTGGCATAAGCGAACCTCAGGCCCAAGATCTCAGCGTACTCCTTTGCCTGCTGAAGCCCATCACCGGGCTTCTTATACTTCCTTTTCGCTTCCACCACGGCTAACTTAATATCGCGGGTATAGCGCAGAAGATAATCCGCTCGCTTCTGCTTTCGACGAGTGGGCTTATCCCCTACAACAATTATTCGGCCATCTGTAAAGGTCGCTTGCTCGGTGAAGGAGTGAGGTTCGTTGTCCCAACCTGCCTGCACAAGTCCTGGAGTGACATACTTGCGACAGGTGTCCGCCTCATTCCATATGTCCTGGTCTTCATCGAGCATTTTTGCGCCTTTAATATAACTATAAATCCTGATTGTTACTCGTGGATGCTATCTTATCGCTCATATATTATGATAAAGTTTTGGGAGGCTGAATTGAGATGGGCCAGACAAGTAATGGATCTTAAGTTTAAGTTGCCAATAAAAGAGAAACCTAAGAAACCTTTTCAAATACCGATCTGATCCGACTCATTCATCAATTAAGAACGATTGCTTATAGACTCCAATCACTAACCCTACCTGTAATCCTCCCTCGGCGGATTGAAGGTGTCCACAACCACAGCCTTCTGCAGGACCTGTGCTCCGTGCTGCACGCCTGACGGAGCGTAGTAGCTGTCGCCTGGCCCCAGAACAAAGCTCTCATCGCCTACGGTTATCCTGACCTTTCCAGAGGCCACATATCCCACCTGCTCATGCGGGTGTGCGTGAGGGGGGATCTCCACTCCTGAATCCAGTGTGAACTCGCAGATCATCATCGATTTACCTGTGACGAGAGTTCGGCGAAGGAGGCCAGGCATCACCTCCACCGGAGCAGCATCTGCATATCTGTAGATCATCGGTTCTCCACCTTTGGCTGATTCTTCCACTTGATTGTTTCGCCCTTGAGCTTTATTATCCCATTCTTCTCAAGAACCCTGGCGATCTCCTCGGCAGTTTCTTCTCCATCAATAACCAGTATGTCTCCATCTTTTTCCATTTCTATGATGCATCTCTCGGAAAAGGCCTGCATGTCAATCTTTCCCGGAGAGGGCTCTTCCACCATATCGGTTATGAGCATCCCCAACGTCATGATTCGCAGATGTTCTTCCGGATAGTGCACTTCAAACTCCTCGTCGAGATCTTCAAACAGAATCGAAGTAAGTTCGTCGATGAACAGTTCCGATCGTTTCTCAAGAAAAACCGATACAGTACTCCTAAGAAGATCGCTGTCTTTATAATCCACCTCATTGACCCTGATGCGCAAAATCGGATCGTCCAGACGGTCTCCCACATCTTCTCCGGGTTCTATATCGTTTCGCGAAAGAGTAGCGAGGGCAAAATCAAAGGCGACAACCGATGTTGCAATGCTCTTTAAGTCGAGATCCTCCAATTTTTCGTCTGGCTTATCGCGGTCTTCTGCTGCCCTCCCTTCATCGGAGGTCCCGGATGGCTTCTCGACGATCTCCCCAAACCTGTCCTTTCTGTTCACCCAGCTTGGGTCTAACTCAGTTAAGAACAAATCCTTAAAATCATCGGGTTTTGCTCCCTTGGCCAGTGTAGTCTTTAGAACCGCCAGGAAACCCTCATAAGTCTCGATATTCTTTACCACCGCTTTCAGCTCGCTGAGCCTGCCCTCAAGGTAATCGGCAGTCTCGGCTGTGGCGCAAAGGTAAGTTTTCTGCTCTAGCTTTATTTTGGCTTCCCTCAGATATTTTACAATCGACCTGGCCTCGTCCTCGTAATATTCCCCAAGCTTGAACATAAGATGAGACAATTGAGTATTGGCATAAGAGGCTTTACATGAACGATTGCGGAAATTGTATACTGGCTTTCCTAGCGGAAATTCTTCACTTCAATCGCTTTACTTTTCGAAGATCTGCTTCGGCCGTCTACCACAACGTGGGAAGTGGCCTTCCCGTTTCCAGCAGGGATTTAAGGCTAGACAGTACCTTGGGCCAACCATCAGTGATTCCTTGCAGCATCTCGGAGCCGGGCTCAAGGCGATCGTGAATAACCGTCAGATGCACTACACCGCGAATCGGTTCAATCGAGAACGTGACTCTCGTGTGCTCGTCCTCGCGTGCTTAATCGGCCGGAAGAGCCCACGTCAAAACAAGACGGTGTGGCGGGGAAATTTCCACGACCTTTCCTACCAAATCGACACGGTGCTCTTTTTCGAGGTTCCGATGCTACCATCTGGAGCCTGGATGCCAGTCGGACACAGGCGAACTGCCGACATCGACCGGCCGCTCAGATTTGAGTTGATGGCCGACGACATCGCAGCGCTGATGAAGCATCTCGGCATCGAAAAGGCAGACTTCATGGGCTACTCGCTTGGCGGCGGTGTTATACTGCAGATCGCCATTCGGCACCCGGACGTGATCCACAGGCTCGTATTAGTCTCGACTCCTATCAAACGGATTGGATGGTATCCAGAGGTACTGGAAAACATGGCGCAAATGGGTCCGCAGGCTGCTAAGTTCATGAAACAGAGTTCACTCAACCAGCTATATCCTGAAGCCGATTGGACAACGCTCTTCACCAAGCTCGGTGACCTGCTGAGGCAGAACTACGACTGGTCGAAGGATGTCGCTACTATCAAGGCGCCTATGATGATAGTCTTCGCAGATGCGGATGCCGTTCGAACGGCGCACGTAATGGAGTTCTTTTGAGATACTCGGCGGCGGCCAGAGGGATGCAGGTTTGGACGGTTCTTTGAGGCCAGCAGCATGGCTCGCCATTCTACCAGGCATGACGCATTACAACGTCCTCACCCTCCCTGGGCTGGCTGCCCTCGTTACGAGGTTCCTCGGCACGCCAATAGTCTAGGGAGATCTTATGAGACAAAAACAATCCAGTACCACAGCCGAGGGCATGGCTCTGATTCGTGCCATAGAGACGTCAAGACCGGAAGAAACGCGGATTTGCTACGATCCAATTGCCCGCTAATCCCGAGCTATAAGTTTTTCCTCAGCAAACTGACGATTGATTCCGGTCTATACGGAAGATTCTCCCGGGGGCGATCGAGTTCATCACTGCCCGCGAACGATACATCGACGATTTCCTCAAGGCGTGCTTGAGAGAAGGGCTCGATCAGGTCGTCATCCTGGGGGCCGGGTTCGATACGCGCGCGTACCGCATCGAGGGAATCGAGAAGGCAAGGGTGTTTGAAGTCGATCATCCGGCTACGCAGGAAGCAAAGCTGAAACGATTGAAGAAAATCATCGACCCAATGCCCGATCACGTCACCTTTGTTCCGATAGATTTCAATGCCCAGACGCTCGCCGAGCGCCTTCCCTCCAGCGGCTACAATGAGCATGGCAAAACGCTGTTCATCTGGCAGGGCGTGACTGGGTACCTTACGGCAGAAGGGTTGACAGCACNNACAGCACGCTTGAGTTTATCGCCAACCATTCCGGGCCGGGCAGCGCGGTGATCTTTGACTATTTCACCAACGAAACCCTGCGCGGTCCTGAGATGAGGAAGATACGGCGGCTAATGCGAGTGATTGGGGAGGAGATTATTTTCGGGATTGATGAAGATCAGATTGAGCAGTTCCTTACCCAGCGCGGCTTTTGCGATGTTCGCAATGTGAACGCCGAAGATCTAAAACGGCTCTATTTTACCGGCCTGAACGCCGGGCGTGTGATTAGCAAAGGTGTTGATATCGTATCGGCAAGGGTGAACAAGACCGGAGACTGAATGACGATCCAGTATCTCTGAGATCAGCCAAACCCAAAGGGCAGCATTGCCGTCATTCTTGAAAGTTCAGCCGCCAATTGGTCCCTGGTTCTTCACAAAGGAAGAGATGGAAGAGTTCGATAACCTTGAGTGATGAATGGTGTACCCGGTGCTTAAGTCTACAGGCATCAAGCATCATCGGGCAATCGGCTAATGGTATAGCACGCGTCGAGAGCTGAGCGCCAAGTATCATCGCTCGAGAACTCTATCATGAATGCCGATCTTTACGATAACAATGGTATGAGTGTCGTAATCTGTGCGATATATGATTACCCAATGGCCTTTGATATGCACTTCTCTATAGCCAGCTTTGTCATGACTTAGGATCTCACCGCAATCAGGATTCTTACGGAGCTTCTTGAATCGCTTTCTGAGCTGTTCGCACAGCGTCTTGTCCTTCTTCTTGACTCTTGCCAACTGGTCCTTGACGGTATCGGGAAAGAATAGGTCGTACGGTTGATCAGGTTCGGTGAGCTTCTTTTCCCTTCCCATGCTCAAAGGCTGTTTATAAATGCATCTAGCTCTTCGTCGCTGGCAATTCGCTTTCCCTTGCCCAGTTTGTACTCCTCCCAAGCTTCATCGACATCCTCAAGAAGGTCTTTTTCTGGGCGGTTTGCTACATCTTTTTTTATTGCTGCAGCCATCTGACCAACCTACTATCACACGTAACATACGCGGCAACATTATAAATGTTGTTAACTACGGCTTTGAAGTTGAAGAAAAGGCAGGTGGCATTAATCGTCTACAATTTGTCTTCAAAAGAGATGGCGCAGACAGGACAGACCTGGGCACACCAGCCGCAGCGCATACAATTTTATTTACCGTCTCGTGGTTTTCAAGGCCCGCGTGTTGGTAGGATTCATCAGTCTCAGTAAAGCCTCTGGTCCTGACCTCCTGAGCCCCGGAAGGGCAGACGCGAACGCAGATGGAGCGGAAGATGCACTCGCTCTTCCTCTTTCGATGGAGTCTTTGTAAATTCAGTCCTCGGGCTACTGCGTCCACTGAGCCGATTACAATTACAAGCGCCTTTAGGACAAGGCTGCAACGCAGGTACCGCAGCCTACGCACTTCTCAGGAAGATTGACCTGTGACCTATCATCCTTGGAGTCCAGCACTATCTATTTCATCATCATCCGGCCTGTTTGGCCTGAAAGACGTTTATGCACGCACGAACGTTAATTTAGATAGTTTGGGCGTCTTGTTGTTTTTTCCTCTAAATTTCTCGATTAAAACTCATGACTTCCCTTTAGCTCTCGGACTCGAACCCTTATGAGCAAGAATGAAGGTGACAGGAGTACAACAATAATTAGGCATAGAACTTATCGACTTATCGACGTACGTCGAGATTTTTTAGAAAAACTTAAATAGTAGTTTAGGAACATATTAACCAAAGGAGGTGCTCAAAATGAACATTTTGAAAATATACATGTGCCGATTGGCAATTCTAGCAGTCCTCTTTGCGCTCTCGATTGGAATGGTTGCTGTCGCAAATGGCGAAGCTAACGTTTCAAGCAAGACGTCGTCAAATGTCGGAACAAACATGACCAGCAGTATTTCCATATCGAGCGTCAATTACGCGACGGCAGATCTGTGGGTTGAGATAGCGAATAATGGATCATCTAATGTTAACTTCACCGGATGGAAGCTGATGAATAAGGAGAATATCACCTATGCATTCCCAACGAGCTTCGTTCTGAAACCAGGTGCCCAAGTCAAAGTGCATTCCAACGCTGGTAAGCCTAACTCCACTGATCTGTACAATAGCTCAGTCCTCTGGAGCAGAACTGGAGACACAGCGATCCTGAAGGATGCCTCTGGAAAGGTTGTATCAAAGTATTCCTATCCAGTTGTAAGCCCCAGAACACCTGAGGTTATAACAAGTGCTATAAAGCCAAACGTTACTTCTACTAAGGGATCAGAAAATAAAGCCACTAACGCAATAACAACTACATCCAGTGTCACCACAAATACATCCAAGGATATCACGAAAATAACCATCGTAAAATAGGCTTTAGGGGTACACAGAGCGAATCGTCCCTCTTTTTTGAATAAATCTGACCGATCCTCCCATTTGGAATCAGGACTGTGAAGTTTGTATGACAAAATCGAATCATATCAACATTTTATTAATGAGAATGCAGAAGAGGAAGTAAGCGAAATCGTAGTTGATGGTTCAAGGTTGTCGGTCTATTTCACAGGTTCAGTCTTCAAGTAGGCATTATGCCAAAACTCGCGACCTTCTTTCTTTCTGCCTCTCGTAACAGACAAACCAGCCCCATATCATGAAGTGCTACCACATCGCTCTAAGAATAGATCACACGTGGTACTGCATATTTGGATCGCATCCTCCCAGCTCCCTCCTGACAATTGACGTGCAAGGCAACCACAAAGTTTATGATCTTAATAGCTATTCTCGTCATTTGCCGTAAAACAGAAAACAATCTTAAGGGTTGAGAAGAGGTTATATCCCAGAGGTGTTACATGAAAAAAATTTCTGAAATACTAATCGTGGCCGTTCTGATTGCCTTAGTAGCGCCTGCTATTGCAGAATTGTCGTCAGACGAAGATACGAATTATGGAATTGAGCAACTTTACAATGCATCCATGATGAAACCGATGGACCCAAATTACATTTGGATCAACCCACTTGCAATTGATCTTTCCGGCGTAAATCCCGGGATTTTTCAGAATGCCGAATTCAGCAAGGACCCAGATGGCATGTCATCTGGCAATCAGTTCACTACGAGCATCAGTAGCTTCTTGAATGCCGACCCAAACGCAGGTGCCAGTAAAGTCATCAAGAAAGTAGCAAAGGTTGGACTTGTTCATTGGCCCGGATCAGCACATAATTCCAGTTAGCGGAAGTCTAGATCTACAAAG
>PMNG01000088.1 GCA_003162615.1 Methanothrix sp. | reverse complement strand
CTCCTCTTCAGCTACTAGAACCTGGCCGCAACTGTTGCAGTACCAGACAGGAATAGGCGTGGCGAAGATCCTCTGCCTGGAGATGCACCAGTCCCACTCCACAGAGTCCGCCCAGTTCTTGAGGCGTGTCTCCATGTGGGGCGGTATCCACTCGATCTCTCCCGAGGTCTTCTTTATCTCCTCCGGGTTTATCTTAACGAACCACTGCCTCTCGGAGAGGATCTCAATTGGGGTCTTGCACCGCCAGCACAAGCCTACGTTCTGCTCTAGAGGCTCTCGCCTGAAGATTATCTCTCGGTCGAGCATGTCCCGGGTTATTGCCTCTTTGGACTCTTTGATTGAGAGGTCTTTATAGGCTCCGGCGATCTCGGTCATCTTCCCATTGCGGTCTATCGCCTGGCGCAAGGGAAGGTGGTGCTCCATCCACCACCTCACGTCCTGCTTGTCTCCGAAGGTGCAGATCATGACCACGCCCGTGCCGAACTTGGTATCAACGGCCGAGTTGGAGATGACAGGCACTTTATAATCAAACAGTGGGACGGTTACATCTTTTCCTATATGCTTCTCATACCGTTTGTCCCCGGGATTGACTGCTACTGCTACGCAGGCTGGCAGTAGCTCAGGCCTGGATGTGGCTATCTCCAGGTAGCCGCTCTCGGCAGGAAAACGCATGTAGTTCAGGGTTGTCGTCCTCTGGTCATACTCCACTTCGGCAAAGGCGATGGCGGTTCCACAACGGGGACACCAATTAACCGGATGATCCTCCCGGTAGATCAACCCTTTTTTGTACATCTGGACGAAGGAGCGCTGAGTCTTGACGTAGTACTCCGGGGACATGGTGATGTACTCGTTGGACCAGTCCGTGGATATCCCGAGCCGGTTTATGGTCTTTCTAAACCGAGTGATGGCCTCGTTAGTCATCTGCTCGCAGAGCCTTCTGAACTCTTCCCTCGGAACGGCGTTCTTGGTTATGTGGTACTTTTCTTCAACCTTTACTTCTGTTGGAAGACCGTGGCAGTCCCAGCCTTGGGGGAACATGACGTTGAAACCCTGCATGCGCTTGTACCGGGCCACGAAGTCCATGTAGCACCAGTTGAGGGCGTTTCCGATGTGGAAGTCCCCCGTGGGGTAGGGTGGGGGCGTGTCTATGATGTACTGTGGCTTTTTCGAGTCCCAGTCGAAGTAGTAGACCGACTTGTCCCAAGCATCCACCCATTTCTCCTCTACAGAATTGAAATTGTACTCTTTGGAGACCTCGCTCATCAGACTGCTCCTGCTTTTTTGGATGAAGGGGAGACGAACACAATGTTAATAGGATTATCGGTGTATGTTGTCATCAATGGAACTGGTGATCTATCACGCCGACCAGTGCGATCCCAAGAAGTGCACCGGAAGGAAGCTGGCTCGCTTTGGCCTGGCTAGGCTGACCAAAAGGATGAACGATCTTCGGCCTTGTCTGGTCTTAAGCCCTTTCTCTGAGAAGGCCCTCTCTCCTGAAGACAGGGACGCGCACGGGCTGGCTGCCCTGGACTGCAGCTGGGCCCATGCAGAAGAGGTTTTTCAGCGTTTGTCCCTCAAGGAGAGAGCATTGCCTTTTCTCGTGGCCGCTAATCCGGTCAATTTCGGCAAGCCGTTCAAGCTTTCCACAGTGGAAGCCTTGGCAGCAGCTCTGGTGATCCTGGGGATGTCGCAACAGGCCGAGGCGATACTGTCGAAGTTCTCCTGGGGCCACGTCTTCCTGGAGCTGAACAGGGAGCCCCTGGCTGAGTACGCTTGCGCCAAAGACTCATCAGAGGTTGTCAAGATTCAAGCCGGATATCTATAGAAAGAAATATAACTTGTCCACGCTTATCTATTAGGGGTGATTGGATTGACCAATTTGATATCGACGGACGAGATTAGGCGCCTTCAGAAGCGAATGAATAGGCTCATGCAAGACCTTGGTCTGACAGACCTTGAGTCCAAGTACATGGACGAGATGCAGAAGATCCAACAGCGAATGAGCGAGATCATGGCCGAGTCCGATATCGGCGAAGGTGATGTCATGGTTCCCCTTGCCGACGTAAAGGAGACCGACGACTCCGTTGTAGTCAGCATGGACCTACCTGGGGTGGACAAAAAAGACGTGGAAATATCAGTCACCGATGATGAGCTGCGGGTCAGCGCAAAGCGCACGGCTGTGACAGAAACCGAGGAGAAGGGTTACCACAAGCGCGAACGCAGCTATTCCAGGTTCGAGCGGACGGTCAAGATGCCCGTGGCGGTAAAAAACGAAGAGGCCAAGGCAAGGCTGGCCGATGGCGTGCTGGAGATTACCCTTCCTAAGGAGATGGTCACCTCCAGGAAACGCATAACTATAGATTGATCATTCTTGCTGGAGGAGGAGATGGTGCAACTTATCCCTCTTGGTCTCCAGATAACGCCTGTTCACGTTGTTGGGAGCGATTTCCAGGGGCACCCTTTCCTTTATTTTTAAGCCATACCCCTCCAGGCCGATTATCTTTCGTGGGTTGTTGGTGAGCAACCTCATCTCTTTCACGCCTAAGTCTACCAGGATCTGGGCTCCGACTCCGTAGTCCCGAAGGTCTGCTGGATACCCCAGCTTTCGGTTGGCCTCAACTGTATCGCTGCCCTGGTCCTGGAGCATGTAGGCCCGGAGCTTGTTAGCGAGGCCAATTCCCCTGCCCTCCTGGTGCATGTATAGCAGAACGCCATTCCTGTTCTCGCTGATTAGCTGCAGAGCGCGACAAAGCTGCTCCCCACAATCGCAGCGCTTGGACCGAAAAACGTCGCCCGTGAGACATTCTGAATGCACTCTCACCAGGGCATCATCGGCCGTGGGATCGCCTGCAACCAGAGCAACGTGGCACTGGCCGTCTATCACGGACTCGTAGCCCACGGCCCTGAAATCCCCATACTCGGTGGGCATGCTGACCTCGGCCACCTTTTGGATCAATTTTTCCCTCTTCATCCTGTACCTGATCAGGCTCTCGGTTGTGACCATTTTTATGCCGTGCTCCGCAGCGAAACTCTCCAGTTGAGGAAGCCGGGCCATTGTGCCGTCGTCTGCCATTATCTCGCATATCGCCCCAGCGGGGTACAGACCTGCCAGCCTCGCAAAGTCTATGCACGCCTCGGTGTGGCCGGCTCTTCTGAGCACACCACCGTCTTTTGCCCGCAGGGGAAAGAGATGGCCTGGAGTGACCAGATCGTTCCTGGTAGTGGCCGGGTCTATAAGCGTTCGAATGGTAGTAGCTCGGTCAAAGGCAGAGATGCCGGTAGTAGTGTTGTGCCTGGCGTCCACTGATACAGTGAAGGCGGTTCCCATAGACTCTGTGTTGTGAGCGGTCATGAGAGAAAGATCGATCTCATCCAGCCGCTCGGCAGTCATGGGCATGCATATCAGCCCGCGGGCGTACCTGGCCATGAAGTTGATTGCCTCAGGAGTGACCTTCTCCGCAGCTATGATCAGGTCGCCTTCATTCTCCCTGGATTCGTCGTCCAGCACGATTATGAAGTTTCCCTTCTTCAATTCTTCAATAGCCTCTTCGACGCTGCAAAATGGCATGTTAGATCGACCGGTACGTAAGATACTTAAATTTATGGTCAGGAGCGTTGGGCTGGAAGACCTCAGTCTTCAGGCTAGTGTTAACTCGGAGAATTGACGAGAATTCCAGCGTTAGCTGGAACTGGATGAAAGCGGAGTCTGACCATTATGACACCTCTGGAGATACCTATTTATGCTATTAGAGCATTTAGTCTGATATTGCATAAGACATACAAATTCAGGCTCTATCCAACGAAATCTCAAAGAACTATGATGGGGCGAACGCTGGATTTGTGTTGCTGGACATACAATCAAACTTTGGCATACAGAAAGAATGCTTGGGAGAACCAGCATCGATCTGTATCGAAGTATGAAACCCATAACCTCATTCCAAGCTGGAAGGTTGAAAAGCAGGAGCTTGGGGATGTGTTCTCCCAGGTTCTTCAAAACGTACAGGAACGAGTAGATCTTGCCTTAAAAGCATTTTTCAGGAGAGTTAAGTCTGGAGAGGAACCTGGTTACCCCCGCTTTCGCGGTAAAGGATGGTATGATTCCTTCACGTATCCGCAATTTGGCTTCAAGATTGATGAGGGTAAACTTCATTTATCCAAGATCGGTGATATCAAGATCAAGCTACATCGCCAGATAGATGGCAGGATCAAGCGGCTGACTATTCGAAGATCTGCTACAGGTAAATGGTTTGCATGCTTCTCCGTTGAAACCGATGATGTTCCACTACCACCTTGGAAAGATGGATCAGTGGTTGGAATCGATGTAGGCTTGGAAAGTTTTGCAACCCTCTCCAACGGCGAGAAGATAGAGAACCCGAGGTTCTTCAGAACCGAGGAGAAGGAGCTTACAAGCGCACAAAGAAGACTGTCGAAGGCCCCAAAGGGGACTTATGAGCGAAAGAAAGCCCTCAAGGTGGTCCAACAAATCCACGAAAGGATAGCTAATAAGCGATATGAATTTGCTCATCAAACTAGCCGGATGCTGGTTAACCGATTTAGTACAGTTTGCTTCGAGGATTTGAACATCAAAGGTATGCTACATAATCACAGCCTGGCAAAAAGCATCTCAGACGTAGCATGGAATATGCTAGTGACCATCACCTCCTACAAGGCTGCAAGCGCCGGTTCGAGGGTGGTTCTGGTGGAGCCAAAAAATACGTCTAAGATGTGCTCTCGTTGTGGTATCTTGGTTGAAAAATCGCTATCTGATAGGATCCACAGCTGTCGTCAGTGCGAGCTGTCAATGGATAGAGATCTGAATGCGGCTATCAATATTCTGAGATTGGGAACACAATCTCTTCGCAAAGGCGATAGAAGCCCTTGCCCTTAGGCAGGGAGTGTTCACGGTCAGGCCCAAACTCCGGCAATGGCAGCACCGCATTTGGGGCAGTGACCATCGACAACAGAGTTCTTCATTACTCGGTAAGAAGACCGCTCAACCAGCGTCTCACCGCACGCCGGGCATTTGGTGTCTTCGTTCTCCCCGGGAACGTTTCCTGCGTAGACGTACTTTAGTCCAGCCTCATGCCCTATACGTACACCTCTCCTAAGAGCCTCGATACCTGTTGACGGAGCGTCCCTTAGCTTGTACATGGGGTAAAAGCCGGAGACATGCCAGGGCATGTCAGGACTCACTCCTGCGATGAACTTTGCGATTCCTCTAAGCTGCTCCTCAGAATCGTTATATCCTGGAATGATCAATGTAGTGACCTCCACCCAGACGCCAGCGCCCCACATCAGCTCGATGTTGTGCTTCACAGGTTCCAGCCTGGCTCCGCAGACCCGTTTGTAGAATTCATCATCGCCTTTCAGGTCTATGTTGTTGGCATCAAGAATGGGCATGATCTTCTTGGCAGCCTCCTCGCCGGTGTATCCATTGCTCACGAAGACGTTCTTCAAGCCGCTCTCTTTGGCAAGCACCGATACATCGTAGGCGTACTCGAAGAACATAGTTGGCTCGGTGTAGGTATAGGCGATGGATTGGCATCCGTATTCCTTGGCCTGGGCAACCACCTCCTCAGGAGAGACGTACTGGCCAGTTATTTTGCCGGTCTCTTTAGGAGTCTGAGAGATATCTGCATTCTGACAGTGAAGACACCGAAAGTTGCAGCCCATGGTGGCTATCGAGTAGGCCTGGCTTCCTGGCAGAAAATGGTAAAAGGGCTTCTTCTCTATGGGATCTACGTTGGCAGCTATTAGGTTGCCATACACAAGGGTCATCAGGGCTCCGTCCTGGTTCTCCCGCACTCCGCATAATCCTCGCTTGCCCGGTTTTACCCTACATTCCTGGTGACAGAGGATACACTGTGCGTCCCCATCCACCTTGCTCCAGAACTGTGCCGCCCGAGTGCTTTCTTTGGCCATTGGTCATCACCACAGTGTTTATTGTTACTTCTCTAATTAATGATGGCATTATTGCTTATTATAGATTTGTTCCCCTTGACTAGATTGAATTCTAAGGGAGTGAAGGAAAGCCGATATAGTCATTGGTCGCCAAAAAACCATCTGACTAGGTGTTAGTTCAAGACACAAAAAAGAAAGAGGGTTCTGGAGAGTTTTTGTCTCTCCAGGGTTTTGTCTATCTACTGCTTTCTGCCAAGTACCAGGTAAGCCACTGCCATGAGGCCTGTTATGGCGAAGATGCCCTCGAATCCGGGGGTCTTAGTGGCTGCTGCTGGTGCAGTTGCGTTTGCTGGCTTTGTCACGTTTGCTGGCTTCGTTGCGTTTGCTGCTGGAGCTGCGGCTGCTGAAGCTGCGGCGGCATTGCTGGCGTTCTGAGCTGCTTTTGCATTGGTGACGTTCTCAGTTGCCTGTGTCTGAGCGGCCTGAGCAGCGGTTACGTTAGCTGCTGCGGCGGCTGGGGTCGTTGCGTTAGTTGCATTGGCGGCTGTGATGGTCGCGGCCTTGTATATGTAGTACCTGAGTGGCGCAGCGNNATCTGGTTGTCCTTGTTGTCCATGGTGACGGTCATGCCGGTTGCATCGACGTTTCTGATTGACATCTTGTCGTACTGCAGATCAGTCTTGAGTGCAGTCGCTGTATCGGCTATCTGGAACTCTCCGTCGACTGTGGCGATGTTGGTGTCAGCGCCGCGGAAGGCGTTCTTGAAGTGAACAGCTATCTGGATGATGTCAGTTGTGTCTCCGAGAGACGCTTTGTAGTAGTAGGTCTGGTCCTTCATCATGGAGTTGGTGATGGACGGCTGGACAACCTTGTCGTCTACGACCTGTCCGTTCTTGGTCAACTCTATGTAAGCCTTGTTGCCGTCAACATCTATGGACTTAATTGCCAACTGATAGCCGTTTTGCAACACAAGCGGGTTGGCGGATGTGATTGTCTGCTCCTTGTTGTCATCAACCAGAACCTGGCTGATCTGCTCGTTTGTCATTAGATTTCTGTTCTTGGATGCATCGTACAGGTAGGCCACAGATTCGTTGACTGCGGCAACGTCCNNCCCCAAGCCTTGTACTTAAAGGCCTTGAGCTGAGCACTGGTCTGGTAAACTACACCTCTATTGTTATTGGCATCTGTTTGATCGCTGAGGGTAGCACCCGTGGCGGTAGCTTGGGTCGGCCTGAAGGTTAATGTTTCAGCACCGAGGTTCTTGTCTATATCGTAGTAGAATCCAGAGAACGTGGAGTTATCCCAGGTAACCTGGTTCTGCATGACATTGGAGACTGTACCGCGCAGCTGGTACGAGCCGGGGGCGGTGAGTGCCTTGTATATATAGTACCTTAGTGGCGTAGCGGCTGTGCCATCCTGGTCGGCAGTCTTGATGTGGACGTTCTGCATCAGGACGACGTCCTTGTTCTTGCTGAGGGTAATCTGGTTGTCCTTGTTGTCCATGGTGACGGTCATGCCGGTAGCATCAACGTTCCTGATGGACATCTTGTCGTAAGCCTGCTCAGACTTGAGCGGGGTCACTGTGTCGGATATCTGGAACTCTCCGTCGACTGTAGCGATGTTGGTGTCGGTTCCAGCGAAGGCGTTCTTGAAGTGAACCGCTATCTGGATGATGTCAGTGGTCTCGCCGAGAGAAGTCTTATAGTAGTACGTTTGGTCTCCCATTTTGGCGTTATCGATGGACGGCTGAACTACTGCGCTGTCAACGACCTGTCCGTTCTTGGACAGCTCGAGGTAGGCCTTGTTGCCCTTGACATCGACAGACTTGATGGCCAACTGGTAGCCCTCTTCGAGCTTGAGTGGGTTGGCCGAGGTGATGGTCTGCTCGGTGTTGTCATCGACTAGAACCTTGCTGATCTGCTCGTTTGTCATGAGGTTCCTGTTCTTGGATGCGTCGTAGAGGTAGGCTACTTTCGCCCCTGCGTTGGTTACGTCCGCGGTTACATTCGGATCGTATGCGGCGAAGTACTTGTCTGCGAGGAACCCAATAACGTCATACTGGCCCCAAGGCTTGTACTTGAAGGTCTTGAGCTGGGCTTTGGTCTCGTAAACCACGCCTCTGACGTTGTTAGCATCCGGCTGGTCGCTCAGCGTTGCACCCGTTGCGGTGGGAGCAGTTAACCTGAAGGTTAACGTTTCAGCGCCAAGGTTTTTGTCTATATCATAGTAGAATCCAGCGAAGCTGGAGTTGTCCCAGGTGAACTGGTTCACGCCCACGTTTGTAACCGTTCCCCTCACGTCAACTTCTTGCGCGGTTACAACCACCGCGGTTGCGAGGAAAACCATCATCGCTGTGAGCATAATTGCGGTCAACTTTTTCATCTTTTAACCTCCTATTTTCCCTTTCGGAATACGGTTTGCAACATACAGTCTGATATTCCTATAACTATTCCCCGAATAAGGTCCTCGATCGCCATGCCGCAGGTAATGGCACCCCTCATCTTGGCACCGCTAGCTCTAACTGGCGACTCTCAGACGTGTATATAGCTACATCACCCTCCTAATCCCATAAGGGATTATTGGGTAGTGATAGAGTATTTCCCTATTATATCTTTTTTGGTCCTTTGATCCCATTTTTGAATCATATCTCTATGCATCAAAGGTTGCGCGGTGAGAGAGCGTCATGTGAATAAAAATACTTTGTCCTATGCCTCTTTAATGCTTAATCTCTCGGACAACTATTTTGACCAGCTTGCATGGGTTATAGGTATAAAAACATAATATATTTTACTAAATGAATATATAAAGATAAATGAGCAAAGCAATTCATGGCTGGAATAATGTCACAAACTATGAATGAGACCAAACCTCCTTTGGTGGAAACTATTTTCACGTATGCATGCTAACCTAGAATCCCATATGAAACCCACTGGCGTAGTTTACCATCCAATCTATCTCCAACACGATACCGGCTCCCATCCGGAAAGAAAAGAGAGGCTCACTGCCATCCTGGATAAGATCCATTCGGAAGACCTTAAAGTGGAGTTCATAACTCCAAAGCAGGCCACCGTAGACCAAGTAGCTGCGGTCCACGAACACAGGTACATTGATCAGGTAAAGTCAATCTGTGAGCAGGGCGGAGGGCACCTCGACCTTGACACCGTCCTCTCCAGGGCTTCCTACGATGCTGCCTTGATGGCCGCAGGCGGCACCATCGCGGCCGTGGACGCAGTAATAGACGGCTTCGACTGCGCCTTTGCCCTTGTACGGCCCCCCGGCCATCATGCCATGCCCAATCGTGGGATGGGGTTCTGTATATTCAATAACGTGGCTATTGCCGCCCGGCATGCCCAAGCCCAGGGGTTAAAGAAAATCCTCATTGTGGACTGGGATGTACATCATGGCAACGGCACCAATGCCATATTCTACTCCGATAAAATGGTGATGTACTTCTCCACCCACCAGTTTCCCCACTACCCTGGCACCGGTCGCATGACCGATGTAGGAACTGAAGGTGCAGAAGGCACCAAGGTCAACGTTCCTCTTCCATCGGGAACAGGTGACGAGGGAATCCTCATGGCATTCAGAGAGATACTGAAACCTGTTGCACTGGAGTTCAAGCCTGATATAGTCCTAGTATCCGCCGGCCATGATCCTCACAGAGCAGACCCTCTGGGCGGCATGAAACTAACCTCCGCCGGCTTTGGCGCTATGGCTGGCGTTGTTAAAGAGATAGCTGATATCTGCTGCCAGGGTGGATTAGCTGCTACCCTGGAAGGGGGCTATAACTTAGAGGCTCAGGCTGAGGCGGTTGTGGCCGAGATTAAGGCCTTCCAGGGTGTGGTGCCCAATATAAAGGGTGTGGACCCAAGTATTGCCAAGAGGATAGAAGAGGTGAAGAAAGTGCAGAGCGCCTACTGGAGCTGCTTTAGATAGCCTAATCAAGATGATCAGCACATCCTGAATCTGGCAACCAGATATCCTGCCATAAAAGTCCTGAATCCCTGATCCTTAACTTGGACCAGCTCGGAACCCACATATATATCGTGCCCTTTCTGGACCTGCATGGTCAGGTGTCTTCCTAATGAAAGAGTGCCAACTTCTTTTTCCAGCAGATCCGATGCTCTAGTATATTTCCTTTGTATCTCTACAATTGCCCTTCCATCCTCGATGTAAGGCCCTGATGATGGCTTGGGGTGCGAAGATAGAAACCTGGATAAGTGCTCTGCTTCCCAGATAGGTGGTCCCTGGCGTCTGATGATCCGAGGCAACTCCCAAACATCCAACTCAAACAGCATCCTGGCCCGGGTGATACCGTTTACAGGATGGCAGTCCACGTCGCTGCGGAGCACCGAGAAGCCGTTTCTCTTGAACATGGCTCGGATGGACTCCTCTGCCTTTCTGAGCTGAGGGAAGATCACGTCCTCCACCATTGGAGGTGCCTCAAAATCCAGCAGCAGGAGTGTGCTTCCTCTTTCTTGTATCTGTTTCAATAAGTCTTCGTCTGAAATCGGCTTCTGGTCCGGGGGAAAGAAGAACGTCGTATCAGGCTCTTTCAGGAAGCAGCGGGCTGCGGCGGTGAACTGGAACATCCTATTCAGTGTCAGTGCAGCGGCCACATTTCTATTTGGGTCCACGGGGTCTACTACAATAAGAGGATCCTGATGGGAGGTTGTGGAGTGAGCCTCCAGGTCTATAGTTTCACCGGGCCGCCAGGAGGATGCACACTCCAGGACGACCGGAAAAGAGCCGTACCGCAGGACAAGCAGCTCAGAGAGATAGCCAGAAAAGCCACCCACTTTTAACTCAGATCCGTATACTCCTATTCCCTTCATGAACTGCTTCAGTAGCAAAACCTCATCCTCTAGTCCTTTTACCCTTTCGGACACATATTTAGTATGGAAGGGGGTCCTGTCCACAGCTGACTTGATCCGGGAAGCGTCCTTTAGGAGATAACAGGGCACTAGATCCACATCGAAGCCGTTTATTTTGGCATGGATGTAAGCATGCTCTGCGTACTTCTCCTCGTGTACAGGGGCTACTGATCTGGCTAGCTCCAGAGCTTCAGCTAAGTCGGCATCTTCGGGAACTGCCAAGAATATGTCCAGGTCGTGGTCTCCGGCAAGCCATGTGGATCGGGATACGGATCCGACCAGCATTGGCCGGCAAGCAATACCTCTGGACATGGCAAGCTCAACGATCTTCGATAGAATTTCGTCTGCAGCTATCCTCAGCTCGGCTCTCTCATACGGAGTGGGCCTGACCGTGTTCAGCACTTCATCCAGGAGGTTGCAGAAGGAACTCGGCGAGGTCTTCGTAGATGGGACCCTCCCTGGTCAGAGTGCTCTTCTTCAGGAAAAACCGGTCCACAGAGAAGCTTCCCAAATCGACTTTGGCAAACTTCTCTAGCCTGATCGCGATCTGACCAGACAACTCCTGGGAGGGCCTTCCTACCCTGCCTAGGGTGACGTGAGGGCTGAACTTTCGTCTCTCACGCTCGAAACCTAAGTGACTCAGTGAGTCCTCTACCTGGCGAAAAAGATCTGAGAAGTCACCTTCCAATCCCAGCCAGACAACTCTGATTGATCTCCCGGGAAAGGCTCCCATTCCGCAGACTGCGACGTTGAAGGGAGATACCCGAACCGAGCGAAGCGTTTCGCAGATCTTCCCTATCTTCTGCGTAGGTACATCCCCCAGAAACTTCAGTGTGATGTGACAGAGATCGGGCTTGACTAAACGCAATCCGGGCATACATAGCCCATCCTCAATCAGTCTGATCTCATCGCGCATGTTCTTCGGCAGCTCGACAGCCACGAAACACCTCAACCCAGTCATCTGAGCACTCCGCCCTTGCTGGCCGAGGTCACGGAGTTCATGTACCTGGCCAGTACACCTCCGGTGAACTTCGGCTTTGGCGGCTTCCAGGATTTCTGTCTCTCTTTAAGTTCCGCCGGGTCCACCAGAAGCTCGACCTTCCGTCCCGGAATATCTATGCTGATTTTATCTCCTGTTCGGACCAGGGCAATCGGCCCACCCACCGCCGCTTCAGGCGAGACATGGCCAATACATGGGCCGCGCGTTCCGCCACTGAACCGTCCGTCTGTGATGAGGGCCACCGACTCGCTCAGTCCTGCGCCGGCTATGGCCGACGTCGGCGCGAGGGTCTCCCTCATGCCGGGACCGCCTTTTGGACCTTCGTACCTGATTATCACCACATCTCCAGCCTTCACTTGACCGTTGACGATCCCTTTCATGGACTCCTCTTCTGAGTCGTAGATGACCGCAGGACCGGTGTGTCTTAGCATTGCCGCTGAAACAGCAGTTTGCTTTACCACAGCCCCTTCAGGTGCCAGGCTTCCCCATAGGATGGCTATTCCGCCCTCAGGGTGCACCGGCGAATCAAGAGTGGCGATGACCTTGGCGTTAGCCTCTGGGTTGATTGGGTGGAAGTCCGCGATCTCTTGGCCTAGAGTGCGACCAGTCACAGTCATCGCGTCCAGGTTCAGCTTCGACTTCAGTCTACTTAGGATCGCGGGTATACCTCCCGCCCTGTCCAGATCTATCATGTGATGGGGACCGCCGGGCCGAAGGTTGACTAGGTGAGGCGTCTCCCTGCTCATCTCGTCGAACATTTCAAGATCAAGGTTCAGTCCAAACTCGGAGGCTATGGCCGGCATGTGGAGCACGGTGTTCGTAGAGCCTCCAATGGCCATGTCGACGCGTATTGCGTTCTCTATTGCCTTGTCGGTTACAATATGGCGGGCGGTGAGGCCTGATTCTATCATCTCCATGACCTTGGAACCGGATCTTTTGGCGATCCTTATCTTTCGCGAATCCACGGCATGAGTCGTTGCGCATCCAGGAAGGCTCAGGCCAAGGGCTTCGGTCAGACAGGCCATGGTGTTCGCAGTGAAGAGCCCAGCGCAGGAGCCAGCACCAGGGCAGGCCATCTCCTCAAGGACGGCCAGGGATTCGCCTCCCGACTGCCAGCCCTCGAAGACGTTGATTAGATCCAGGTCCCTGTCGCACGCGTAACCGGGCAGCATGGGCCCCCCGGTAACAACAACGGTCGGAAGGTCCAGCCTTCCAGCGGCCATGAGGTGCCCCGGGGCTATCTTGTCGCAGGACGGGATCATAACCAGGCCGTCGAGCTGGTGGGCCTGGACCATGATCTCAATGGAGTCCTCTATCAGCTCTCGGCTGGGCAATGAGTACCTCATGCCGGCGTGGCCCATTGCTATTCCGTCGCAGACACCTATGGTCTGGAACTCGAAGGGCACACCGCCTGCTGTCCGTATGCCTGCCTTGACCGCTTGTCCGATCCTGTCCAGGTGAATATGGCCAGGGATAAACTCGTTCCAGGAGTTCACTACCCCCACGAAGGGGCGCTTTATCTCCTCATCTGTTAGGCCAGTGGCCTTAAAAAGAGCCCTGTGGGGCGCGCGCTCTACGCCGACTTTGGTAATGTCGCTTCTCATCAAACAACCTCCTTAGAGCCAGTGCATTTTTTATTTAAGTATTTGGTGATCATTTTGTCACTTCGAAATTTTTGAAGAAGAAAGAAAGAGTTGATCTAAATCAAATCAATTTGTTTCTCGATTAAGCCGAGCTGTCCGATGTGTTAAATACCCCCAGATCATTGCCGCCTGAAGTGATCAGATGGAGCCCTATCATATATTCCTGGTAATCCTTGCACTGTTCATATCGATGCTAATAGGCATCAGCCTTCTCACATCGCGCAGGCAGAAATCGGTCACTGACTTCTGGCTTGCTGGAAGGGAGTTAGGTGCTGGAATCATAGGCTTGTCCACGGCTGCCTCTTGGATCAACGCGAGCGCATTGCTGCTGGCTACCGGCCTATTTCTTCTCATCGGCGTAGGCTCAATATGGGTTTGGGTCTTCCCCAACATTGCCGCGCTGTTGATAATTGCGGCCATCTCAGGAAGAATCAAGAATATCCCTGCGTTGACTCAGCCCGAGCTCATGGAGATTAGGTACGACCCACTGATAAGGGCGCCAGTCGCAGTGGCCATCACAATCATGATGGTGCTCTTCTCGGTCACAGATTTCATAGGGTTCAAGCTGGTCCTTGGCACCTTCTTCGGGATCAAGCCGCTCTATGCTATCCTGATAATGGCTATTTCGGTGGCCTTTTACGTCAGCTTTGGAGGCTTTCGTGCCGTGGTCTGGGCCGACTTGCCTAAGTATGCACTGCTAGCGGGTCTAGCGGTATCCGTCGCCATAATGGCTCTGCTGCTGCCTGTACGAGAAGGCTTGTCAATCACAGCTACAGCGATTGCTAGAGGACCGGATTGGTGGAACCCCTTTGTCATGGGCGGAATCATGGGTGCGTTGGTGTTTCAAATGGCCCTTTTGCCCGGCTGGGTCGCAGAGCAGGACCCTTGGCAGAAGATCTGGGCGGCTCGCGACAAAAAATCAGCAAGGCGAGGCCTGATCTTGGGTGCCGGGCTAATGGGACTGATTTATTTGTGCTGCTTCTTGACGGCCCTAGGACTGAGCGCTCTGTATCCAATGCCAACGAGCGAGGTTGAGGCTGAGATGCTCTACCCGAAGTTCATCAGCGATAACGTCTCACCGTTGATCCTGGCCCTGCTCACCGTTGGGTTCCTCGCTGCGTGCATGTCCTGCACATCAACTTTTGCCACGTCTGGAGCTTCTTGCATCTCCAGGGACCTGGTACAGAGGCACATCAAGCCTGGGGCCACAATGAAAGAGATGTTGACCATAAACAGGGCCTTGATAGTGGTCATGATTGCCTTATCCGCATCTATAGCCCTGAACTTGGACAGCATTATGGAGGCTGTGATAATTGCCACTGTCATAGGCACTACCTCTTACTTCTTCCCAATAATCGGCGGGCTCTACTGGAGACGCGCCACCAAGTGGGGAGCACTGGCAGCCTTGATCGTCGGAGGCGGCACTCAGATCGCCCTCATCCTCTACGAGATCTTCTGGCTCCACAAATCGCTAGACACCGTCTCACCTTTTCTCACCGAGCATGGTGTTCTGGTAGGTCTAACCCTGAGCGCCATTTTCTTCGTCGGAGTATCCCTAGCCACACCACCAACTGAGGCGATAAGGCTGGCACCTTTCTTCCCCGAGGTTGAGAATAGGGTCTTCACAAGTCAGAGCTTCCACGTGGACAAGAACAGTGCCCTTTATCGCGATGTCATGGCAAAAATAAGCCAGAAAATCTCCGGAGAGAGGGCTCACCTGAACCTCTCCATCGACCTCCAGCCGGTAAGGGCTGATGGCGCTCACATTTCCGGCGAGCTAGACTGGGACAGTTATGTTGAGCGACTGAAATCGATGCAAGCCAGATGGTACACCCCTACAGGCAGCCATATCGTTTACAGGTTTTCCCAGGCAGACATGCTGGCTTGCATCAAGATGGTTCGAGGAGATCTTCACCAGATCTGGCTTTCTGCAGAGCCAAAGGTCGCCCAGATCGACCGCCTGAAGGATGAGCTTTACGTTTCCTATGGGGAGATAGAGGACGCTTTGATCGAGTTTGGGCTCAGCGCATCTCCATCAAAATCATGAAGACGGATGTCGCAGTGGTGGGAGCAGGACCCGCTGGCTCTACTGCAGCCGAGACTGCGGCAGCTGCAGGTGTTGAGGTTGTCCTGATCGATAGAAAGGCGGAGATTGGTACACCTGTCCAGTGCGGCGGATTTCTTCCAGAGGCCCGCGAGCTGAAGGTACTGATGCCGTGTGCCAAGCTTCCTGCAACACTCGAGGAGTTGCCGGAACGATGCATCCTTCATAGGACCAGGCTTCAAAGGGTGTACGCGCCTTCTGGTGCCTGGAAGGAGTTCGCAGTCGATGGCCGAGTTGTGGATCGCAGATCCTTCGATAGGTACCTTGCCCTCCGGGCGGCTCGGGCGGGTGCAAGGGTTCTTCCCGCCACCAGGGCACTCTTTTCACAGCCGAACCTTGTCCTGTCCGGCCGATTCCGAGGATCGATAACGCCCGGGGTGGTTATAGGCGCTGACGGCCCTCACTCAAGCATAGCCAGGTCGATAGGCTCCCAACAGAGGGATCAAGGAATTTGCATGGAGTACGAGATGGCGGATGTGGAGATCGATCCCGATGCCGCTGAGATGTACTTTGGGTTGCGGTACGCGCCCGGTGGCTACGCCTGGATTATTCCGATGGGATTCGACACAGCCAACGTGGGTGTAGGCGTTAGGTCATCGTACCTGGGAGGGGCCAAGCTGCCGCAGATGCTAGAGAATTTCGTGAAAAACCATCCAGTAGCAGGACCTAAGCTCAAGAGTGGAGAGGCCCTTGCGGTCATGCGCGGAAGTGTTCCTGCTGGCGGGATGCCTGATTCGATCCAGATAGGCAATGTGCTTTTAGCTGGAGACGCTGCAGGCCAGGTTATGGCTACCAGCGGCGGGGGCATTCCCCTGGCAATGGTGGCGGGAAAGATCGCCGGCGAGGTTGCAGCCGGATTTATAAAAGGCCAGACAACCCTTGATAGTTACAGGCTGCGCATCGACAACGAAATTGGCAAGGAGCTTGCGCGATCAGTGCGAATAAGACGAATGGTTGATGTGGTCATGCGCAGCGACAGACTGATGGACGTCCTCTTTGGTGCTCTCGACCCATATCAGATGAAATCCATAATGCGCGGCCAAATCCCCTCGGCTTTTGGCGCATTGCACGATCTTTTAGGCAAAACTCAAAGCTGAAGTTGGTTGTTGGGCCGCCCCTGGTCTTATAAGCGAGGCGGTGGGCGACAGAACTTGGGCGGATCAACTCTGATCAGCATAGTCAAAATTAAGCTGTCTTCTCTTCTTTGGTCGCGACGCCTAGAAGCTCTTCCACTGGCTTGGACCCTGGCTCCACAATTTTGACGTTGATCTGCCCGACGTCAGCAGAAATATCTCTTCCGTGGATGCTCTTGCGCCTCTTTTTGCCCTCGGCTGTGGCATGATAACCAATACCATTCGCTACCAACAGCCTTCGGCGTCTGCCGCCGGGAAGATCGTTTCGCATGGGGAAACCCTCGCGATCGCTTCCACCAGTTACCACTACCGAGTACCCAGGCAATCCCAGGACCCCCCCATCAATCTTATCGCCGATGTGGTGTCCTAGGAACCTGTTTGCTCCTGCGTCCTTAAGCTCAACCTGGTACGCTTTACCGTTCTTCGGGTCCGAAATTACTACTCTAAAATCCATTTTTACTCCTCTCATGTGAGCGTGACTCTTCACTTCAGGTCAAAGCTCTATAAAATCCTTGTCTAGGCTTGTCCCTTCTCCCTCATCTTGTAGCAATCTCAGCGGGATATTAAGGACTCTGACCCCGATGTAAGATCCAATTTCCCAGGAGGCGCGTAACATCCGGTGCGTATCCGGTTTATGATTTAATACTCCAGTGTATCACCAAGCGGCAGTGGCTTCCAGCTATCTAGGGTCATTCTTCACGTTTCATGGTCTCGTGGAAAGACCATATATATGTCATGCTATATGTCATGCAGATAGCTTATCTTGGTGTAAATAAGATCAATATCGGAAGTCCCGTGGGGTAGTGGTCAATCCTGAAGGCCTTTGGAGCCTGCGACGGCGGTTCGAATCCGCCCGGGACTACCATCTTTATACCTATAGCAAAGCATACATATATTCAGATAACAGAAATCCGCCTGCTGAAACTTGTTGGCCATCGACCCTCAACAGAACTTTGGCTCTTGTAGCAGCGGTTTGTCCGTTCTAGGAAACAGGTGCTCCGGTAGTGTAGTCCGGTCAATCATTCCGGCCTTTCGAGCCGAAGACTCGGGTTCAAATCCCGGCCGGAGCATTGATCATTTTCTTGATAGATTAATACCCGCCCAATTATTTGTCGCGCTCGCCTTTTCTGTCCTATCTAATCAGGAGAACCGAAGGCTATTAAGGAATATTCCAGATTGAACCTCCAATTGATATTGAATCTAAAGCATTGTAGTTATCATTAGCAGGGCGGAACCAGCTTTGTGAAGCTATAGGGATTGAATATATTAGATTTGAGGCCCTGCAGCCTCTACATAATAGATCCATCGAACTGTGGATAGTGAGAATCGTGAAAGGAGGAGGCATCAATAATGGCAAGTAAGATTCAAATGCAGGCATCACGGGGTTTGTAGTATACTTGAGATTTATTGGCCCTTATTACTATCGAGACAACAACAACTGCAGATTAATGCCACGATTATTTCAAAATAACCATATGAGCTCTTTCCCTGGATGCTTTTGGCTGATTTATGTTCGCTATTTGAACTTTAGTGACCTATAGTAAGTTCACCGGATTGATCAAGGAAAATAAATTCAACATAATGGCAAACCAAATTACATATAATGATAATAGGATTATCATCTTGAAAATTATATCATATTCTGCAAGATTAGTTAATAATAAATTAACATCTTATCAGCTCGATACGTTTATATGCTATTAAACCACTGAGAGTTTCTGTGCCTGAGCAAAATGCTCAAATATTAGCCGTGAATCATGTGTTCAGGTACACTACACCGCGTAGGGTGGCTTAATTGCCCTCAGTTGTTGCATGGAGGCATAGCTGATTAAGGCAATCGCAGCATCACCTTTTCGGTGATGCATCGCCGGATTCAAGTCCGGGAACTATCCTAGTGGAGTGGTGGTATGAGGATCATGAGTGCCGTCTCATGACGGCTTGATCCTAGCATGAGGGTATAGACTAAGGAGGTGGGAACGAAATGAGAAAAGAACTAGTTGTTTTGGTAATTATTGCGATGGCCCTTGTAGGCATGGCCGGTGCAGCCAACTACATGTACGAGAAGGCATCAATAAAGGGCGTCGGATACAAGAACGTAGAGACGATCGTTTCGACCCAGGAAGGCT
>PMNG01000047.1 GCA_003162615.1 Methanothrix sp. | reverse complement strand
AGGCCGAAAATCTAAGGAAGATGGGACCCAGGTCGAATCATTTTGGTTATATTGGCTAAGAACAAGCGAGGCAAGGCGAGATTATGACATGTCAAGACGACCTGATCGAGTTCAGGGAAGCAATAGAGAATCTCAAAAAGGAGAAAGGCAGAAATGAGCGGCAGTCTGAGACTACGAAGTTGAAAAACAATACCGAATTAATTCGCTCGGGACAGGCTGTTCTTGATCGACTCGTTGCCTTTGAACGCACTCCTTGACGATACATTAACCCAGAGGTGAAGGTCCCTGTAGGGCGCAGTAAAGTTGTACTCCTTATAAAGTAAAAACTCCAGCTTCTGATTGTTGCCAACACGCTGCAACGTATAGTTAATCGGCTTCTCCCATGTCTGATTGTGATCCAGCCGTATATCCCTGCTCGATAACGTCGAATTCTGGATGGCCATCCGCATGGTGTAGTTAACGGGGATATACTCGTGGTTGACTATTCCCACTATCACAGTGCTGTTCTGGCCTGATACCACTGATGTGGGATAATCGTAAGCCTTTCCCTCTGGGCCCAGGATGTAGAACTCTGTGAACTTCTCGCCTTGTTTTGGGATCACCACAACGTACACCAGGGCCGAAACGGATAAGATTATGGTTACAACCAGAATTATGGTCAATGCCTTGTCTATCTGGCTACTCTGGTTGTTTATTAGCTCGCTATGGATGGCCTTAAAAAACTGCCTGAACTCGACCGAGAACCTCTCTTCCTGATTAAGGGCAGAACGGCGCAGATAAGCTGCGACGGACATCATAACCGTGAACAGGCAAAGGGAGATGATCACTGGCATAAGCCGGATGCCCCAGGGAGTGTAGTTCAGTCCCAGACCTATCAGAGGCACAACGGCAATGGAAAGGCCGAAGCTCAGGGCCACTCGCTCTATGCTATCAATGTCGTCCTTTCGAGGGAAAAGCGCCGCTATAAAAGTGTACCCGGGCAGAAAAAGCACCATGACCAGGCCCAGAGGTATCCTGACCGGCAGAGAAGCAAGTGGCTGCACCAGGGTGAAGAACAAGGTTAGAACCGATAGCACTGCTGCCGCCAGAAGGTCTCCCGGAAGTTTCTCCATCCGATCAAATATCTCCGTCATCCTCTATTTATTTAGCCGAGAATTCCCTGCAGAGAATCCTGCAGCCAGCCAATAAACCCTTTTTCCTGACCGGCTGGTGGCTGGGAACTGCTCATGTTCTGCCCACCTGATGCATTCTCGGTCGTCTTTTGCGGAACGGAATTTGCAACGGTCTCCTTGCCTGAAGGAGATCCACTGTAGCCTGATCCAGTTTCTGTGCTGGCAACTGGTGTAGATGGCGACGCCGGGGCAGTTTTCTCCTCGACCTTTGGCGCTTCCTCAACTCCACCCACCTGAATTATCTTGGTCTCTCCTGCCCCTTCGATCTTGTAGGCGCCAGAAGGTATGCCTGAGGTATCGATGTCGAGGCTGTATCTCCCTGCCGTATCAGCATTAACTGCCGTCTCAGCAGCTACCTTCAGATTTACGCTTCTTCCTCCATCCACCGCTTCTCCGAACACCTTGAGGTCATACCTTCCAGGAGGCACATCAGAGTGTGATACCGTTGCCACTCCGTTGGTTGCGGTGAACCCCTTGGAGATCCAGATTCCTATCTTGACCCCAACGTTGAGGTCCTTAATACCAGTGGCGGTTACTGCAAACTGGTTAGGCTTCTGGGGGATATCAACGCCATTTGCTACGTATTCGTACTTGCCTGAATTCACCGGCAGATCCATCTGGAAACTTGTTTGAAAATCGACCTTTTGACCTGGATTGGCCGTGCCTGTCAGGGTTACCTTGTCGCCAAGGGCTGGATTGGATGACGATACATCAAAGGCGCAGGCAGTCGAGGCCAGGGACAAGATCGCAAGGAAGGCTATTAGCTTCAAATCAAACCATCTCGATTATCTTCTGTCTTATTCCGCCTAGGCCATTGTTTGAGTAGACGCCGCAGGTCAAAACGTATCGTCCAGGTTTCCAGTCTCCATCGTGGATAAGGTACATCTCCGACTCGGTCTTGTTGGATTCAGCCATGGCTAGAGCGCTGTCATCCGGAAGGATGGGCAAGATTTGATCCACTATCGTTTGAGATATCTTAGGCTCTCCAACGAGCTTCAGAGACTTGTTTCCTAAGCTAATTACTGAGGTCATTTTATCTTTTAACCCGTTGCTGCTAGTGTTGATGCTTGCAGCTCTGTAAGTCTCCAATGAAACGATGGCAGCTCCGTACATTCTGGAGATGTTCCTCTGGCCTTGAAGAACTTTGATCTTCACCTTCAGCGTTTCACCCTTCGCAGCTATATCTGGCGATTCCACGGATATCTCGTCATCGGTTGCAAACATAGGGAGAGCCGACAGGACTGACAGCTTTTTTAGGTCCACAACGAGCAAGACGTACAAACCTGATGTTAGGCAGTTTATGGAAAAGTGCCCAATTCCAGTGCCATTGAGGGTTATGGATTTGAATCCTGTAGGTTCAACCCTGTCAAAGGCCTCGGTTTTATAAAGCTCCCTCAAAGCCTCCTGAAAGCTGGAAGTGTCCAACTTCAGGACGATCACGCCGATGGTTGAGCCAGCTGTTCGGCTTGTTCCAAAGAATGTTCCAGTTACGTTCTGATTCCTTGCAAAAACAGGATAGTAATCGTAAGGATAGGTCCAGTTCCCCTCAGGCATTTTCAGGTTGATATGGGGCATCAATACGTCGTTAGCACCTCCGAGTGCCAACCAGCCACCGCTCATGCTTGGGTAAGTGGGCAGAGTATAATTGTTGTAATTCTGGGCCAGAGCCCCAGATACGCAGAAGATGATAAACATTAGGACGGCTGGTCTCATGGGGTCAAGAGACAATCAGAAAGTATTTATCCCTTTTCAAGCGCAACTCTGTAGAATTACAATGTTACGGCATGAATTGGATCAAGGGTCCCTTGGCCTGATACTATCCAGTGCTCTAATAGCCGCAGCGGAGCTTCTGATCTTTTTTGGGCATCTTTATGCCGGAGTCACCATCCATGCCATAAACCTCATCTTTTTAGTGCTGTCTGCTGCATACACAGAAAACGAAGTTTATCCTGTCCTGATGCTTCTTCCTCTCTTCAGGCTCCTGAACCTGGCCATGCCCGTGTTCTTCAAAATTACCCTCTATTCCTATCCTTTGGTCTATGCCCCCATGTTCCTTCCAATTTATTTGATAATAAAGAACAAAAGCTTGAGCCGCGAGGAGCTGGGCTTAACCCTCCGTGGGATCCATTACCTGCCGTTAGGAATCGCGATAGGGATGCTTTTGGGATGGGGTGAGTATAGCCTTCTTCGTCCTCAGGTTCTTACCCAGAGCGTTGGCATGGCGGGTCTCTTAGAGCTCTCAGTGGTTATGATCTTCTTTGTTGGGTTCGTAGAGGAGTTTATTTTCAGATCTGCCATTCAAACCGTGGCCTGCAAGAGGCTGGGGCAGATACAGGGAGTCCTTTTTACTAGCTTTCTATTTGGGTTCATGCATGGTGGGTATCATCTTGCTGCTGAGATCTTGTTCGCCTTCTGCGCGGGGCTGGTCTTCGGCATCATGTTCCTGAAAACGGCAAGCCTGCCTCTGATTGTTATGGCCCACGGGATGACAAACGTCTCTCTCTTTTTGATTGTACCTGTTTATAGTGGGCTTCTGCTGCCGATAGTGGCCATTTCCCTGATCTTGGGCGGGATACTTGCGTTCGGATTAAAAGATCCAAGATTATCTTTAGGATCGGGCAAAATCAAAGAATAATCAGCACTACTCGAATGGCCGAAAGTTTGCGGTAAATTCAGAAAGGCGCGATAGAAGAGGTGATGATCTAACGTCTATGGCGGCTGCAAACCTTAATATATGAGCAACAACATCACAATAAGTTAGGTTAAGATAGGATAGGAATTCTACATGCTATCATCCATTATGAGCGCGACGTCAGCGGTGGCAACATCGTCTATGAGTACGACGTCGGCAATTAGCACGTTTACTTCAATCGGTGTGGCGGAGGTCAGCGTAGCATCAGTGATATGTTTGATTGTTCTTCTCAGCGCATCGGAAATACTTTCTGCATCAAAGTTATGGAACAAGCATCTGGCCCTTTCATTGAACATGGCTATTCTGCCGCTGGTCGTAACTTTCTTCGGGATTGTGGTTTTTAAGATCAGTAATGTACTGTGAATTCCTCTCGTCTTTGTCGAGGCAACATTCTGTTTTTCATTCAAGGTAGAGTTTAATGAAATGGCAGGGTTTAGGCTCTATATAAAAGGGATGAATCCTGATTCTGTCAAAGCTCTTATTACGACCAGGGCAATCTGCGAAAGATATCTGTTTGGTGAAAGCTATTTAGAGATCGTTGATACTCTGAGGGAGCCTGATCGCGCGTCTGAAGACGGTATCACAAATATACCTACATTGGTAAAACTTTGGCCGTCACCTGTGTCAAGAGTGTAACTAAAGAGATTGAAGATCCAGAACAAATCCTTGAAATCCTGGACCTTCAAGATTACTCTAGCAAAATGAGAGCACTTTCGTTGATAGACCAATCATAAGAAGGATTGATCAGATCGATATTTGTGACTTCCTGTCCGCCCTAAACACACATGATCCTTAAGGCTCATACG
>PMNG01000200.1 GCA_003162615.1 Methanothrix sp. | reverse complement strand
CGCAGCGATATTCGAAATCCTCTGTAGTTGAACCAAAGCCGCTAGATATATTTCACCATGCAGTGCTCTAGTTGGATCATTGCTCTCCTTATCGGCAATGAGAGCCCCTTTCAATTCCGCTATCACACTGCCAATAGTATTATCAGCCACAGGACCAGGAGCAGAACCAGAACCAGCCATTTAGACCACCCCCGGCTTCTGTCTGAGTTGCCAAATGCTAACCAGCGAGTCGATATGTGCAACAATCACACTACCGCTCTTCATTTCTATTTTGATATAATCGCCGCTCTTCTCTATGAGTTTGCCTGTTATGCTTTTTGGCAAAAATGTGAATGCGTAAGCATTGATTGCATTCATAAATGGGTCAACATTTATTTTGTTTGGTTTATTATTAGTTTCCATAATTAAACACCGTATATTCTAATTATTATATTACTCCCATTTTACTCACTAAGCCCCTAACCCGCTCCCGTCTCTCTTTCTCCAGGCGGGCACCATCGGCAATGCATCCCAAAATAAAATCGCTAAGTGAGAGGCCCCTAGCCTCTGCCATCTGCTTTAGTGATTTCTTAGTCGATTCCGGAACCCGTATATTGATATTATCATATTTTGTCATTATTAACCTCCTATAGAGGACTCCTATAAACCTACTTTAAAAGCATAGCATGGAAAAATTTATATACTAATAATACTATTTAATTATATGGATTCTTTTACTACTTGGATGCTGCGAGGGCTTTATGCAAAACAAGAGAAGTCTCGACTATCGCAGATATCGGATAAGATATATTGGTCACCAATTCGTTATGCCCTCGAAGAAATGTATGACAATAAGAGTGAGAGAGGCGGAAGACCAAACTGTGATGTTATTCTGATGTTCAAGATTCTGATACTTCAACAGTGGTACGGCTTGAGCGACCTTGAAGTTGAAAGGCAAATGGCTGACCGAATATCATTCATGTCATTTCTTAGTTTTCCTGACCCATTCCCTGATTCCAGGACCATATGGTTATTCAGGGAACGCATGGCGATTACCGAGAAGGATAAGATAGTCTGGGCAGAGCTTCAAAGACAGCTGGACGCTATGGGTTTACAAGTTAAGCGCGGAACGATTCAGGATGCTACATTTATCGAAGCAGATCCTGGTTCATCAAAAAAACTACGCGGTGACGATGCTAAGACTCGTCGCAGCAGAGATGGTTCCTGGGCTAAAAAAGGAGATGAGTCTCATTTCGGCTACAAGTTGCACCAAAAAAGCGATATCGATTACTGCCTAATACGTAGAATAGAGACTTCCACAGCAAAGCTGCACGATAGTCAGGTCGATCTGTCTACTGAAGGAGAAGTTGTACTCAGAGACAGAGGTTATTTCGGCGTGCAGGCAAAAGGAAATGATTTCACTATGAAGCGCAGGACCACAGAAAAGCCTCTAGGAGAACTCGATAAAGAGTGCAATCGGTTGATCAGCATCTTAAGATCGCCGGGCGAAAGACCTCATGCTGTGATAAAAAGGGTATTCGGAGCAGGAAGGGTGTTAGTTACTACAGTCCGAAGGGTTCACATAAAAATGATGGTTACGGCATTCGCTTTCAACCTCTATCAGCTCTGCACATTGAAAAACGCCGGAATCATTGGAACTTAGCGGAAGCTGTCAAAGAATTGCCGAAAAGGAGGGGTAATTCAAGGAAATTTGAACTTTTGGAGAATGAAATTGCCGCGGACCTTTGAGAACAATCTCTGGAGGCAAGTAAATAGGAATCCTCTATAATACATAATAAAAAAAATATTTTAATTAATGTGCTCTAAGACGATGACGAGATCACAGGGAAAAAATGTGATCTCATTTGATCTTTGCTTCAACTATCTCTTCTCTAATTCGGCACAGATTTTCGGCTCCGCGAACGAAGAACCAATAGTGTACAATTACAAGCAGACCCCAGCCAACCGGAGAATAATAGATTGCCCACATTGGATCTATCTTTATCGACCCAGTTGCGTTCAGGGCCAGCCAAATGATGTTCACCACCAAATATATAGCAATGTGAAGTTTGAAGAGCTTCATTTGGTCTGCAACAGTTGCCTCTCGAAAGAGCCGTTTATATTCATCTAAAGTTCCAGCCATATTCCTTACCCTCCTCGAAGGATACGACTATATCATTTGAAAAGATTTAAAGGTATGGATGGTTATTCATATTTGTTCGTTAAATAGGATGGTTCAAAGTGAGCGGTAAATTAGTGGCCTGGGATGTTCAAGAATCAGATTTCCCTTCGTCGGGCACATTGTCGGATCAATTGAACTTTCTGCTAAGGTACGGCATTCTGGCTCCATCCGGGCCTAACACCCAGCCCTGGAAGTTGTCGATTAAAGGCAATGAGGTATCTTTAATCGCTGACTTCACCAGGTCCCTGCCAAACGTAGATCCCAACGATAGGACGCTCTACATAAGCCATGGGTGTCTTCTAGCCAATATTCTATTAGGAGCTGAGCACTTCGGACTTGGATATAACGTAAAATGTTTGCCTGACGGCCAATATGGGGATAGGACTGCAGTTGTGCAATTCTCTGACATCTCGAATAGTGTCACTGAACCCAGGTTTCCCGATCTCTTCAAGGAGATAACAAAACGTCATACCAACAGGAAGAGATACGAGGAGGCGGCAATCGAGGACGAGAAGCTCAAAGAACTAAAGAGCAGCGTTAATAGAGAGGGCTTCAGGCTGGACATAATTACTGACAAGGAAGTCAAGAGCGCGATGGCGAACATCCTTAGCAGGGCACATAAGATTCAGCTTGGAAATAAGGCCTTCCGGAAGGAGCTGGCATCTTGGGTAAGGCCAAATACTTCGGATGCAAAAGACGGCCTTCCAGGATACGCTTTTGGCTATTCAGATTTCGAATCCTTCTTTGGTTCATTCATATTTGGAACCTTTGATATGTCTTCATCCAGGGCCAGGATAGAGACATCCTTCATGATAGCTTCGCCTGCAGTAGCTGTTTTGTCCACAGAAAGCGATGATAAATTGACCTGGATCAAGACAGGGGTTCTGTTTGAGATTCTGTTTCTGACAGCGACTAGATTGAATGTCATGTTCGACCTTTTCAGCCAGCCTGTAGGAATCCCAGATCTCAGGCAGGAGATGGCACAGATACTGAACGCAAAATATCCCCAGATACTTATCCGCATGGGTTATGCAGAGCCAGCAAAACACACCCCCAGAAGACCTGTTGAGGAGGTCTTGATATCCTGAACGCAAATGTAGTTGCGACCAGATGTGTTCAATAGTTGCAACATAGTTGCATAATAGTTGGATCGAAAGTCAACCTAGTAAATCGAGATCTCTAAGATTTCACTTGAGATATATGGGGCAGTTTGCACTTCCTTTGATATTTTTTGCGATGTCGATCATACGCGTTCCAGCCAGTTCTCCCGTAAGAGGAACATTTTATAAGGTCCGCGCGTCTTTTCTATAGGCTGGAGCTTTATGGTACTGGACAACTTGGGTGGATCTCTGCGCAATGCGCTGAGGAGGATTGCTTCTGCGACGAAGGTCGACAAACCCCTGGTAGATGAAGCCGTCAGGGAGATTCAGCGTGCGCTGTTACAAGCAGATGTCAACGTAAAACTGGTCATGACCCTGTCCAACCGGATAAAGGAGAGGGCACTGGACGAAAAGCCACCTGCAGGCATGAACCCCAGGGAGCACGTAATAAACATCGTCTACCAGGAGCTGATCAACCTTGTCGGGAAAAGCTCGGACATAGCCCTCAAGAAGCAGACGATAATGCTGGTAGGGCTCCAGGGTTCCGGCAAGACCACCACCGCTGCCAAGCTTGCCACCTTCTTCCAGCGAAAAGGGTTGCGCTCCGCGGTGATCTGCGCAGACACCTTCCGTGCCGGAGCCTACGACCAGCTCAAGGCCCTTTGCGAGAAGCAAGGGGTGTTCTTCTACGGTGAGAAAGGAAACCCGGATGCCCCAGCGGTTGCCAGAAACGGCCTCGAGGCCACCAAGAAGTACGACGTGCGTATAGTGGATACAGCGGGCCGACATGCCCTGGAATCCGATCTGATCCAGGAGATGAAGGACATCCACGCNNTTCAACGAAGCGGTTCAGATAACGGGCGTTATAATAACCAAATTGGACGGAACTGCCAAGGGCGGTGGTGCCTTGAGCGCTGTTGCAGAGACCAAAACCTCTGTTGCTTTCATAGGAGTGGGCGAGACTCCCAACGACTTGGAGCGCTTTGAGGCGGATAGGTTCATATCCCGCCTGCTCGGCATGGGTGACATCAAAACCCTTGTGGAAAGGGCTCAGGAGATACAAGCAGACGAGGAAGTGGACGTCGAATCCATGATGCGCGGCAAGTTCACCCTCAAGGACATGTACAAGCAGATGGAGGCAATGAACAAGCTGGGCCCGCTCAAGCAGATCATGCAGATGCTCCCCATGGGTGGACTTGGGCTTGAGCTATCCGATAAAGAGTATCAGGCAACAAAGGACCGCCTGGACAAGTATAGGGTGATAATGGATTCCATGACCGAGGCCGAGCTTGAAGATCCAAAGATAATAACCGCTTCCAGGATGAAAAGAATCTCCATGGGCAGCGGAACTCAGCCGGATGTCGTCAGGGAGCTCCTCAAGGCTCATCAGGCCATGCAGAAGGCCATCAAGGGTATGAGAGGAGGGATGGGCAAGATGAACATGAAACGGCTCATGAAGAAGATGGGGCCTGGAATGAAGATGTGAGCTTTGCCTCCGTTAGGTCCGACCCTCTTTAGATCGGATCAAATCGTCTATTTTATCCAACCGCCGGCTGCCGTTCCGGACAGGCTTTTGCCTTTGGAGGTTAATCTGTCATAACTTCCGGAAACAGATCCGCCCTTCTCCACAAGCTCAAGCTTGTACAGATCGCTGTCGAGGACGACCAGATTCATATCCAGCTTAGCCTAGACCTCTTTTCCAAAGGCTCCAAACCGCTTGGTCTTATTTCCAGTTGTAACAGTACTTGTGCCAAATACTTCACTGCCAGCCTGGGAGACGCTCATGCTCATATTACTCCTATCGCTGAGGTTCAACGATAGATTTCTCATCGACTTTGGCTTGACGGTGTACCGACTGCTTCAACTTGCGGTTCAGAGACAGTCTTGGCGGATACTTTGCTACGCATATCTCCGAGGTTGTCGCTGACGAACTCATCGAAGCTCGACATGTCAATGTTGACGGCTGGATCGCCAAGAAAGTCGTAGCTGTGGATCCGCCACCCCACCCGATGCACAAGCGCACTTAGCGTCGGAAAACCCACAGAAAATGAATAACGACATCATTAAGATAAAGAACTCGTACCTGATAGGAATCCCTCGAACCCTCATGGCTTTGCCGGTTTAAGGGTTATTTCCAAATTTAGGTCAAATCGGCTAGAACTAGTCGTTTTTACAACAAAGACACGGCAGAAAAATTGTAGACTTACCAGGCTGTTCGTCTTTATCCTGGCGTTTTTAAATTAGTATTGGTTTTTCGGTCCGAAGGGTATCGTTGTTGGCTGGATCGGCTGGTTGTACGATACCGGGGCGCCCGTTTGTATCGAGCTTATCTGCGCTGGTGCTGTTAGGCTGCCGTACACAACTCCAGGCTGAGTTATTCCTGGAGCTGTGAACAGGTAATTGCCGTTCATAGAGCCTGGAGCCACAGTGAGGGTCATCCTGTAAAGGTTGCTACTTCCCTCGGTTGTCACGTAAAGGTTAAGCCTGTTTCCTATCATCGTTCCGCCAACTGTTACGTTGGTAACGATGCCTCCAGTAGTAACGTCTCCAGAGCCAAATACAGCGTCTTGGTACTGGTTGAGGTTTAACCTCATGTTGCTGGCCGTCGTATCCCTTAGGTTAAGCGACCATAAGCCGCTCACCGGGACCGATCCACGTACTACGACTATCGGATGCTTCACGAGATTAGCAGTAGCGTTAGGGCTCATGCCGGTTTCTGCACTCGTATTGAATAATTCCTCGTTCTGGAATGACTTTTTCACATCTTCCTATATCGAGCTGTTACTATAGGTATCTTGGGCCATCACTTGAGAGGCCGAACATACGAACATATCATCACTGCTAAGATCAGTATCGAACTTCTGAATCTCATTAATAAACCTCCCATTTAAAGGGGATCATCTTTTCAAGGTTAAAGATATCCTCCCGGTGAACTCTACATGAATGTCAAAAAGAGGGATATGTTAAGGCTAAGCCTGGCAATTAATGATGATTAGACCAGGCAAAAGCCTTAAAGTGCAACCTTAAGATGCTACAGTTCTCGTACCCTTGGCCGATCCCGTCGAGGGAGATGCGTTCGGGCTATAAGCGGTATAGTCTCCAGTTGCCGATTCTCCGCTTACCATCAGCGCTAGCCTGTATAAGTTCACTTTTCCTAATGTTACAAGATCCAGGTTGAGCTTGTTATCCGTAAGGGTTCCGCTGGCAGTAGCCATCATGGTTGTGTTGGCATCCAGGTTAACGTTACCTGTACCGAAGACGGCATCCCCGCTCTGGAACAGGGTAAGGACTGCAGTGCGCGAGGCGCTATCGGTAAGCTCTAGAGACCAGCCGCCCGAAACTGACGTAGGTTCAGCGGGCGCGACCACTTGAGCTGGGGCGGGCGCGGCGGTTGTATTGGCTGTTACATTCTGGACTGGACTTGTCTGAGGCGATTCCTGGCTTCTGGCAGATTTGGCGGTAAGAGCTCCAGAATTGAGCGCATCTCCCATGGGCACACTTAGTATGTCCTTTCCTTTCTGTCCAGTCTGGGCTTCTCTGGATGCCCAAGGATCATGAGACATCCCAGCTGGAGTAGTATCTGTTTGATCTCCGGCGATGAGTTCATCTGCAGTTTTGCCCTCAGAGTCAGCAAAGGCATGCGCTGCGATGGCAAAGGAAGCGAGTAGAAGGAAAGACGATAGGATTAATATTTTGATCTTCATAACTTTTCAACCTCCGAGTTTAGGCTGTTGGCCCCAATCAGCTTAAAACAAGTTGCGAATTGGTTCAACACCATTTTCTTGTCCGTTATGAAGTATACAATGATAAGCTTAATGGGTGATGTCTCAATTTGCCGATAAGTGAGAATTAGCTGGTTTTATCTCAAATCTGTAGCACATCGGTTGATCTTCAAGGGCCTTAAACCACAATTCCGCACATTAGTCCTTAAATTGACGTCAATGATTGCTGAGCATCAGGTTTTAGATTTTCTTTGATTTGAGGCTTTCCGAAGATCTGGCCGGTAGTGCAGATGTCACATCTCGTACGTTCTACTGGTTCTTTTCATCGACCTTCAATTTTTCAACCATTCGACTCAAACCCGTATTCCGGATTCAGCTTATTGGAGAGCTAGATTCCTGGCAAGGCATCTGTTCAGGACAACAGCTCGCAGGCTTAAAAGACTAGAAGGTTACAGAACGGATGCGAGATAGACGCTCAAGGGATGATTCTGTGTCAGGAAACATGAAAGCCAT
>PMNG01000187.1 GCA_003162615.1 Methanothrix sp. | reverse complement strand
GATTGCTCCCTCATCCATCATTGATGGGGCGAGAAAGGTTCATGACTTCCTGACAGTTGGGGCTCCGGCACCCCTGCAGGAAGCGGCTGTGACGGCATTGAACTTTCCTTATGAATACTACGAAAAACTCTGCAGTTTGTACACGGAGAAAAGGAACTTTTTCATTAAAGGGCTTGAGGATATAGGTCTGAAATATACATTTCCCGAGGGCGCTTACTATGTGATGGTGGACATTTCGGAATTCGGATGTCCGGATGATACCGCTTTTTGCGAATGGATGGCAAAGGTCGTAGGCGTTGCAGCCGTTCCCGGTTCCAGCTTCTTCAAGGAGGATGTCCGACATTTGATCCGGTTCCACTTTGCCAAAAAGCAAGAGACGCTTGGACTGGCACTAGAAAGGCTCTCCAGCTTGAGAGAGTTGGCAAAGAAGGGGATTCATTGATAGAGGTCCGCTGGCACGGGCGAGGTGGCCAGGGAGCTTTTACGGCCTCAAGAATCCTCGGGGCATCAGCATCGCTCTTCGAAGGCAAGTTTGGTCTGGCGTTTCCGTCATTTGGCCCGGAAAGACGCGGCGCGCCGGTGCAGGCTTTCACCAAGATTGACGAAAAAAAGATCACCGACAGAAGCGAGATCAAAAGCCCTGACTATATTGTCATTCTCGATGAGACTTTGGCCAGTTTGGAGAGGGTATCGGACATTAAAGAGAACGGCAAGGTGATCATCAACGCAAGCCGGCCGGAAAGGTATGCTAGTTGGCAAAAAAAAGGACGGAGAATAAAACTCGTCTCCTTCGATGCAACAACTCTGGCTCTGGAAGTCTTGAAAATGCCCATCACCAATACCGCCATGCTCGGGGTATTTGTTGCAGTCTCCGGGGCCATCAGTCTTGATTCCGCCGTTAAAGGTTTAGTAGCCAACATGGGACGATCCATTTTGGCAGGCAATATCGAGGTGCTCAAGAGAGCTTACAGTCGGGTTTTGGAGGATCAGAAATGAACAGGCCATCCATCACGAAATATAAGACACCTGTTCATATCTCCGAATATCCAGTCGGACCGTGCTATCAAGCCGGACATTTGGTCACGGAAAATGCTGGTTGGAGAACGGAAAAACCCATTTTAGATAAAGAGAAATGCACTGGATGCTTTTACTGCTATCTTTGCTGCCCCGAAGGTGTCATCTTCAAGCTTGATGGAAAAATCGAGATTGACTATTCATTTTGCAAAGGATGCGGAATCTGTGCCAGGGTCTGCAAGAGCGAAGCTATTGTTATGATCCGGGAAGCCAAGGATGGTGCAGACGGATGCTAGTTGAAAAAGCAGGTGAAGCGCCGAAGGAAATATCGCCAAAAAGACAGAAGGAAAAGCAGACCGAAACATCAGCTAAAAAGCCAGTTCACGAGACTGTCGGAAAGCCGCGTGAAAAGGTATTTGCATCTGGAAACGAGGCGGTAGCACTGGGAGTTCGACTGGCGAGGGCCGCATGTGATCTCCGCATATCCCATCACGCCGCAAACAACCGTGGTGGAAAGGCTCTCCGAGATGGTGGAAGATGGATCACTCAAATCAGAGTTCATGCATGTGGAGTCAGAACATTCCGCCCTTTCAGCATGCATGGGCGCGAGCAGCATTGGTGCCCGGACGTTTACAGCCACCTCTTCCCAAGGGTTGCTCTACATGGCCGAGTGTCTGCATTATGCCAGCGGCGGCAGATTTCCCATTGTGATGATGAATGCGAACCGATCACTAGCATTGCCCTGGAGCATCTACGGCGACCAGCGGGACTCCCTGTCGCTTCTGGATTGTGGCTGGATACAGGTGTATGCGGAGGATGCCCAAGAGAGCCTGGATATGGTCATACAATCCTACGCCATCGCAGAGAACCTGAAGGTTCTGACGCCGGTGATGCTGAATCTGGACGGTTTTGCCTTGACGCATACTTACGAGGTGCTGGAGGTTCCCTCAAGCGAGGATGTTGATGCATTTTTGCCCCCATTCCAAACGCCGTACAAGATGGATCTGAATAGCCCGAAAAACATGGCATTCAGCTCGGGTCCCGGCGATAACATGCAGTTCAAGTACCAGCAGCATAAGGCGATGCTGGATGCGATCGATGTCATCAGGGATGTGGATGAATCGTTCTTCCGCCTATTCGGAAGGCGTTATGGAGGATTGGTCGAAGAATATAGGTGCGACGACGCCGAGATGGTGCTGGTCACTTTGGGAAGCATCACCGGGACCTGCCGGGTCGTGGTGGACGAGCTGAGTCAAGAAGGCTGGAAGGTGGGATTGCTGAAGATCCGATTTATGCGGCCTTTTCCAGAGAAGGAGATCATGGAGCTTTCCCGTCGCGTGATGGCTGTGGGCGTTATCGACAAAGACATATCTTTTGGTTATGAAGGGACGGTCTTTACCAATGTGAATTCCGCAATAGCTAAAGCCCGCACTGGCATCCTTACCATGAACTTCATTGCAGGCCTTGGAGGGCGCGACATATCCCGGCAGGATATCCGGCAAATGTTTCTACATTTGCAGGAAGGCTTGCTGGGATTGGAAAAGAATTCAATGCAATTTATCAATCTAAGGGTAGCTATTGATGAGTGAATGCATAGCTGGACGAGCAAAAGCTCCAAATGCATTAACCATAACCGACAAAGAATTTTTCTATGGCCACAAAGCGTGTGCAGGCTGCGGTGGAAGCGTCGCCGTCAGGCTGATCATGAAGGTTTTAGGCGAAAGGACTTTTACCGTGGTCCCTGCCGGCTGCATTTCTGCTGTGGGCTTCATGTATCCGCAGCTATGTTTTACAAACAATGCCCTGATCTCCACTTTTGCTGGAACGGCCTCCATGATGTCAGGAATTGCCGCCGGTGCAAAGGCGCTTGGATTAAAGGATTTCCAAGTGCTGGGCATTGCAGGCGACGGCGGCACAGCCGATATCGGGCTGCAGGCGCTCTCCGGGGCAATTGATCGCAGAGATAAGGTAATTTTTGTCTGCTACGATAATGAAGCATACATGAACACGGGAATCCAGAAAAGCGGCCTCACGCCGCTCGGAGCCAAGACCACCACGACCCCGGCAGGCAGGAACATCAGAGGCTCTCGAACTCGGAAAAAGAACATGTTTGAGATCGTTGCCGCCAACGGCATTGACTATGCTGCCACCGCCAGCGTCGGTTATATTCCCGATTTCTTAAATAAGATAAACAAGGCGAAGTTTGTGGACGGAACGTCTTATATCCATGTATTTGCGCCATGTCCGACTGGATGGGGCACACCAACCTACTGCACTATAGACCTCGGAAAGGATGTTGTAGACTGCGGCCTGTGGTATCTGGCTGAGTACGAAAACGGGGAGTTCGTCCTAAATAAAAACCCAAAAGAATTTACATCCGTCAAGGACTATCTTTCCAGGCAGGGGCGATTTAGGCATCTGAAAGATGAGGACATCGAGCAGATCATCCGGGACAGAGATCGCAAATGGGAAATTATCCGCAAGAGCTGGAAGACAAAGAAAAACTAGAATAGAGGCTACATGCTGGAGTCATCCGGATCCCTTCATCTTGCGATAATTGTGGGTGCGGGCAATGAACATGATAGCCGGAGATTTGGGCAAGTCGTCAGCAGCGCAAGAAATCAATATAGGAAAGGAAGGCAAAAACCAGACCCAAAGAGGTTTTGACCACTGCTCTTTACTGCCAGTGAGAGTGCTTTGAATCATAATGAGGCCGGGGTTGGGAGTCGAACCCAATTCTCGCGGTCTGCAGCCGCGCACTTAACCGGTCAGTCACCCCGGCATCCATCAGCTATCCACATTAATAGGTACACAAATACTTGTAGGTAGCGGCAAAACATTTGTTGATGGTCTTGCTTAGTTAACTTAATAAACTGCTGATTACGAGGCGAAGCTTTATAAGCACTCGACTTATAAGCGCCGCTCCAAAAAGTCACGGACCCTAGGATTATGAACAGGCAAAACTGGGTTGAGATTGACCTAGAGATTGAGTCGCTCTGTAAACTGCACGATGAGGCCATAGCCAACTACGAGAAATGCAGGGAATTTGCCAACCGCATGGCGTTGTTTTTGTCTGAGCTTGAGGACTTGGGCTGCCAATCTATTGCAAACATGGCTATGGACATTCTGATGTTTTGCAACCCAAAGGTGGCATCGCACTGCGATAAGGCAAGCATGGAAAAAGGTCGGTTAGACCACATGAAAGCAGAGATTGAAAAGAAGCTCCGAGAATGCAAATAGATCTTTCCCATCCGAAAATTTCTCCACATTAAAAACCTCGGATCCATTCATTCATATTGGAACTACTCGAAACGCTCCGTAAATGTCTCTTACATGTGAGAAATTAATCAAAGATAACGGAAGATTAAGGATCTTTTAGGCTTACACCTCCATTCTGAATTCTTGCATCAGCAGAGTTGGAATAGGATATTCGCAAATATGGTCTCTGGAAGATGACCTTCTTCCTTGAATATCCTAAAGCCGTGATGTTCCTATTGCTCCTACTGATTCTGGCAAAGGCGGCATCGTTCAGACCGAGATTCCATGAGTGCCAACAACACATGTACCTAATTTTTCTTGCGGCTTGCTCATTCCGATGTCGATCGGTCCGGCATATTTGTGTACATTTAAGTAAATTTAACTTCAAAGATACAATTTATCGAAGTTTTTATTCTCAAATTACGCATTAATTTGCCTCTTGATTACAACGTCATTTGCCTAAATCCAAATAGCCATAAGCCACAAGGACAACGTGGTGCTCGAACTGTGAGCCGGTTCAAGAAAAAAGAGTGGGTGTTCGATTTGAGAAAAATGGCATTGATATTAATTGTCCTGCTGCTTGCAGGAACTGGATTGACTCTTGGACAAACATGTGGAGGAAACTGTAACTGCCCTAGCGGAACAGCATGTTCGCAATCGGTATGTGGGGCGAACTGTGGAGGTTCGTGTACTCATGATGCCTCTGTAGCATCCTCCGCTTCAGTAGCATCACCGTGCGGAACTCACTGCCCAACGGGGAACTGTGGAGGTGCTAGCGGTTGTAAGGGTTGCTGCGGCGCTAACTGTGGAGCTTGCTGTGGTTCAGCCGCAAGTTAAATAAAGTCTGATGGTAGGGCCACCTACCGCACATTTATTATAATAATAGATTTATTGGTGTATAAAAATACGAGGTGAAAACAAGAATGAACTGGAACAGGTTAGTAGGGCCATTGATTCTGATAACCATGGCGGCAATGGTTATTCAGGCTGTCCAGGCCACGGAAGAACCAGTCGAGCTTAAGAATGAAGCTGTGAAGATCCAGGACATTGTCAAGAACGAATCTGCTTTCGACAACAAGTACGTAGTCATAGAGGGAAAGATCGATTCTGAATGCGCTTCTGGCTGCTGGTTCATAGTGGACGACGAAACAGCACAACTGTATGTCAATATCAATCCAAGTAATTTTGTTATTCCCCAGAAGAGGGGATCGAACGTCAAGGTTTATGGAAAAATAACTACAAGTAGTGGTGATCCTGCGATGATCGGCAAGATAGTAGAGATAAACGGAGAGGTATATCGATGAACTTCCTTTCTCTGGCAATTAAGAACCTGCTCCGGAGGAGAGGAAGAACGCTGCTCACGGTTATGGGCGTAGCCATTGCCATATCGGTCCTGTTCAGCCTTCTGTCCCTGAACTCGGGATACCAAAAACAACTTGACAAGGAGATGAACAGCCTGGGAGCCAACGTTCTAGCAGTCCCTAAAGGGTGCCCCTACGAAGCTGCATCTCTGATCATCCATGGAGGCGTGATTCCGAAATTCCTCTCTGAATCGGATCTTCAAAAGATAAGAAACATCAGCGGTGTTGAACTGGCCACGCCCATGCTAATGGAGCAGTTCATCAAGAAAAACTCGATCACAGGCAAAGATGAGCCTCACATAGCCCTCGGAATAAATATCGATGAGTACAAACAGCTAAAACCATGGTGGGGTGTGCAGGGCAGGTTCTTTACCAACAACGAGACCGACGTCAAACTCATAGGTCGTGCTCTGGCGGATAAAGAGAACATAACAGTAGGTTTCGTGATGCCTGCCGGGCCGTTTAAGGGCTTTACAACTGTAGGTGTCCTCAACAGAACTGGAGATCAAGACGACAACTTCCACTTTGTGCCTCTGGCCGAGGCCCAGAGAGTCTTCAATAAGACCGGATTGATAACTACTATAGCTATCAAGGTTAAGGATGTGAACCAGATAAGCGAGGTCTCGGCTGAGATGGAGAAAATTCCTGACGTTCAGGCAGTCACAATGACCCAGGTGATGGGCACAGTGATGAACCTGGCGGGTTCGGCCGAGTCGCTCCTGATGACGGTTATTGCTATCGCATTGATCATCAGCGCCTTCGGCATTATAAACACGTTGCTCATGTCCGTCAATGAGAGAACGAAGGAGTTCGGCATGATGAAAGCCATCGGAGCCTCGGGCCTAGATATCGGCAAGACGGTCATGGCAGAGACACTCTTCATTACTGTCATCGGAGGCGTGATAGGCACTGTCGGAGCAATCGTAGGATCAAGTCTGATAGAAGGCTACGTTAAAGGGGTGCTTCCTTATACTCCAAGAGGATCGCTTATAGCCCTGAGCCCCGAGCTGATTGCTTTCTGCCTGGTCTTCTCGGTAGTCTTGGGCCTGATCTGTGGGATATACCCTGCCTTCAAGTCCTCCCGGCTAACGCCAATGGGAGCGATAAGAGGTGGTATAGAATGAGCGTCTTAGAAGCAAAGGATCTAACAAAGATCTACCGCCGCGGCAGGGAGGAGATCTATGCCCTAAAGCACGTGGACTTCAACGTGAACCCTGGCGATTTCGTCTCTATCATCGGACCCTCAGGATCGGGCAAGACGGCTCTACTTAACGTCCTGGGCTGCCTGGACACGCCAACGTCAGGAAGCCTGCAGCTGAACGGAACTGAGACAAATGGCATGAAGGAAACCGATCTGGTAAAACTCCGCCGTGACAACATAGGCTTTGTCTTCCAGCAGTTCTACCTCATGCCAACCCTGACGGCCCGCGAGAACATCGAGCTGCCTCTTCTTTTTAGCAAGAGGGACGGGAACAAGAGCAAGATAGACGACGTACTGGAGATGGTGGGCCTCGCCGACAGAGGCGACCACCTGCCTGGACAGCTTTCAGGCGGCGAGATGCAGCGGGTGGCCATCGGTCGGGCACTGATCAACGATCCAAAGATAATCCTGGCGGATGAGCCCACTGGCAACCTGGATTCGGCGACCTCCAAGATGATCTTCGAGCTCTTCTCTGAGCTGAACATGAAAGGTCTAACGCTGATAATAGTAACCCACAACCTGGATCTGGCAAGGCAGGTGCAGAAGATGTATACGCTGCGGGACGGACAGATCGTAAGCTGTGAGGATTTGGCTTGCGTACAGGGAAGAGATGATCTAGTGATACAGCAAGAGGTCGTCCGAGCGTGATAACGGGAGCATTTAGCAAAAGGCACTAAATGCTCATGCTTTTTTCTTGGCCTGTTGTAGTAAGAACTGTATGAAAGTATCATCAGAACCGATGGTTTAATCGAGAATCCGGATCAAATTGAGGCAAAATAAGCAGGTATCAATATATTTTATTAAACCTGCGTTACTTGGAGAGTTAATTTAAATGGCGACGTAGATGAGAATCGACTGCCTTACAACGTTATACCAGTTTCATACTCAAGGAGGTGGCCTTATGAACAACAGGGCATGAGGCTTCTTGGAAGCTAATTCACACAAGGCGACGATGATGGAGGTCCTTAGGGAGGAAGGAACTTGACATAGGTTACATCGACCCGCCACAAGCAATGATAGGATTCGGAAGAGGCCTAAAATCAAATTGGTCGTCTGGTGGGGACGTGGAAAGGACTGAGCTGATAGGTAACATTGGCTATAATTCACTGAAAACCGAAAGGAGGCTTCACTCAATCCAAAGGCAAATCCATAAGAACGGCCAAGCGAGGCTCAAGTGCTGGACAAGCTCTCTTCTGCACGTGAAAGCTATGACCCAACTCAAGATCCTCAATTCAGACCTGGGTTAAAAGCGCAATGCTAGAGGATAAAATCGATAATATCTGGCTTTAATTCCAGACCTATGCACCTGGAATGAGACTATAACGTTTTGGAAATGAATAGAGATTAGGCGATTCTCAACCCGCTCCAATCAATTGCAATGCTTATGCACAACAACTGTCATTATACTGTGCTATACTGTGCTTAACCCATCTCGGGTGGGATGCCGCTTAGATCGCCGGCGCTGTCTTATCTGCGTACTGGTGAACGTCGACGGGCTTCTTTCTCCCTCCGACTGCTACAGGCTGCAAAGTCGTCGAGGCCTGATTTCCAGCGACAACGGTAGTTTGCTTTGTTGGAGTACTTGTCACCAATGTTTGAGTGGTCCCTTGATTCTTGGGATCGGACGATACTGGTTCAGTCACAGTTGCAGGAGTGTACTCGGATATCTCAGGGTTGACCAACGTGGCGGTGAAATCTCCGCGATTTGATATTTTTCCGTTGCTAACCTCGAAGAATTTGCCGTTTAAGGTATCATCGGCATA
>PMNG01000048.1 GCA_003162615.1 Methanothrix sp. | reverse complement strand
TCGGGCATGAAGGTTTCTTGTATGCTTTATCCTCAGCTCGTAATAGCTTAGAGGATGGCGAATCTGTCTGCACAGCTCATCTTCTCCAGGGCAGTTTCCGTATGTGGCCATGGTCGCGCATGACGGCGGTTTGTACTTGGTCCCGCTGGAGCCGGCAATGTGCTCCACTTGATATCTAGTTCTCTCCTGGTCGAAGTCTGGACTGGTATTGAACAATCCTGTTACCTGTTCGGGAGACATATTGATCTGCAGCAGGAAGCTTGTGAGGGCGAACCGGGCGGAGTGAGCCAGGTTGGCGTTGGCGGCGACTTGGTCGAGCATCTTCTTGATGCATGGCGGAAAGGCAGACTCTGTGACCTTGCCCAGATCCACTCGGTTTTCGGCCTTAAATGCCTCCAGCTCCGACCTTATGGGCAATATGTACTCCTCCAGCTTCTGGCAGGTGTCCAGGCCTACATCAAGGGGAAGACCTTTCAGCACTCTATCCCTCACCATCTCCTCCATAAGGCGTGTCAGCTCCTCTTTGGTAACGGTGAGATAGCCGTCTAGGAGATCTCTGTTTACCAGCTTCCATTTTGCCGAGCGCATCCTGTGGGCCGCCCGTATGTACTCCGTGAAGTGAAGTTTCCACGGTTCGGATCCACGAGGATCGAATCCCAGGTCTACGGCCAAGGCCAGGATATCGTCTTTATCTCGTTGCATCCTGTTGTGAGCAAGCTTTGCCTCAGCAATCGCATACCTGCGGATGAGAAGGTCGTCACCTAGGCAGGATAAGATAATCCTGGCCAATGGATAGGAAAACAGCTCGGCCGTCTCAGCTAAACGCTCAGAAACCCCACTAACACGACCGGCCGGGATATCACCATTAATGGCCCCTTGAACCCTTTCTACTGCTCTTATTCTTACAGACTGGTGATAAGGACTTTCCAGCAGGCTCTCCAAAGAGAGGCCAGCTCCCCTAACGTATTCTACTGCCTCCTTGGAGAAAGGGTATTCCGAGATCTTCATAGGATGGGTAGAACAGAATTAAAGGAAGCGCGGGAGGCGCGCTCGGGAAATCACTCCTGCTCAATTCTGGGTGCCAGGAGGTAGTTGACCTCTATGGCCTGGCCGATCTTGAAACCGACTCTGAGGGGATAATCCATTCCCAGCTCAAGGGTTACCTCTTGGGCCTTGCCTATTGACTTACTCATGTCCTCCAGGTAGTCCAATGAGAATAGCGACCTAGCTTCGCCGGGTTTGAGTCCAAGAAGCTCGGTGCTCGGTATGTTCAGCCTCAGGGAGTCTATTTCGCCCTTCGCCTCCATGAAAAAGACGTCATCAGAGACGCCTAAGACTACGTGATCGCTGACCTTCTCGGCTGCTTTTACTGCTCTTCGCAGCTCAGATCCATGAAGTGTTACGTGGGCTGGCAGGTCAAGCTCTGGGATCCTGGGCTCTTTTCTTATGGCAGAAGGATCGATCAGGCTCAGCGTGTAGGACAGTGATCCAACACCTATCTTCAGCTTGCGGCTCTCTTCATCCAATTCTAGCTGAACGTTCTCTCCTTTGTCCGCCATGCTCAGGACATCGGTAAGACGCACCAGGTCTACTCCTATCTCTCCGGGGGTTGTCTTGAAGAATTCAAAAGCCTCAGCTCCGATCTTAAGGGACACCATGGCCACATTGGCGGGGTCTACGGCCTTGAGCTCTACACCTTTCTCTGAGATAGAGAACTTCACCTCGTCTACCAGAGACGAAACAGCTTCGATTGCGTCGCGCAAAGTTTCTGCGTTGATTACAGCCTTGAACATCCTAGCGCCTCCTGGAGAGAGCGATTTTATCTGATATTGATTGTCCTGATGTAACGCTACCCTACTCGTATCTTCTCCATCTATATCTGCATTTTGTGCAAGTAAAGAAGCGCGTGGGGCTTTCATCAGCAGCCCTGGTTTGTTTCATTTCCACGTAAGCGACATTATTGCCGCACTCAGGGCACCTGGCATTAGTTGTGGGAAGGAGCTGAATGTCTCCCTCCAAGACAGGAACAATACGGTCCTGTTGTTCTGTTTTGCTCACGAACTTATCACTGGCAGTCATCTCTATCTTACGACCGCACTTCCTGCAGATCATCAATCCCGATTTGGGATTGGGCATCATCATGCTCTTGCAATCAGGACAAAATTCCATCCTTCTGGAAGTAATCACTCGTCATATTAAAGTTTGCCAGTGCCATGGGATTGTTCTGGAAAGATATCATAGATATAAGGAGAAAAGAGAGAAAATGAGCATTGCATTGAACATAATCTGCATAGATCGGCCTGGAATGCTGCGCGATATAGCCGGGGTGGTTGCCTCAAAGGGCGGCAACATCGTCTACACCCAGCAGTTCGTACTGGATCGGGGAGTTAACAACGGCAAAGCATCGGTGTACATGGAGATAGACGGACCTGCAGAAGGAACTCCTGATGGAATGGTCGAGGAACTCGAGGCCTTGGAATCCATCCTGGAGGTCACTGTTCACCCATCCTTCGAGAAGATCTACGGGTCGAGAGTGATAATAATAGGCGGAGGTGCCCAGGTGGCCCAGGTGGCCGTTGGCGCTGTCAACGAAGCCGACCGCCACAACCTGCGAGGAGAGCGCATAAGCGTCGACACCATTCCTCTGGTAGGCGAAGCTGCCCTGGCCGACGCGGTAAGCGCTGTCTCCAGGCTTCATCGTGCATCCATTCTCGTCCTCGCCGGTGCCATAATGGGAGGACGTATAACCAAGGAAGTAAAAAAACTTCAGGAGGAGGGGATACCTGTCATCGCCCTGAAGATGGCGGGATCGGTTCCCGAGCAGGCGGATCTGGTGGTGACGGACCCCATACAGGCGGGGACATTTGCGGTCATGCACGTAGCCAGCACGGCGGTCTTCGATATAAACCGGGTTAGAGGGAAGGAGTTCTAACTGACTTTCAGCCCCAGAGCTTGCAGGTTCTTTATGTTATCGCCATCGAAGAGGTCATCGACGGTATAGAACTTATCGTCGGCCTGTAACACCGGGGCAGCCAGAGTGAAGACTCCATTGACCCGAAGTTCTGTCAACGCCTCAGGTGTAGCCATATCCATGGTTTCAAAATCGACGCCCAATCCCTTCAGCGATCTCTTCAGTTGCTCGCACTTAGGGCAGGCCTTAGTGGAGTAAACCACGTATTTCAAGTTCAGTCCTCCTTCAACAATTTTGGATTACGCTCTAAATTGGTATGAGCCCTTCTGCTGTGTCCTGACCATCCAAGCATCATCTCAGAGTCATTGGATACTCTTTTTCGGTCCAGACTGCATACCCGAGCTTTACCGCCCGCTCGGCACACTCGCGGCAGCACGAGAAGTTAGCAAGGAAGTTCGTGCCGTCCTGTTCGTGTTCAAAGACCTGGTTGCAGCTCATGCCCGAAATTCGCCGGAAATCAAAACCTTTGCCGAAGTCGTGCTCTTCGACTTCACACGGGTTCTCCTCAAGGAGCCAAGTGCTGGGCAGGAGCACAGGGAGAGTGGCCATGTCCATGCCACATCCACACGGACCATAGACGTCCTCCGGACCTTTGTATATAATGGCTTTGCATTTATATTCCTTCATAGCCGATCCTCTTGGTTATGTATTCTTGCAGCCTAATAACGTTTCCTCTATTCGGTTAATGCTATTAATGACCCGAGTGTGAGAGCGACTACCAGTTTTAACCTATTTTCAGAGATAAATTCCGGAAATATCTGAATAGAGCCGTCTTATGGATCGGTATGGCTGATTTATGTAGTTTCAAGGTAATCGTCGTGACAATTCAGACTTATGCGTTGCGAAAGATATATATATGGAATTATAGGAGAATATATTGGTTATTCGGGTTTGCACATCGAGAAGGCCTTTATCTATCCTTCTTCTGCTGCAAATCTGGCTTATTAGGTGAGATGAATGCCGATACTTCCGGTTGCCCCTGTGAGCAGGCTTATCCGTGAGGCTGGAGCCAAGCGGGTCAGCGAGGGCGCTAGAGATGCGCTTGCAGAGATCCTTGAGACCTATGGCCTAGAGGTTGCCAAAGAGGCAGTGGGCTGGGCCAACCATGCAAAGAGAAAGACCGTCAAAGCAGAGGACATCAAGGAGGCAGTCAAAAGAGTTAAACCACCTGGCCTCTGATAGGTGAGGGATGCCAACCAATCAGTGTGAGGAGTTTGATTATCGAGCTCTCGGGCTTGTGTGCGGCATAGAGATTCATCAGCAGCTCGACTCTGCTTCAAAACTCTTTTGTGGATGCCCCACCAAGCTCAGAGAGGTGGGCGACTCTGATTTCGAGTTCTTCAGGTACCTCCGACCAGCAAAGAGCGAGCTGGGCGAGATCGACCGGGCAGCTCTGGAGGAGGTTCTGGTCTCCAGGAAGTTCATCTACAAATCCTACAATACCACCTGTCTGGTAGAGGCGGATGAAGAACCTCCAAGAGAAATAAACCCCGAAGCCCTGGAAATCTCTCTGATCATAGCCAAGCTGCTGAAGATGAGGATTGTAGACGAAGTCCAGACTATGAGGAAGACGGTCATAGATGGCTCCAACACTTCAGGTTTCCAGAGGACGGCCTACATCGCGTCCGACGGGTACATCGAGACAGCAAGCGGAAAGGTGGGCATTGGTATCTTGTGTCTTGAGGAAGAGGCAGCGCGCATTATTGACGATCGGGGAGACGAGCTGGTCTATTCCTTGGACAGGTTGGGCATACCTCTTGTCGAGATAGGCACGGCTCCCGACATTATCTCTCCTGCTCACGCCCGAGAGTCAGCTCAGATCCTGGGAATGATCCTGCGTTCCACGGGACGTGTAAAAAGGGGTCTGGGCACCATTCGTCAGGACGTAAACGTCTCAATAAAGGGCGGATCAAGGGTTGAGGTCAAAGGCGTTCAGGACCTTAACCTCATCGACAAGATCGTTGAGCTGGAGGCGCTTAGGCAAGTCAGGCTGCTTGAAATCAGGGATGAGCTGCATCGCCGAAAAGCAAGCGCAGACAGCCAGGTAACCGACGTCACCCACCTCTTTACCTCCACGGGATCAAAGGTGGTCAAGAGCTCGATGAAGAATCGCGGCGTGGTTCTGGCATGTGTGCTCAAGAGGTTCGATGGGCTAGTGGGAAAAGAGGTCCAGCCTGGAAGGCGTCTGGGCACAGAGCTTTCGGACAGGGCCAAGCGAGCGGGTGTTGGCGGCATCTTCCATACCGACGAACTGCCTGCATACGGCATAACAACGGAGGAGGTAGCGGCTGTGCGCGACCTGCTGAACGCTTCCGACGAGGACTGCGTGGTCATGGTGACCGCCCCGATGGATCGGGCACAAAAGGCTCTGCAGGGAGTGGCGGCTCGTGCCAGGGAGGCATTGGCTGGCGTTCCCGAGGAAACCAGGCGCGCGCTGCCGGACGGAGCTTCGGAGTACATGAGGCCACTGCCGGGGTCGGCCAGGATGTACCCTGAGACGGATGTGCCCTCTGTGGTCATTGATGATCAGATGCTGAACAAGCTCGTCCTGCCTGAGCTGTTCGCAGAAAGGGCGGTACGGTTCGAGCGCGACTACGGGCTTAACCAGGAGCAGTCCAAGGTAATAGCCGCGTCCCTCAATTATCAGCTCTTCGAGGAGATTCAGAAACGTTACAATCTGCCTCCGTCTATCGTGGTCAGGGCTCTCGAGACTGTCCCAATTGAGCTTTCCAGGGAGGGCGTGCCTGTGGCCAACCTGACCGATCAGCATTACATGGACAGCTTTGCCCTGGTCTATGAAGGCAGAGTGGCAAAGGAGGGCCTGATAGATCTTCTGCGGGCATTGGCCGAGCACCCCGAGCTCTGTGCAGGGGATGCCGCTTCAGGTGCTGGTCTTAACGGCGTGGGCACCTCGGGCGTGGAAGATATTATACACGACGTGGTTTCCGGAAAGGCCGACCTTGTTAGATCGAAGGGCGAGCGATCTATTGCTCCTCTGATGGGCCTTGTTATGAAAGAGCTGAGGGGAAAGGCGGATGGGGCGCTGGTGAGCGCCATATTGAAGAGGGAGATACAAAATATACTGAACCAGTGAAAGACTCTGGGATGAAAGGCATGAAGCCCGATATGCTCCTGTGGGAGGAGACGCTGTTCAAGAACAGGGATCTCTTTGAGCTTGACTACGTTCCGGAGCATTTCGATCATCGGGAATCCCAGATGAACAGCCTCAAGTTCTGCATTAAACCTGCGTTCCAGGGAGCCCGTCCAGTGAATGCCCTATGCCTTGGGCCTCCAGGAACCGGCAAGACGACGGCCATCTTCAAGCTCTTCGAGGAGATCGAGGCGCATTCTTCCAAGGTCGTTCCCGTTCACATCAACTGCCAGATGGACTACACCAAGTACGCTGTGTTCTATCAGCTCTACAAGAAGCTCTTCGAGCATGCTCCTCCCTCAAGCGGCATATCCTTCAAGAGGATCTTCGAGAAGGTTGCCCGGCATTCAGCAGACGAGGGCATCGTCCTGGTGGTGGCCCTTGACGATTTCAACTACTTGTTCCACGAGAAAGAGGTGGATCACGTCCTTTATTCCATCCTCCGGGCTCATGAGACCTGTCCGGGGGCCAGGATGGGCGTTATCGCCGTCCTGAGCGAGCCTGCCCTGAACTACGTATTCGATCCACGGGTGACTTCAGTCTTCCAGGCAGAGGAGATAGCCTTTCCACTATACACCCGAGCAGAGATCGGGGACATCCTGAACCGCAGGGCTCAGCTCGGCTTTTATCCCGGAGTGATCTCCGACCCGGTACTGGAGATGATAGCGGACTACACAGACAAGTCTGGGGATCTGCGAGTTGGCATAGATCTGCTGCGAAGGGCCGCTCTTTCCGCAGAGAAGCGAGCCTCTAAGTCCATCTCCAAAGAGGACGTCGAGAGTTCTTATGAGAAATCCAGGCTGGTCCATCTGACCTATGCCTTGAAATCCCTGAAGGAAGATGAGCAGAAGGTCCTCCGGCTGGCCGCGGAACGCGGGACATCTCGGGCCGGAGAGCTTTACGAGCAGTTCAAGCAGGAGACTGGCATTGGCTATACCCGGTTCCACGAGATTCTCAACAAGCTGGATGCCGTTCGGCTGATCAACACCGACTTCAGCGGCTCAGGAACTCGCGGCCGGAGCCGGGTAATCAAGATCCGCTACGAACCAGAGGAGATCCTCAAGCGAATAGGCGGTTAACCTGCACTGCTTTTCTCAGTAATTCGCTGGTTGCCGATGCGCACGGGACCAAAATGGGACTTTGCAGAATTAGTCTGCCAAAGCCTTGCTTTCTATCCTTTTATTAAATCGGCCGGTCGAAGTAGACGCTCTTTCCTGTGGCCTTAAGCGGTATTCCATAGGCAACGTTGCAGCCCTCCAGCCAGCCCAGGGACAGTGCGCTCAGGCCTGCTGAGAACATGATGCGGTTATCGACGTTATGAATGCTGGCCGTCTTGGCCGCTGAGCCAAGAGCAATTCCCAGGTCAGCCATCCTTATGGCGCAGTTGGGGCCGTGGAATGGCGTTTTCTGACTGCCGAGGTCCTTCTGCGCATTTCGCATCTCCTGACATGTCGGATAGCCACAGCCTCCACAGTCTAGGCCAGCAACGCTTTCGCCCTGAGAACCTATTAGTACGCAGGCATCACTTTGTTCCATGTTTCCAGAGTCTCTCACGATGAACTTCAGGCCGCGCGCCTCTCCGATGTGGTTCATCTCTTCAGCAAGGTTCTTCAGATCCTCACCGGCCACAACTTTTACTACTATCGAATCGGTTCCTCGCGCTTTAGGTGCTGTGCGTGCGGAGAGCGCCATCAGCTCTGCGACGATCTCTACTGCTTTGGTCTCACTTGTCATTGTATGAGAGTATGCTGGGTGGATTTATAGATTTGAGGGTCGGTTCTCTCAGCGATCTTCGGCAGATGATTGAAGTTATAGATACTCTTGATCGTCACTGCGATTCATTTCCGAATATTATGCCGTCGACAAAAGTGCATGAAAAGAGAGTGGTTTATCCGGAAACTCACAACTCTGCCCCAAACCATCCGGGCTGCCAACGGATTGCTGATAAAACGGTTTGTTAATATATCACGCGAAAAGTTCTTATCGACTCGGGATGTATTTCGTTGGTTGGGGCCTAAAATGAAGATCGCGTTCACAGTGGTTGTACTGCTTTTGCTGTGCCTGATGGCTCACGCCCAGTCGGTTGTGACAAACACCGGTTCCGGAAACTATCAGAGCGTCAGCGGCGACTTCGCCCAAAACTGGATTAAAAACTACCTGGCTAAAAACCCGAGTCCGATTCCCCAGGTCAACAACACCAGTTTGTGGGGTTGGGGAAATGTACCGAAAGGCAAGTCGTTGGTTGGAGGCAAGCTAGTAGATAATTATACTTATTTCCAAAACATGACTGCTAACTGGCTTGGCGATTATTACCTGAACCCTTACAACAGCGATGTGGTAAATCCCTCTCTCTACCCCGGGTACTATATTCCGGTATACTCAAGTCCGCCTTACTCGAACCCTTACGAACCACAGCAGCAATATCCTTTGATTCAGGTGTACCCTTGGGTGTAATCTAAGAATCCAAAAAATTAGCTAAAGAAAGACTGCCGTGCTGCATTATATATCGCACGCGAAAAGTTTTTATCAGCCTGCGGCATACTCCTGCTGAGTGGGGTATATTGAATGAAGATCATGTTCACAGTCGCCGTACTATTGGCGCTCTGCCTGTTTGCCTTTGTTCAGTCCGTGTTGTTGAGCAGCGGCTCAGGCAAGTTCCAGGAGGTCGGCGGCGACTTCGGCAAGGCATGGATCAGCAACGTTCAGGCTCAGAATAACAAAACTGCCGAACAGGGGAACAATACCACTCTGTGGGGCTGGGGAACCGTACCAAAAGGCAAGGCACTGGTGGGTGGCAAGATTGTGGATGCGCCGAATGGAACGTGGCTTTATGATGCGAGCAACTGGATGGGAGACAATTACGTAGATCCCTATACAGGGAGTTACATTGATCCCAATACAGGGCAACGGGTGTACAAGAACTATAAAGTTTTTCCCACAACGGCAACCACTAATACAACCCAGCAAAACTCACAGCTTCCAGAGATCCTGCAGTCCTTGGGCACGGAGTCCTAGGCTCTGGTATCTAAATTGAATTAACAAATTAGAGGTGCAAATCATGAAATTCGCAAGTTTAATTGCAGTTGCGGCTATCCTTTCACTGGTGGCAATACCTGCAATGGCAGAACTGACCGATTACCAGAAGGGCGTCAATGACGGCCTGGCTAGCGGATTGAGGATAGGTTACCTGCTTGGAGGAGCGCCATATAGCACGAGCGCTAACCAGCAGTACAGCAGCATGGTTAACTCATTCAACTCCTGGCTGCAGTCTGAGTTCGGATCTAATCAGACTGAAATAAATCTCTTCTGGATGAAGCCGTTATCCTCCGATGTAAATCCGAACGTAGTTCCTTATTCAACTAGCACAATTAATAAGCCAGTCCACGCGATAGATGCCAGCTTCAATCAGACAAATCGATCGGTTATGGGACCACAAGGTCAAACGATTTACGGCGAACCTATAGATCATTATTGCACGGATAACCCGAACGCCCCAGCCTGTGACTTGACTAATACACCTTACGGAGCAGGTCAGCAGCCCCTTGGCAGCGCATAGATCGCTGCTCCAACCTTTTTTTGATCACCAGTTTGTGCGTTAAGTCTCGCCAATCTCAGGATTATCAAGAATCTCTCGAATCTTCAAAAGAGTTCTTTTCTTTAGAACCGCGTTCTTTTTGGTCAACCGCTTGAAGTTCTTATCGTAAGAGGCGATGAACGCGGTATATACGCCATGCTGATCTACAGTTTTTCTAGGTACTCTATGAACTCATCGGCGTCCTTGAATCGCTTTCCTAGACCTGCCCTGAGCTCAGCCTCTCCCTTCAAGGTTCCGGCAACTATCCGTGCATCCTCTTCAAGTGCAACTGCCTTTTTTTGGGGCTTCTCAGAGACTTTTGCCTTCATCCATGTATGGTAAGGTCTAATACGTTAAGCATTTTTCGGCGTTAGCACAAGCGTCTTCATCGAGCGCAAAGGCAGACATGTAGCGGTCTGAGAGGTCGCTTCTGTATTTTTGCTATATGAGTAGTACGAACCACTAAGCAATGCCTGCATATTTGCATATCAGACCATATCAAAGGAAATAAATTATAACGATACAAGTGATTGTAGATGAATGAAGATATTAATAGCCTTCTCTCCAACCTCCGATCAATCCACCAGGACATCAAGCCGATCTCAACGGATATAATCGTGGTCGCGGACTGGGTCAGGTTCAAGTGCAGGTACGGCTGCCGGGCCTACGGAAAGCACCTTTGCTGCCCGCCTTACGCTCCGACACCAGAGGTGATGAGACGGGTGGTCTCTGAATACAAGACGGCCATCCTTGCGAGCCTCGAGACCCTGCCAGGTCCCGGAACAGATCCAACGCATACTCGCCACTACCTCATGAATTCAGTCACTCACCTGCACAAAACCGTTTATCAGCTTGAGATAAAGGCATTCCTTTCCGGGTACTACAAGGCCCTGGGCTTCTACGCCATGCCCTGTGCTCTCTGCGAGACATGTGTTGCCGAGGAGAAGCTTGAGAAGGGCGAGGAGGTAAGCCTGCTCGACACCACGAAGTGCAGGCATAAGGACATCATGAGGCCGTCCATGGAGGCCTGCGGGGTGGATGTCTTCAAGACCCTGGAGAACGCTGGCTACAGCCCTCGGGTGCTGAAGTCGTACTCAGAGCAGGTTGTGCTCTTCGGGATGGTGCTGCTGGAGTAATCGGCTTGACACTATCCATCAATTCATCGAGGGACTTGCCCACGAATAGTTCCTAGATTAGCCGATAGATTAGCCGATGGATCAGCTAATATACGACCTGGAACCGATAGATATCGATGAATTGGGAGATAATCGGCGCTGTTGCTGCCACGCTGACCATGTTCGGCTTTGTGCCGCAGATAGCTAAGATCCACAAGACCCGGTCGGTAGAAGACGTAAGCCTGACCATGCTGATCCAGTACAGCATCGGCATATTCCTGTGGATGGTATACGGGATTTATCTACAGAACAACATCCTGATCATCTCCAATCTAGTGTCCTTCTCCACGCTCGTGTTGGCCATAGGGCTGTACCTCAAGTACAGAAAAAAACCACTCTTAAAGAAGTGCGATTGAAAACAAACAATCCCGGCCAATGAAAATATAACTGCGCTACTATCAAGCTACCATCGAACCACTGCCAAGTTACGGTTTAAGCCTGACTATTTTACACACTTAACGTAAATCCTGTAGCCGAAGCGGCTTATGCCGGGAATTTTCGGTACTACCCTGGCCTCCACGAAACTTGAGAACCTCTCCTGGATGAAGCAAGGATCTACCAGAGACCGCCAACGGCTCATGAACAGGTAGCCTTGGTAGGGCTTGTAATCGAAACCGCGAAAGGTCAACAACTTAAACCCTGCATCCTCAAGCTGGGATTTGAAGGAGGACGGCGAGATGTACTCAGGAGGATTTATGGCTTCTTTGAACAGCGTTCTTCGGACCCAGGTGAAGTGAGATTGCTGGTTAAAGAAGTCAACCACCAGAATACCTCCGGGCTTCAGGACCCTGTAGAACTCGGCCAAAGACAACATAGCGTCCTGAACGGTTGGGAGGCAGGTTATGACGCCGCTGCTGACCACTCTATCGAAGGTCTCATCCTTGAAGGGCAGATGGTTTACGCAGCCCTGTGCAAAGGATGCATCTTTGCTCCGCAACGCCGCCATTCCAAGCATGTTTCTGGAGAAGTCCAGGCCAACATACCTGATCCGTTCCTTGATAGGCTTTTTGCTGCAAGTCTGGCTCATTGCTCGCACCAGGATGTTTCCATTCCCGCATCCTGCATCGAGAACCAGGCCGGAGCATCCACCAAAAGAGAACTTCGCGACCTCTCTCTCGAATTGAGCCAGCATTCTGAGGATGAACTCTGGGGTGTCGTCCGGAAGATCCCGGGCATACCGGAGATCGATCTCCTCACCGCTCTTCTTCAGGTTCTCCCAGAACTCCAGCTCCTGCTTTTGGAGACTCTTTACATCAACCATATTTTTTCAGATCAGCCATGAAAGTCGTTATCTTCAGACAGAGGGGAAACAGGAGCTTCCAAGACGTATTAATAGTTAACGCAATATTTATCTCAAATGAGCCTTCTGTATGGTATTTGGGATCCATACGGTTCAGGCTATCCCTAAGCTCGACCGATTAGCCGAGAAATAAGGCACTGTGGTTTGAATAATCTGTCTGGGGAAATTATGGGATCAGAAGACGTTGATCGCTGTATTGATGAGATTGCTGCTCGAGCGTTGGAGCGGCTGGATGATCTGATCATGGTCATGAAGAGGGCAGCGGATCAGGTGGCCGGCGGAGGTGTTCTGGAGGAGATCGAGGTCGGTGACTATCAGCTCTACATGACGGAGGGCTCTGAGCAGGCCGTCGTTTGCGTCTTGAGTGCGGAGGAGTACTTTGACCTACTGGATGCTATTGCATCTGAGGCTGGCGTCTGCCTGGAAGATGCTGAAGAGGTCGTTGTTCATGTGCCGGAGCCAGAGTTCGAAGAGAGCATGGTCACCGGCGGGTTCATGGCCTGGAAGGGCTTCGCCGTAGAGAAGAAGAATCGACGGCTTGAGGAACTTCTGGATTGCATCTGCCGAAAACTGCTTGCTCGTGGACTGGCGTTGAACTGCAGCGATGAAGAGTACATAGTCTTCCGTCTACCTATCCGAAGGCAAGATTAAAGGCCGTTTTGTTTCAGTTTGGTTTCAAAAGAGAGAATCTGTTCAAAGGAGGGGAGCAATTTGAGAATAGAAGCAATTCTCGCCCTGGTATTGCTTGGAGGCGTCTTATTCTCCGGCTGTATCAGCAGCCCAAACTGTGTGGTCGGCTCAGGAAACGTTGTCAATGAGACGAGATCTGTGGACAGCTTCAACAGCATAGACCTGCGCGGATCTGGAGCGCTCTTCCTATCTCAAGGCTCCCAGCAGCCTTTGAGGATCGAGGCAGAGGACAATATCCTCAAGGTCTTGACTACCCGCGTAGAATCCAGGAAGCTGATCATCGGCTCCGACTCATGCATATCGGCTACGAAGCCCATCAGGATCTACGCCAATGCCAAGGACATAAACAGCCTGGAGGTCAGCGGCTCGGGAACCATCACCGGCGAGAGCATGATACAGGCCGATTCGCTGGACCTGAAGCTGAGCGGCTCAGGAAGCATGGATCTGAATCTGAAGGCCAAAACCTTGCGAACAGAGATACCAGGTTCCGGGACTATACTGCTCAGGGGAGCAGCAGATGAACAAAGTGCAGATATCAGCGGTTCGGGAAAGATAGCCGGCTATTATCTGGCCACCAAGCGATCAGTGATAACTATCAGCGGCTCAGGAGTTGTAGAGGCCAACGTCTCGGATGAGATCGCCACCAGGATAAGCGGCAGCGGCGCTGTTTACTACCGAGGCCATCCTGAGAGGATCAGCGAGAATATATCAGGATCAGGGGTTGTGCGCAATACCGCATGAGAAGGTTCAACTTCCAACAGGACATAAGAGTGACCATGCCATCCAGCGCTGCCGTGATGATAGCTTACTTTGTGATCTTCGGCCTCACTCACAGCCTACTTGCCTATCCCAGAGCTAAGAGGGCGGTCAGGCGCGCTGTTGGCCATGCAGCCGACAGGTGGTACAGGCTGGTCTATGTGATACTGTCGGCCGTTGCCATCCTGCCCTTCTTCTACATCCTGGCTTTCATGCCAGACAGGACATTGTACGTCGTCCCTGCGCCGTGGAAATGGCTGATGATGGCAGGTCAAGCCGTGTCTGTAATTGCGGTTGTAGTTGCCCTTAAGCAGACGGGGTTCTCTTACTTCTTCGGTCTGTCCCAGTCGTTCTCCGACCGGCCCGAGGAGCCGGGAACCCTTGTGACCGACGGGTTTTACTGCCACATTCGCAATCCCCTGTTCTTCTTCGGAACCGTCTTCCTGTGGCTTTTCCCCTTCATGACCGTCAACCTTCTGACCTTCAACATCGTGGCCACTGTGTACTTCTACGTCGGAGCACTGCACGAGGAACGGTCCCTGGTAGAGGAGTTCGGCGACGCTTACAAAGCGTACAGGCAGCGAGTGCCGATGTTCATTCCCAGAATCAGATGCACCTCATAGATGCATCTTTGGGTTTACATTCGCCCCCCGTCCTCTTCGGCCTTAAATCTCCAGGCCCCAGGCATTTACACTATGGAACTTGAACTTCATCCCGCCGTGACCCTACCGCCCAGAAGCTTCTGCACCCTGATCGCCCCGGTGGATGTGCTGGTTGGAGCACTGAACAGCCGCATCAACCTTCAGCGATTCAAAATCCTTTACATTTGCGGAAACTACTCCCGTATCCTGAGCCGTATGGACCGCAACTTCGTCGACCTGGAGATCAGACGGGCCTTCACGGCCTTTCAGCTTCTGACCATCCTGGAAGAGGCCCGTCACACCCTGATCTTCGTGGAGCACGATCCCTCGCTGTACGAGGATGCAGAGGAGATCCCTGAGTACATATCCCAGGCTCTGAGGGACCTGGCCGACCGGGCGACCGTAGTTCTGTACGCCCCCACCACCGATCCTCACCTGGAAGAGATGGCAAGAAAGGCAGACAGGGTCTTCTACCTGCAGGGTCCCGAACGACCCAGAGGCAAAGGAAGCGCTGCCAAGCTGAAGCTAGCAGAGTCAGCAAACCAGACCACCCTGGAGGCATTCTGATGGGTAGATCCTTCGAGAGCGTGAGGATGGGGGCCAAGGACGTGGCAGACAGGTGGTTGAAAGCCAGGAGGGCAATGAAGGCTGAGGACCAGGTCTATGCTGTTAAGCTCGCAGGCATGGCAAAGAAGCACTCCAGCGAGGCTTTCTACGCCTTCGACGATCCCCTGGAGGCGGCGGTCTTCTCCGTTCTTGTGGAGATGATGAAAGAGATTAAGGAGCTGGAGGTGAGGAAAAATACCGAGAGCCTGAGAGCCAACCTCGACAGGTCCGTTGAACGATGATTTCTAGCCTCCTTGATCTTCCAATTTACTTAAACTCTTGACTTTTACTTTAATTTCTAACAAATATTTCCAATAGCTTATTTCACAATTTCTAAAATGATCTGGGAAGAGGGTTATAAAGGGATTGAGCTAGCTAGGGTAATCCCAGAAAGAGGATACGCTTTTCAGAAGGTCATAAAGGCTAAATAGGGTGTTGGCAATGAAGCAAATCGTTTTTCGGAGGAACTGTAAGTGATCACCGAGGTGGCAGGACAGTATAATGCTCAAGACATCGAGGGCCAGGTCAGAGATCTGTGGGAAAAGTCGGAGATATACTCCAAGACTAGATCTAAGAGATCCAGCGGTAAGAAGTTCTTCTTCGTTGACGGTCCACCCTACACCACCGGCCGGATTCACCTGGGAACCGCCTGGAACAAGGTGATCAAAGACTCAGTTCTTCGCTACAGGTCCATGAACGGATACAGCGTAAAGGATCGAGCGGGATGGGACATGCACGGCCTTCCCATCGAAGTCAAGGTTGAGGAGTCCTTCGGCTTTCGGAGCAAGAAGGACATAGAGGCCTACGGTGTAGACAAGTTCATACAGCGATGCAAGGAGTTCGCCCTGCGGCAGAAGGACGACATGACCGTCCAGTTCAAGTCCCTGGGTGCCTGGCTGAACTGGGAAGACCCCTATATGACCCTCAAGAACGAGTACATTGAGGCCGCCTGGTGGACCCTGAAGAGGGCCAACGAGCACAATCTTTTGGAGAGAGGACTTCGGGTGGTCAACTGGTGCCCAAGGTGCGAGACCGCCATAGCCGATTCCGAAGTTGAGTACTGGGACGAGACCGACTATTCCATCTATGTCAAGTTCCCGGTGGAGGGCGAGGCTAACACCTACATCGTCATCTGGACTACGACCCCATGGACTATCCCGGCAAACGTGGCAGTAGCTGTGAATCCTACATTCGAATATTCCAAAGTTAGAGCCTTTAAAGACGGTCAGGTGGAAGTACTGATATTGGCCTCTGATCTAGTAGAGTCTGTCCTGAAGGAGGGCCGGTACAAAGACTACGAAGTCATCGAGAAGCTGAACGCGAAAGATATGACTGAACTGAAGTACCGCCATCCTCTGATTGACCTCGTCCCCAAACAGGCTCACATCGTCCACGGGGTTCACACTGCGGACTTCGTCACTGCCGAGAATACTGGATGCGTTCACATAGCTCCCGGTCACGGTCTTGAGGACTATGAGCTTGGGATGGATAACGATCTCGACATCTTCTGTCCTGTAGGTGAAAACGGCCGATACACCGAGGAGGCCGGACTGAAGTACGACGGGAAATACGTTAAGGAGGCAGAAGGCGAGGTCATCCTGGACCTGGCCGAAAGAGGCCTCCTGCTGGCTCAGGGAAGGCTGGCCCACAGGTATGGCCACTGCTGGCGTTGCAAGACGCCCATCATATTCATCGCCACCCGACAGTGGTTCCTGAGGATATCCGACCTTCGAGAGAAAATGCTGGATGAGGTAAGCAAGATTACCTGGTACCCGGAGTGGGCGGGATCTGCCAGGTTCAGCGACTGGATTGCTAATGCGCGGGACTGGTGCATCTCTAGACAGAGGTACTGGGGAATTCCCCTACCCATTTGGACCTGCCAGGACTGCGGCAAGATGGAGGTCATCGGCACTGCGGCAGAGCTGGAGGAGAGGAGCGGCCAGAAGGTTCCCGAGCTGCACAGGCCAGATGTGGACAAAGTCCTCATCGATTGCCAGTGCGGAGGCAAGATGAAGCGATTGCCGGACGTCTTCGACGTTTGGTTTGACAGCGCCGTGGCCTCATGGGCCACTTTACACTTCCCGCGACAGCAGAAGGAGTTCGATGAGTGGTGGCCGGCCGACTTCATCACAGAGGGCCACGACCAGACCCGAGGTTGGTTCTACTCTCAGTTGGGGGCCAGTATGGTCTCCTTCGGAAGAGCTCCTTACAAGAGCGTCCTGATGCACGGATTCACACTGGACGAGCAGGGAAGGAAGATGTCCAAGAGCATCGGCAACATCGTCCAACCCGAAGAGGTTGTGAAGAAGTACGGTGCCGACACCCTCAGGATGTACGTCTTAGGTGCCAACGCCCCATGGGAGGACCTGCACTTCTCCTGGGACGCTGTGGAGAACACCAGCAGGATGCTGAATATCTTCTGGAACGCGTATCGGTTCTCCTTGCCGTACATGATCCTTGACAAGTTCGATGCTTCCAAGGCGGATCTATCCGGGGCCCGCCTCCGTCCTGAGGACCGCTGGATCCTATCCAGAGTAAACAGCCTGGCCGAGGAGATAACGCGGGATATGGAGCAGTACCTGCTGCACAGGATCGCTCGGGCCATATCTGACTTCATCCTTGAGGATCTGTCCCGGTGGTACATCCAGCTTGTACGGCCTCGAACCTGGATTGAGCAGGACGACCCGGATAAGCTGGCAGCTTACGCTACTATCTATGAAGTGTTGGTCACTCTGAGCAAGCTGCTGGCACCTTTCACTCCTTTCCTGGCCGAGTCGGTCTACCAGAACATGGTAAGAGGGCTGGACCCAGGGGCTCCTGAATCTGTTCACATGTGCGATTGGCCACTCGCAAAGAAGGAGCTGATCGATAAAAACCTGGAGGAGAGAATGACGCTGGTCAGGGAGGTCTCTGAGGCAGCCTCGAACGCTCGCCAGAAAGCTGGACGGAAGCTGCGTTGGCCGGTCTCGGAGATAGTGATAGCTCCCTCAAAGGATGTGATCGATCTCGGCATCCTGGAGAGCGTGCTGAAGGGCCAGACAAACTCCAAGAAAATAACTGTTTTGTCTCCGGGTGAGAAGCCAAAGATGAACCTGGAGATGTCGCCCGTTCACAAGAAGATAGGGCCTGTGTTCAAGGGGGATGCTAAGAATGTGGTAGAAGCCCTTAAGATTGCAGATCCTTTCCAGGTAAAGAGCGAGTTAAAAGCAGGAGAGGCAGTGCTCTCCTATGGGGGCAAGTCGTACCCCATAACCGGAGAGATGGTGGAGTTCAAAGAAATTCCCCCGGAGAACCTCTCCGCTGCTGATTTCTCAAAAGGTTTCGTCTACGTTGACGTTGCCCTAACTCCTGGGCTGCAGGCCGAGGGTTACGCTCGAGAGATCATCAGAAGGATTCAGGACATGAGAAAGGAGATGGACCTCCGTGTGGAGGATCAAATCAGAGCCGTTGTCAACGTCGACAGCTCAAAAATCCTGGACCTTGTCATCGGGCAGAAAGGCTATATAGCCAACGAGGTAAGGGCATCGGAACTGGAGATGGGCCAGAACCTGGACATGTTGGGTGAGCTTGTCAAGGACTGGGAAGTTGAGGAGCTGAAGTTGAGGGTAGGCGTCAGCAGAATCTAGATGTCGGAGTTTTTATAAGATGAGTGAGCAACCTGAGGCCATGGAGGCTGCCGTTCCCGTCAAAGTAAAGGTCAAGGGAGTCTACATCGCCGATTCCCAAGGGACCTCGCCGGCACCGGTGGTGCTCCTTGAGGATGAGAAGTCGAGGATTGTTCCCATCTTCGTGGGGCTGTCTGAGGCTATATCCATCTACCACGCCCTGTCTGGAGAGCTTTCGCCTCGGCCCATGACTCACGATCTGTTCATCTCTGTCCTGGAGAGCCTGAAAGCCAGCATAGACAAGGTGCTCATTGACGATCTGGACGGCGGTGTTTATTACGCTCGTCTCTCGATCAAAAAGGACTTGGAGGAGAGCGATATAGACGCCCGGCCCAGCGACTGCCTGGCCCTGGCCCTGAGGGCCAAGGCGCCCATTGAGGTTCAGGAGAAAGTGGTCTGTGAGTCGACCTTTAGTAAGGCCGATATCGAGAAGCTGATCGGTTTAGAGAATTTTCTGCAGTAAGATTTCGTTTTATTGAGATTGAGTCTTTAGAGAAATCGAAATCTATAGCAACTCTTCCTGATTCCTAAATCATTCGGTTTTCTTAGAAAGCCCGGCCCGAAAGCGGGTTGGTCGTTAGAAATCAAAGAGCGACTTCTGTTTCTGTGGCTTAGCCATCTCCTCAAAATTGAATAAGTTGCTCTGCCCGCGTCCAATGCAAAGGCGGTCTTTGGTGACTCCGAAGGACTCGAATATCCTCAACACCGGCGGAAGGATCTGTTTCTCTACGTAGTATTCGGTGTCCAGAGGAATATTCTTCTCAAGCACGTAGCTTGGGTCCTCGGCCCTGTCCACGAATAGCGCTTTGTTCTTGCGGCTGCTCTTTCCCTTGACTATTACAAAGGGCACGCGATCTCCAACTCCCGGCACCTGGCCGCCTCTCTTCTTGATCTTCTCCACCAATTGGATGTGAGGCTGCTTGTTCTTGTAAGAGCTCGTGCTCTTGGTGTATCTCCTGGTCAGAGTGAGTTCCTCCAGGATCTCGGGATCATCCGTGAGATTCAGGTTCTGGATTCTGTTTATAATGAAACGAACATGGTCCACTGCCTCGTCAACCTTACCTTCCTTCAAAACCAGCTCAAGGCATTTATTCAGCGTTTTGGACGTGAGGTCGCACCAATCGCGGCGCACGGTCTCCATTCCTCGGACCTTAATGCGGTCCTTCCAGGCTTCTCCAGAGGGTTCGAAGACCCAGAGAGCGTACCTTTTCTTTGCCAGGAAGATAGCTCGGCGGGCAAAGGCCTCGAAGACAAGTTCCATTGGCTGAGGGAGACTGGAAGTTACTGTCTCGGCGATCTTCTTGCCGATGAGCTCAGCCTCCTCAAGAGTCACTTCGCCCTGCAAGGGCTTTAGTCTCACGAAGACGCTGTCAGTGTCGCCGTAGACTACAGACAAATCGAACCGTTTCCCCACAGACTTGCCGAAGGTCAGATCGCTCTTTTGCACGACGTTGCCATCGACTATGTAGACCGAGCCGATTTCGTCTATTATGTTCTTGGTCTTGACGATGTTCTCTCGGCCAAAGCTTGTCACGGCATTGGCCAAGTCTAAGCTATATAGCCGCGCCCTTGCATAACCTGAGTAGCCGTAAAAGCTGTTGAGCAGGATCTTCATGGCGTACTGCTTGGCGTCTAGGAATCTTCTTTCCTCATCTGTGGCCCGCTTCATCTGCCTTTTGGTCTGTGTCCTCTGGTCGAGCAGCTCCTTCAAGACCTGGGGCACGATTCCCGGGGATACCTCGGGTGAGACGAACCTTCCGCCTGAAGGTGCGGTGATGGTCTTATCGCTTGCTGGACCCTGGCCCCGGGGGACTACTGTAGAATAGCAGAGGTTGTGGGCCATCATTATAGTAGGATAAAGGGATTTGTAGTCAAGGATTACTATGTCCTCCAGGAGTCCTTTCTCAGGAACCAGAACTGCCCCGCCCTTGAGCTCGTCGCTGTCTATGTACCTCTCTTCGGACAGATCGGCATCAGGTTTGGGAGGAACAACACGGTTCCCTTCCCCGAACCTTCGCAGCAGCAGATTCTCCACCATTCCTGATTGGCCGCCGTTGACAATGTCCTGGAGCAAGGCTCCGCTGGCCCTGGAGAGGGCAATGTATTTGTCCATGAGCCTGAGATCAAGCAGGAGCCGCTGGGCAAGGTTCGCGTCTCTTCTGGAATAGCTTATAAACCGACGAAGCCCTTCTCCGCCATCGGCCCACAGGGACTCGATCTCCTTGGGATCAACGTCGTACTTTTCCATCTTGAGCAGCTCGGCTGCAGCATTGCGGAGAGTGTACTGCTTTAGGCTNNCGCAGATCAACCCTCAACTGCTTGGCCCGTTCCAAAAGATATGGAAAATCGAACTCGTTGGAGTTGTAGCCGGCCACTACATCCGGATCGTAATCCCGCAGGATTGAGGCGAAGGTGGAAAGTAGGTCATGCTCGTCCTGGCAGACCTGAACGTCCTGTCTCGGACAGTCTATATTTTTTCCAACAAGAACCAGGTCTTTCTGGCCTCTGTACTCTGGCTCAAAGGCCATGCTGATCAGAATAACCGGTGATACCTCAGCTTTGGGCATCTCGCCGTGGTCTGGAAGGCACTCGATATCAAAGGACATGTACCGCAGCGGAGCGTTGGCATCGTGCTGTATCGAGATCAAGGAGTCCAGGTTTATGAGAGGCGGCTCCTGGCTGCCAACCCATTCGGGCAGCTTTGCCTCAGCCCATCCCATCCCGCCCAGACCCCGGTCTATCAGAAAACGGTTCCTGAAAAGGATGTCAGTCTCGTAGACCGCCTTGACACCAGGAAGTTCCCGCACTCGGTCCCTCAAGCTGCGCACTTCCTTTGGGTCCTTGGTGGTGATCCTCAGCATCTTTTTTGGGACTACCTGGTATCCGATAGGTTCGAAGCGGTCAACTGGCTCGACCTCAAGGCCCATATCTATGAGATCCTGGGTAACTTCATCCAGCGCGCCTTCCTTGACGCCCGCGTAAAAATAGGGCCGGAACCCGGCCACCCTGCAGGTGACAGACTTGCCTTCCTCCGTCTCGCCGAAGAGCTGAACCAAAGGTCTCTTCTGAGAGTCGTAGGTGTAGTTGGCGTCCAGGATCTGGAAGATCATCGCTTATAAATAGAAATTTTTCCTTAAATAACTACCTAATCACAATGGCGATGTGTACGAACGAAACTCGATGCTTGGAAAATGCCCCAGCACCCTGTTCCCTTCCAAATTCCTGAAATTTTGGAGCTTATATCGTGAGTCTCGTCATAATCAAAAATCGATATCGTTCAATACTTCTGCCATCTTGGGTCGGAGCTCTGGAAATTCCTGTGTTGTCGTCCAAGCTGTATCCTGGTTAACTTTGAAGTAACCATGGACTAATCTATCTCTGATTCCTGCCAAATCGTTCCATGGAATATCCGGATATTTTTCTCGGATCGAATCCGAAATGTGCTTGGCTCCTCCACAAACCTCAATTTGCCTCTAGTCAATTTGTTATCGCTGATGTAACGGGGCGTAGCCCAAACGTTTTCTATGAATTGGGTATTGCGCATACGGTAAAGGATTTCTGCGTAATTCTCACACAGAACATCGAAGATGTACCCTTTGATTTGCGTCATCTTCATTGCATAATATACGAAAATAGCGACGCCTGCTATTTGCCTGATAACGTATAGGCCTTGTCTTCAGGTTAGATCCCTCACTCTCGCAGGCATCCTCTGGGCAATCATGAGCAGATTGCCAGCAATGCGTTCGGATGAAACCTCAATCTCCAAGCTGGCATCATCGGCAGCAAATAATCTTTGCTCTCCGAGAAAGAGGTGGAGCAATTGACAGCGATTCAAGCGGCGTAGCTTCAACTGACTTAGAAAAGAGTCTATTTTCCAAGATCACCTATCCATACCAACGAAAAAGACAGATGGCACTACTCAATTGCCGTGTTCGGCAAATTGATATAATTGAAACCTGGTATATAGACCGAGTTGGTATTACGCCAGAGACGCATTTGGAGAAGTTCATTTCTGTAATTCCAGTCCCCTATTATTTAGGACGGCTTCTCTATGCAGTGGTTTTCTTTTCAATCTCATGTCTCGTTTTGATGCTATTTGAGAAATCATTCAGGTATATCGATGGTTTTTTGATTATTTCAGCGATTATTAGCCTGCAGGGAACAGCCATTAATTGGGCACACAATAGGATAAAGTCTTTTCATGACATTCTCCCTAACATCGTGAACCTGCCGAGGGAAGTGATAATAAAATCATTCGATGCGCAAGAGGCGAATATATTCGACGATAAAAAAATGGTCATTTTCGCAATCATCTTTATCATTTTTGTTCATATTTCCGGAATTGATTACCATGCGATCTCTTTTAATTCAAGTATTTCAGACATCATTTTTAAATTAGGATATTATTTTGCCGTTTACATCGAAGGTGCCGGTTTCTATATCTTGATAATGACTGCCTGGACAGTACATAAAATAGGGAAGCTGCCACTGCAAGTCAGCGCTCTGTTCTCAGATTTCCACGCTATCGGGATGCTGTACTCGAAGTTCACGATCTATGCAGCAAGCGCTTACGTTATGTGGGGTATTTTCCATATGATTGTGCCCCCTCAGTTTTCTTCTTTGAAACTGATATTATGGTTTTCAAGCTTTGCAATCTTGCTTTTTGGTTACTTCATCCTGCCTCAGGTTAGCATTCACAGGATGATGACCTCAACTAAAAAAGAAAAAATTGAGATGTTTTCATCCCAGATGAGCGCGGCTTTGGAGGAGCCATTTAGAAATCCAAATAAAGATAATGCGTCATATTTGAAAGACATGTTATCGGTCCAAAACCAATTGAATCAAATGTGCGATTGGCCTTTTGGTATTTATGAGATATTACAGATAGCTTTGATTATTGTTATTCCATTGATTGTTGTTTTGCTAGAGATATTCTACGGAATTATAAAATAACAATGTTGATTTGACATTTCATCATATCCTTAGAGGGGCATTGCTAAATTATCGATGAACTGTAACGGGAAAAGCTGCTGAATCTAGGGTTGCTGAATCGGTGGGTTTTTTACACGGCCTTTGAGGAATCTAGGCTTTGCTGTGGCTATGCTAGCTTATCTTCGTGATCTTTGAGATATACTGACTCGCCATGGGGTCCGACCTAAATCACATATTACAGAACTAATTGCCTAGTGTCGCGTCAATATTGAA
>PMNG01000126.1 GCA_003162615.1 Methanothrix sp. | reverse complement strand
TATTTGACTAAAAACAAAAAAAAGCATAAGATACAGGCCCAAAGGGAAATTTTTGATATGCATGTTTAGAGGGGCTTTAGAAGAGGGGCATACGATTCTAATACATCAGGCGGAGGAAGGCGGCTTCTGGTCCGAGGTTCCGGCTCTTTCAGGCTGCTACTCTCAGGGTGAAACCATTGATGAGGCCCTTCGAAACACCAAAGAGGCAATCGAATCCTATCTGCTGGTTCTGAAAGAGGATCAGGTTTCGGCTCCCGTCGAGGAGAGCCTTTTCATAGGCAGGGTCAGAGTGAAAGCAGTAGACTGATGATTTCCTTGTCTGCTTTGCTGTTGACAAGTGGATGAATCAAGCTACAAACGGTTAATCTCCCTCAGCCTCTCAGGTCTTTCCATCAGCACCGTCCCCACCAGCAGCGCATCAGCTCCCGCCTCCATCATCCTTTTGGCATCCTCTTTGCTATGCACCCCGCTTTCCGCAACCAGAAACACGCCTGCATCCTTGGCCACAGGGGCAAGCCGCTCGAAGGTGCCCAGGTCGACTTGAAGCGATTTTAGGTTCCTATTGTTTATGCCTAGGATTTTGGCATCAGTTTTGAGGACGCTTTCAAGCTCCTCTCGGGTATGCACCTCAACCAGCGGCTCCATTCCAAGAGATCTGACATGATCAATGAAACGAACTAGATCGATGTCCAAAGAAGCGATTAGCAGCACCATGTCGGCCTGTACCTCATGGAGCTGGCGTTCATCGAAGATGAAATCCTTTCTGAGGACTGGCAGTCCAGTCTCCCTGGCGATTCTCACATTCTCCAGGGAGCCCATGAAATGGGTGGGCTCCGTCAGCACTGAAATGGCACAGGCGTCATTCTCGACATAGAGCCTTGCGTATCCGGCCACCTCTTCTGGTGACAGTGGTCGGCCCAGGATTTTGGGCTTGATCTCAGCTATGATTGGAGTCTTGCCCTTGCTTCGGATGGCTTTCGCTGAAGCGATCAGATCCCGGCCCTTGCCCGGCTTCCAGATTCCTGCTTGGAAACCGCGCTTCCTTGAGGATTCCAGGATTCCCTCAATCAGAGAGTGTATCCGACCACGTCCTCGATCCAGTTTGAGATTATCTTCTTGCCCTGCGGCGTCAGCACCGATTCCGGATGGAACTGCAGACCGTTGGCAGGCAGGGTCTTGTGCCTTAAGCCCATCACGACCCCGTCTGTTGTTTGGGCCGAGATCTCCAGTGACGGAGCCAGCTTCTCCACAGCCAGGGAGTGGTATCGTCCTCCTATCAGCGGGTTCTCCAGGCCCCGAAAGATCCCACGACCGTCGTGCTTTATCTGTGACGTCTTGCCGTGCAGCGGCTTTGTGTGAGCTATTGTTCCGCCGTAGGCCAGGTTCATGGCCTGGTGCCCAAGGCATACTCCTAGGATGGGAGTAGTGCCGAACTGCTTTATGATCTCTAAGCAGCTTCCTATGTCCCGCGGGTTGGCTGGATGACCTGGGCCAGGAGAGATCACTATCCCGAAGGGCTCCATTGCTTTGACCTGCTGGAGGGTTATGTTGTTGGAGTGAACCTCCGTCTCGGTATAAAACTGGGAAACGTAGTCAACAAGGTTCCAGACGAACGAGTCCTGGTTGTCCACAAACAGAATGGGCCGTTTCATGCTCCCACCCCAAGGGCTCGCTTCATGGCAGCCATCTTCCTCTCTGTCTCGAGGTACTCTTTGTGGGGATCGGAGTCAGCCACTATTCCTGCCCCTGCCTGGACCGTGGCTATGCCATCCTGGACAAGGACGGACCGGATGGCTATTGCGAAGTCGGAGCTGCCGTCTACTGAGAAGTAGCCGATCCCGCCACCGTATATTCCGCGCGGCTCAGTCTCCAGGTCGTCTATGATCTCCATGGCTCGCAGCTTTGGAGCACCTGAGAGGGTACCTGCCGGGAAGACTGCTCTAGCTGCGTCGAACATGTCGCAGCCTTCCCGGAGTTCTCCGACAACTGTCGTCTCTATGTGCTGGAGGTGAGAGTACTTCAGGACTGACATGAAGTCCTCGACCTGGACTGTGCCCGACTTGCAGACGGCCCGGACGTCGTTCCTACCCAGGTCTACGAGCATGACGTGCTCTGCTCTCTCCTTCTCGTCGCTTAGCATTATTTTGGCATAGGAATCGTCCTCTGCCTTGGTCCTTCCTCGAGGACAGGTTCCGGCGATGGGATTTACTTTCAGCTTTCGATCGTAGGTGTTGAAAAGCGTCTCCGGGGATGCGCCCACTATGGCCAGGTCGCCGAACTCGAAGAGGTAGGTGTAGGGGCTTGGGTTGATGGAGCGCAGCCGCCGGTAAAGGGCCACAGGGTCTGAACACTTGATTTTGGTTGACCTGGCAAGGACCACCTGGAAGATGTCCCCGTCTGTTATGTGCACCTTTGCTCTCTGGACCGCTTTCTGGTAAGTCTCAGGGTCGCCTGCGCTGAGGACCTCGCCTTTTAGCTCTACTGCATCGGAATCGGCCGGGTCAATGCCTCCGATGTTCTCGATGAGGTTGACCTTGGCACCAGGCAGGATGGGGGCCACAGTGAAGTACACCCTTCTCATGAGATGGTCGAAGATGAAGGTGCTCTCGGCTATGATGAACTGAGCATCGGGCTGGCTAGAGTTGGATCTTCTTCCCAGCCTTTCCTTTACTAGATCGTAGGCCAAATATCCGATGGCCCCGCCGGTGAAGACCTGCCTGCCGAAGCTGTTAGGCATTCCGGTGCTGCTGGGAATGGCTGCCCTCAGGGCATCGAAGATGTCTTTGCCCTCCTTGATATCGCCGCAGAGGCTGGACCCTTTCTCCTTTACATCTACACAACTGGACAACCTCTCCATCATAGAGCTTCGGCCTCCATTGAAGAATTCCATGTCGAGGAATCTGTTCTTGACGGTAACAATGGCGGAAGGTTCAGCTCCCACGAAGGAGAAGCGCGCCTTCTGGCCTGATTTCTCCACCGACTCCAGAAGGTAGGGGTACTTTCTGTCCCTCAACGCCATGTAAAGAGAAAAGGGAGCATCTACGCTGACCTTGTCTGTGACATCCACGAAGATGGGCGAAGCCGGGCTAACCTCTTGGCTTACGACTGTTGACATGACCTGACCTCCCTGACGAAGGATTCTATTTTCTCCTGATCCTTTCTTCCTGCGGTCTCAACGCCACTTGAGACATCCACTGCGTAGGGCCTCACAGTTCTGATTGCCTTTCCGACATTTGATGGGTTCAGCCCACCTGCCAGGATGACGGGGATCTGAAGGTTCCTGGCTATATCAGCGCTGACCGACCAGTCATGCACCTCGCCCGTTCCGCCCAGCTTTCCGTTCTTCAGTGTATCTAGGAGAACGGCATCGGTAGCTCCGGCCATTCGGTGAGCCTCAACACCTGGAGGCACAGCAGCAATGACCTTCTGATGCACTCGCTTCTTCAGTTCCTTGATCTCCTCGGGCTCTAGTGTTCCATGGACCTGTAGAAGATCGGCTCCTGTCTTTTGGGCCAGGAGCACTGCTTCTTCTGGGCTGCTAGGAGCGATTACGACGACGCTTTTGGTAAATACTGGCACCCTTTTAATCAGCTCCCTGGCATCTTCGGCGAGTATTCTGTGGCGAGATCCTTCCACCTCGACGACGAAACCCACGGCGTCAGCACCTCCCAAGATGGCACAATTGAGATCCAGTTCGTTCATTATTCCACAGACCTTTACCCTGGTCACAGGAACCGCTCCAGCTTCTCGGGCTCTCCGTTCAACTTCACCATTCGTTCCAGAAGACTGAGCGCTTTTCCGGAGTCCAGAGCTTCCTCAGCCAAACGGGTTCCTTCCTGCAGCGATGCTGCTTTACTTGAGACGTACAGGGCCGCTCCGGAGTTTATGACCACTATGTCCCTTGCTGGGGATTTTTGGCCCTTTAACACTCCCACCAGCTTTTCGGCATTCTCGAAGGGCATCCCTCCGGCTATCTCCTCCGGTTTGACCTTCGGATAACCCAGGTCTTGTGGATAGAGGTTGTAGCTCTTTACCGAGCCGTCCTTTAGCTCTGAGACGGTTGTCTCGCCGGTGTTGGTTATCTCGTCCAGACCGCTTCCATGGACCACAAGGGCTCGTTCGGAGCCCAGGATGTTGAGGACGTTGGCCAGCTTCTCACAGAGCCGGGGATCGTAGACGCCCATTACCTGGGCCTTGGCCCCTGCGGGGTTTGTTAGAGGCCCCAGAATGTTGAAGACGGTGCGCATGCCAAGCTCGCGTCTAAGCGGGCCGACACGCTTCATTGCCGGATGAAACAGTGGGGCCAGCATGAAACCTATGCCCAGAGTCTCTATTGCCGACTGGACCTGATCGGGGTTGGGGGAGATGTTGATGCCAAGTTCAGCGAGCACGTTTGCGCTTCCGCACTTGGAGCTGACTGCATAGTTTCCGTGCTTGGCAACGGGCACACCGCAAGAAGCAGTGACGATGGCCGCTGCTGTGCTGACGTTGATGGTGTTGGAGGCGTCTCCGCCCGTTCCACAGGTGTCCACGAGGGTGCCCTGGACCCTGGGGTTGATTCTGACGGCTGAGCTTCTCATCTTCTTTGCCAGGCCAGCTATCTCCGATGCAGACTCGCCTTTCATACGAAGGGCGATGAGCAGCGCCCCGATCTGGGCATCAGTGAACCCGTTGAAGATCTCACCCATGAGGGTCTCGGCCTCATCGACGCTCAGGTCGCGGCCGTCAACGATCTGCTGTAAGTAATTCATGTGATCACCAGCCTAATGTATAACTTTGTACTTTATTGGACTAAAGAATACATTATATATAAGATTTGCGCATTGAGCATTGAGGAACAGTAATCTCCAATTTGCGAGCTGGAGGGAATGGGAAATAGAAAAGGTGAGCTGTAATCGCGGAGCGCCTGATCGAGGGCCTGATCGATCAATCCAATTTTATGAGCACGGCCGGGCCAGGCGACGACAATTCAACTTCCCTGAGCCTGCCTGCTAAGATCAATCTCCAAGAGATATTTATTTAAGTTTATACCATAAAAGAAAGAGAGGCATAGAAAATACCTCTTCATTGAGTGCAAAGCATGGGATAAAAAATTGGCTGCAAGATTAATTGCGAGAGTGGAATTATATCCGGCAAATCTAGCGTAGATACTGGGAAAGTCAAAAGAGCGGTCGAGAAGATCAGGAACCTTGGCTGCCAAAGAGTCCGGTTCATCATCCTCTATGGTTCGGCATCCGAGGATAGAATGAGGGCGAGCTCAGACATCGATATCTGCGTATACTACGATGACGAAGTCGACTGTGCATCTGAGTTCAGGCTCAGTGTCCTCTCAAACCTCTTCGACGATATCTACGACATCAAGATCTTTCAGCAGATGCCAGTGTATGCTCGCGTGGAAGTTCTCAAGGGAAAGGTCCTGTACTGCGATGACCGGCGATTCCTGTACGACAAAGCCTACGAGACCATAAAGGAGTTCGATTCTTTCAAGCGCATATACTACGATTACATCGGGGCGGAGCCCATCAGATGAAGCAGGAAGTAGAAAACGAGGAGAGATGAAATCGAGGAAGCTCAGAGCTACTCTCATTAGATCAAAGCTGGCAGAGATCGAGGAGAGCATCGAGCTTGTAAGCGAACACATCCCTGAAGGCTTTGAGGATTTCTCGAGGATGGGCCTTGTCAAGGACGGAATCTACAAGAGAACAGAGTTCGCGATAGAGAACGTATTCGACATCTGTGCTATTATCAATTCAGACCTCATGCTGGAAATGCCCGAGAACGAAGAGGACATCATTGAGAATCTAGCCTATAAAGATATTCTGAACAAGGAAATGGCAGAAAAGCTCAGGAGGATGAAAGGGTTCAGAAACATCGTTGTACACAGGTATGGCAAGATCGACGATAGAATTGCTTACAGCATCCTGAGAACCAACCACGATGATTTCTACACGTTTACGGAAATGATCGAGGACTTCTTGAAATCCAAAGGCTGCTAGCTTATCCAGACTGGCGGAGCCATTGTTTCGGTTTTTTTAAAGAGCGTATCGCAATGATCAGCTACCACCAGGCTATTTGAGGAACAAGCCTCAAGAGGAGCCCAGTGGTTTGCAGTCCACCCCTTTATGGACCGCATGGGGCTGGCTGACGGCAGCCCAACCTCCCCGAGCCTGCTCGCGGAGGTTAAGAGCGGCAACATAGTCCGCGTTGTGCTGGAAGCCGCAGTTCACACATCGGAAGAGCGCCTGAGTCCGGCGGTTGTTCTTGTGGATTGTGCTGCACCTGGGGCATCGCTGAGATGTGAAGTCTGGGCTTACGTACACTACGGGAACCCCGGCACCGGCGCACTTGTAGCTGAGCATGGATAGCAGCCGGGAGATGGCCCAGCCTCTGAAGGCCGCAGGATGGTCTTTGCACTTGCAGGGCTTTCCAATGTCGCTGGTCTTGGTCTCCGGCAATTCCTCAAGGGCGATGTACTCGCCGTCCTTCAAAGATTCGACAAACCGTCTGCTGATCTGGTGAAGCGTAGTCCTGGCCCACCGCAACTCTTTCCTGGCCAGCCGTTTGAGCCTCCTCTTGGCTGAGGAGGTGCCTTTTGTGCCGAGAGTTTGCAGATGCGATTCGTATTGATCCATTCGGACCATGAAAGGACCGCCGCAGGCCGTAAAGCCGTTGGAGCCCACCAGGAGCTTCCTGATCCCAACGTCCACGCCCACAGGTACCGCCGCCTCTTTGTGCGGCACGTCGTAAGCCACACAGATCTTCAGGAAGAGCCCGGCCTTGCGCAGGATCAGGCTGGCGGATTTGACCGGCTTTTCCAGTATCTTGCGCTGGTACTCACCGAGGACCAGCCCGGACTTAACCCGGCCTTTGATGGTGGCAATGGAGACAGTGAAGTCCCTGCTTCTGAGCAGTGAGAAGAGCCGATCGTCCAGGGCCATAGAGTTCCGGCTGAAGGTATGCAGCTTTTCCCTGTGTTGCCGGTAGGACTCTGCCACCCTGTTCCTGGCCTGGATGGCAAGGCCCGCAGGCAGCTTGAATATGGCCCTGACCTTCTGGTAGACTAACGCATGCAGAGCTATCGGATCGAAGCAGCCCTTATTGAAGGCCATCTGGCTGATGTAGTTGCAGGCGCTCTGGAAGGCGTCCACTGTGCCTTTTAGCTTCTCGAAATCCTTCTTGTCCACCAGGACCTTGCAGACGACGGGGCGAACGACTTGCAGGGAGATCAGACCTCGCGGTTTTACTGCTGGATATCTGGCCCGCGGTGATACATTATAAATTGATCTACTAACTTAACTTCATCTGCTTCATGTCTCAAGTTAGTGAAAACCATTCGCTTATATCTAATAAACTCGAATCTCCGAAGATGCTCGCAGAACATCATTTTTCTGCTATCTCGGTCATTGCCGAGATTGGATTTTGCTCCCTAATCTAAAACAATCACCTCAGCCAATGTACTATGCAAACAATGATCCAGTGTCTATTGCCCAACCAATCAACACTGTGCCCCCCAACTACATTGGCATGGTGCAGTCGTGCTCAACGCTTTAATTAGAAATAAAGAAATGTTGAGAAAGAGATATCCTGGAAAACCGTTATCATTATAAGAGAAAGTTTAGCCGCTGAAGTCAGCACTAATGAAATCTGCAAAAAATGATTTGATCTTGTTGATAAGAGAGATAGATTCGCTGCTATTATCGTGCATCTTCCAGAAACTAACGCAATATTTTTATAAATACATTTCTTTTACAATTTCATGTGTATTGCTCGCATAGATGAGAATGGATCGTGGAAAATTAAGCTGGCTCTGTTTCATGGTGACTCACGACCGGAATTTTTCGATCAATGGTTTGATTGTTTGATTGATACGGGTGCAGAAAGAACTGTACTGTCATTAACTGCCATAAACGGAGCTGGGATAGACCCGTTGGCTCTAAAGATATCAAAAAGGAAAGTAGTCGGCGTGAACAAAGATTATATGGAAACATGGTTTTTGGATAGTGTATGTTTGATTTTTCTTAATGACCGAGGCAATTATCACATGGAAAAATGCGACGGCTTGCTTGTGGCCGACATGGAAACAGATGACTACTTTGGTTTGATTGGAAGGGATATACTAAATAGATTTGGTAATTAGGTATTTCCTG
>PMNG01000010.1 GCA_003162615.1 Methanothrix sp. | reverse complement strand
AACCATTGACGGTTTACTAACTCATCTCTCAAAAAATGACGGAAGATCCTCATTTGATCTTCAAGATCTTCCGACAGAGATTCATAGCTTTTCCTCGCGTACACTCCCCTAACCCGTTTTCACTCTTTCGCTCTAAGCTTTCTGAGGCATCTTATTCTCTGGCTTTCCCATTTCCTTGTTCATTCCAAATCTCATGCCCATCTGGTTCAATCCACCAAAAGCGCCACCCATCATGCCGTTGTGCTCTCCCATTCCACACTTCATATCGATGAGGACTTTGTATTGGCCGCTGTATAGCCCACTGTTCATGGTCAACGTGCCCTCTCCAATAGTGCTGTTATCCTGGCGAGATGTAGTTACGGTGATATGGCCTACGACTGCAGTTGGCTTATCGGTAAAGTTGAGCTTGGGCCCGGCAACGTCGCCGTTTATTGTGGAGTTGTTGTTCCCCGAAATAGTCAGTTTTATGTTCAATAGATTGTAGTTGCTCTGGCCAAAGTGCAAGCTGCCGTTGTAAGATGCTGCCATTATATCAGCGTTCATCTTCGCTTTTATTTCAGACTTGATTTGACCCAGGGTCTTATTGTCAGATATAAGCTTCTTAATATTCGCGAAATCGGGCTTTATTTTGCCTTCGATGTTCATCCTGATAACGTGGTTCTGGCTGCCGCTCATGGCAAAACCGCTGCCGCTCTTACGGATTTCAATGGCTTTGGTTGCATTCCAACTTTCATTCTTCCAGGATCCATTCTTCCACGTCTTCATCCCGAAGGCTTCCTTTCCGCGCATCCCCATCTCAGGATTTCCCCAGGGTCCCATTCCGGAATTCCACATTGGTCTCATTCCGGGCTGGAAGGCGTTACAACCGGATTTCTCTGAGGCATTACAATGCGTCTTGGAAGCTCCATCTCCCGTAGGCGCAGACAGGGCTGGCACAGCAATGAGGCACATGGCCACAATGCCCACCAGCGCCAAAGATCTTATTGTCAATTTCATGGTTTTGCTAACCTCTGTAACTTTTTTTGAAAAATGTCAAGCACAACCTGACCAATGAAGTATAGTACCCCATGATATTTAGATCTTTTCGACAATTATAATTACTTTGATAAGCTATTAATGGAACAAATAATTCCGTTTGGAATTTGTTTGGAATTAGAGGACAACGATTCACCGAAAAACTTGGACTGAGGATAAGTTTCCTCTGATGCCAATTAGCAAGATGGTCCTCGACAGAAACCCTAATACTTCTTTCACCAAAGCGGGCAGGTCGAAAGGCAGACACGCTATGCCGCCGAACTTTGTAGTCCTCTGCAAGAGCAGCGTTACCTGGCTGAAAAGGACCTGTTCCCCTGCAAAGAAAGAAATGAGTCTATTTTTTCTCACGACTTCGAGGTTCCTTTGAGCATCCATCCTAGGAATCGAGGTGCTTTGGGGTCCCAATGACCAAGGGACATCACCAAGTCCAGGTCCTCAACGATCGCAAGGAAAGGTTTGAGAGGCCTGAGAGGGTTGTCCTCGCCAATCTCCTGGAGTTCCATCTAGGTCAAGGAGAATAAGAGTAAATTTATAGCATGGGTGAAGCAGATACTCATCAAAAGCTCCAAACGGGTGTGTACAACTGCTAACAAATGACCTCGTGTGAGATGAGTATTATGAAGCTATTGAATCCTATGGCAAAGCCATTGCGACGAACATGAACGGGGCTAAAGTTTCCGAAGAGTTGCTGGAAAAGGCGCGTGCCGGTAACGATATCGTCCTGACGGAGCTTGAATCGCGTTTGGATGGCTTAAGCCAGGCACAAGCAGAGTCTCGCTTAAACCAGTATGGTCTTAACGAGATTGCGAGAGAAAAGCATCAGTCTCCTTTGATGCGCCTGTTGAATAACGTCAAGAATCCGTTGGTCATCTTGCTTACGGTTCTGGGTGTGATTTCTTTTCTTACCGGTGACATGCGGGCGACCGTGGTCATTTTCGTTATGGTATTGCTGGGCGTGATGCTTCGTTTCTATCAGGAAATGCGTGCTGATAATGCTGCTGAAGAACTCAAAGCGATGGTCAGCAGCACGGCAACGGTAGCACGAGACGGCAAGGAAGTCGAAGTACCGCTCAAGATGTTAGTGCCGGGTGATATTATTCGACTTGGCGCAGGTGATATGGTGCCAGCCGACGTAATGGTGTTATCGGCCAAGGACTTATTCCTTAATCAGGCAGCGCTCACAGGAGAATCGTTGCCAGTAGAGAAAAAAGCCGCCCCAGCGTCTGCCGATATAAAGAACCCACTTGAGCTGCCAAACATCTGCTTTTTAGGTTCAAACGTAGAGAGCGGATCAGCTACTGCTGTGGTTGTTCACACCGGTGATAAGACATATTTTGGATCGCTAGCTACCAGTATAGTCGGACAACGCCAGTTGACGAGCTTCGATAAGGGCATCAACCAATTCACCTGGCTGATGATTCGATTCATAGCCGTAATGGTGCCAGCGGTCTTCCTGATTAACGGCCTGAGCAAGGGGAATTGGCTGGAAGCTTTCTTGTTTGCCTTGGCGGTAGCAGTCGGACTGACCCCCGAGATGTTGCCTAT
>PMNG01000139.1 GCA_003162615.1 Methanothrix sp. | reverse complement strand
AACATACCACCTGCCTTTCTTGCCCTTCATGAACTCCAAAGCCTGAGGATAATCATCGAAGAAATGACGCTCACCGCTATCTAAATCCACAACGTTGATCCTATTGTCGAGGGTTACCCCTATTCTCTCCAGCATAGCCTCGATCTCCCTCCTGTTCTTGCTCTTCATGCGAGGAATCTGCTCGACTGACTCAGCTATCCTTTCTTCATTTTCTTCAAGCATCAGATCTACCTCAGATCACTATTCCGTTTCAGAACTTCGAGGGCTTGGCTTTGCCGAGGGCCCAGCGAATGTACTCAGCGGCTGGAAACTCATGGACTGATGTCGCTACTATCAGCCCTTGGCCGAATTTCCCGGCTACAAGAATTGCCCTTCCTTTCGAGTCTTTGAGAACAGTTTCAAAGCCCTCGCCAGGGATCAGATAACCGTCGCACTCTGGAGTCAAGGTGCAACACAGGCAGGAACATTCGTGCTCCGTTGCAGTTATGGTCTGGCTGCTCAACTCGCAGGTATACTTCAGGGGTAGCGGCAGCCACTCGTAGTCATGCTCAGGCACCAGCGGCCCGAAGACTGTCAGGATGCCTCCTTTTCGCACAAAGCCGGCTATGTTGGACTTGCATCTCAAAAGCACAGTCAGAGTTTTTGAGTACTGGTTATTGGCAAAGCCTGTGGGTATCATGATCATCTTGAACTCGGGTAGGAATGGACTTCCCAGGACGTTTGCCTGGAGGAACTGATAGCTGGCCCCTATCTCCTGGAACAGCTTCTCGAATAGGAAGGTACGATCGCCGATGAGAGCAATCTCAGGCATAACCTTATAGGTTCCAGGTAGGTGCTTTAATTCTTTTTGGCGCCGTTTTTACGAGAATAGCCACGAAATTTCCGCTTATAGGAAAGCAGACAAAAGACCGCTAATTAGAGGAACGGGATGAATTCCCAACGCTTTCCAGTTTAACCGTTAAGCATATAACGTTTGGGTTACATATGGCTACTAGTGGAAAAAACAAGATACGCATACTATAACATAAACTATCACCTTGTTTGGATACCTAAGTCTCCGGGGAAGGTGTTAGTAGGTCAAATTAAAGCGGATCTTGAAACCGCCATTCGTGAAATAGCTGAGAAACTTGGTGTCAAGGTAGAGTCCCTTGATGTTCAGCCGGATCACATTCAACTCTTAGCTTCAGCGCCACCAAGATACTCGCCGGCGAACCTGATCAATGCGTTCAAAGGGGCATCATCCCATAGATTGAGAAACAAATATCCATATCTCAAATCCCTGCCTTCAATGTGGACCAAGACGTACTATGTGGGGACGGTGGATACTGTATCGGCTGAAGCGATCAAGCTGTATCTAGAGGAATGCCAGGGAACATGAAGGTTGCTTACAAATTCAGACTGTACCCAAACAAGCTTCAAGAGACCGTGTTAGATGCGACTGTTGAAACCTGTAGGCACCTATACAATAATGCTTTGGCTGCCAGAAAGAAGGTTTGGGAAGAGGAACAAAGAAGTCTGACCTATAACCAGCAAGCCGTTGAATTAACGGCAACCAAGAACCACCATCAAAAAGCAGTGTTTTCCCAAGTGCTTCAAGATGTGCTTCGTAGGCTTGATAAGTCATTCAAGGCATTTTTCAGGCGAGTAAAGGCTGGAGAAGAACCGGGATATCCTAGATTCAAGGGCGAAGGTTGGTATAAGTCCTTCACCTATCCACAAGTCGGTTTTAAACTGGAGGGTTCAAGGCTGACACTATCCAAAATAGGATCAATAGGATCTTCAAGCATCGCGAGGTTGAAGGCAAAATCAAGACCTGTACCATCAAGAAAGATAAAGTCGGTTGTTGGTATGCGATCCTGGTAGCGGAGACAGAGGATTTGCCTCGAATAGATCCTCAAAAGGCAGTCGGTGTAGACGTTGGGTTGAAGAACATTGTTGCTCTTTCAACTGGCGAGACCACCCAATATCCTAGATACTATGTCCAAGCTGAAAAGAAATTGGCGGTCGCTCAAAGGGATTTAAGTCGGAAGAAGAAAGGATCAAATAACAGGCAAAAGGCCAAAATCAAGGTTTCCAGGTTGCATGAGAAGGTCAGAAATCTTCGCGATGAGTTCCTGAACAAATTATCCAGAAAACTTGTAGATTCAGCTGATCTAATTATATTTGAAAATTTAGATATTAATTATATGTTAAAGAACCACCATCTGGCGAAGCACATCCAAGATCACGCTTGGGGTAAGCTAATCCAGTTCACGCAATGCAAAGCTGCAAAGGCTGGCAAAGTCGTTGAGCTGGTGAATGCAAGATACACATCATTGAAATGCTCCCGATGTGGTATAATTGTTCCAAAGACGCTAGCAGATCGAGTCCACCTTTGCCCTAAATGTGGATTGAAGATCGACAGGGATTTTAACGCTAGCCTGAACATACGCACCCTCGGACTGAGGGGAAGAGCCAGTGGAGATGCCGGAGTATCCGGATCTATGAAGCAGGAAGCCTTATCCCTTTAGGATAGGGAGGAAGTCACTACTAAATGTGACGAGAATAAATATTGAGGCATTATGGAACAGGAACTCATGAGGATCGGTGTATCCCTGCCGGAAAAGCTCCTTAGCAGGTTCGACGACATAATCCTGCAGCGCGGATACTCCTCCCGGTCGGAGGGCATAAGGGACGCCATAAGGAACTACATCGTTCATTATGAGTGGATGAGCGACGTNNCACTCTCAGAGGGGCCTGGTGGAGAACATAACCGAGATTCAACACGAGTACGGAGGCATAATTCAGTCCAGCCTTCACGTCCACCTCGACCACGATAATTGTCTTGAGGTCGTAGTCCTCAGAGGCGACGGCCAGGATGTGAAGAAAGCGGCCGAGAGGATGATGGCCCTCAAAGGCGTCAAGCATGTGAAGCTGACCACCACCTCCATTGGCAAAGAGCTTTAGCGATATGGTGCAGGAGATGCGGACGATCCTGCCCGGTGTCCGCTTTGTGGATGTCGTTGGTCACAAGAGGATAGCAACCGTTGCCACGGCTTCAAAATCGGTGTACGGCGAGAGAATTATAGATGGACTTCGTATCTGGGACCCTTACCGCTCAAAGTTGGCAGCCCTTCTCCTCAAGAGCCGTTCGCCTTTGCCTATCTGTTTGTCCATAGATTCTATTGTACTGTACCTTGGAGCGTCCACAGGGACCACAGTCAGCCATGTCGGCGACATCGTGCGCGACGGTTTAGTCTATGCAGTGGAGTTCTCTCCCCGCTCTATGCGCCAGCTCCTCCAGCTCGCAGAGTCTCGTCGAAACATAATACCAATACTCGGAGACGCAGCGAGGCCTGAATCATACAGTAGACTGGTCGAGCCGGTCGACTTGGTCTACCAGGACGTAGCCCAGCGCAATCAGGCAGAGATCGCTACTTTGAATTCAGCCAGGTACCTCAAGACTGGAGGCACATTGGTCCTGATGATAAAGACCAGGTCCATCGACTCAACTGCAACGCCTGGAGAAATTCGCGGCTCTGAGATTGAAATGCTGAAGGGCTTGGAGGTCCTTTCTGTTATGGACCTCCTGCCGTACCACCATGACCACTGGGCGGTTGTCGCCAAAAAGGTTTAGCTGCCACCTAAAAGCTTGTGGATCTCATCCCCGATTATGTTGGGTATCAACCTGACGTATCCAACAATTGGTATCCTGACCCTTGCCACTCCTATTACCCACTCCTTTTTGACGGGAGTCAGATAGCTTATTCCTTCACCAACGTACGTCTTGTTGCCCACTTCATAGAGGATCAGGCCGGTTTTTTTGTCTCTGTATATGCTGCCCGGGCTGACCTCGACGATCTGGTCTGTGTGCTCTTTGATGTAGCTTGCGTTGGCCATCCCCAGTATCGCGCCAGCCATCTGGTCTATTCTGTCGTTGTGATCGCCCTTGGTAATGTATCCCGAGAATGGTGCCTTTGGCCCGCCATCCCACATGGGCTGGCTTTGATTCACATAGCTCATGGCCCGATGAATTATAGGAGTGGCTTTATCAGGCGGGTAAGGCACTCCAAAAATGGCCATGGCCTGGTCTATAAGGCCCAGCCTCTCCTTTCCATAAGGCATGTAGAGGATGACATCCCCTGGATTGTTAAAGGCGGTGTACCCTTTGGTCACAGCTGCATCCCAGGGGATCACTTCTGTCCTGGATGCCCCCTGAACTACAACGATGTCTCCTATGTTCATGTTGGGAACCATGCTGCCGGATTCCACTGCTACCATGGGCGTCCACAGGCCGAGGGCTAATTGGGACACTGCCGATATAATCCCAATGACCACAACCACGAACAGTATATCGCTGACAAATCCTGGAAGATGTAGATCCTCTTTCAGCTTGTCTCTGATCTTCATCAGCCAACTTTATCAGTTTGTACGGTCTTATACCCCTTTCGATGCTGGAGATAGTTCAGAGGTTTGCCGAGAAGGGCTACCAGATAGAGCCGGAGGCCCTTGAGATGATCCGGTCCTACAGTGGGGCAAGGGAGGAACTGGTGGGGCAAATCCTGAGCAACATAGACGGCTCCATAGTTGTCATCCGGGCAGGACATATATCCGACATTCTTTCTCCCTGTGAAGGTTTGGTCAGACATGCCTGTAACTCTGAAGCATCTTATGGCGTTGTTGCCCCATCAGGCGCTGGAGAAGGTTTAGATGTTGCTGGGTTGCATGGCTCTAAGGCAGGTGATTTTCACTCTCTTTCTGGAAAAGAACCCTGTCGTCCTGGATTCGAAGTGAATTCAGACATAACTGGCAACTCCACCTGTGTGGGTGAATACGAAGACTTTGTAAGATACTTCCGCGACAGATACTCGAAGATCAGAGAGATTCTCTCAAGGAGGCTGAACGTCCGTCCCATTGAAAGCCTAGGAAAGAGCATGGCGGGGCGTGAGGTCTCCTTGATCGGAATGGTCATGGATGTTCGGACAACCGCCAAAGGCCACCGCGTTCTGGAGCTCGAGGACCCTACGGGAATGGTTGTCGCCATAATCCAGAAGGACTCTGAGCTTTTCGAGCAGTCAAGCTATATAGTTCCCGATGAGGTCTTGGGCGTTACGGCTGTTTCGGACGGAAATGGGAGGGTCTTCGTCAAAACACTACTTTGGCCGGATATGCCCAACCAGTGTAAGTCTCTAGAAGCAGGAACCGGTTTTACGGTGCTGACATCCGACCTCCACGTGGGCAGCAAGTACTTTATGGAAGACGCTTGGGAGCGGTTTGTTGCTTGGATAAACGGCGATGTGGAAGACCCTTCGGGTTTGGCATCTCAGGTGAAATACATCGTGATCGCAGGGGATTTGGTAGACGGCATAGGAATATACCCTGGACAAGAAGGCGACCTCGCAATTAAGGACATTTACGAACAGTACGAAGCAGCGGCCCAATGCCTGAACAGCATCCGTAAGGATGTTGAGATGGTGCTCTCTCCAGGGAATCACGATATTGTGAGACAGGCAGAGCCCCAACCAGCCCTTCCAATGTCGGTTCAAAAGTTCTTCTCCGGATCAATGCACTTTGTCGGTGACCCGGCATGGGTAACCCTCGAAGGCGCCTCTGTTCTGGTCTATCACGGCAGGAGCATAGACGATCTGGTCATGAGGGTTCCTGGTATGTCGTACAACGAACCGGAAAAGGCTATGGTGGAGATGCTCAGGAAACGGCACCTATCCCCAATTTACGGCGGCAGAGTCTCCATTGCTCCAGAGCATCAGGACCACTGCGTAATCCATGAACCTCCCAATATCCTTCACTGCGGCCATGTTCATACTGTTGGAATAGCCAGGTACAAAGGCGTAGTAGCAATAAACAGCGGAACCTGGCAGTCCCAGACCGAATTTCAGAAGAAGATGAACATACAGCCTACTCCTGCGGCGGTTCCCATAGTCGACATGGCAACCATGAAAGTGAAGAAGCTCCTTTTCGCTTAGAAGGTTTTATTAATAAGTTCAGCAGTAAACCTAAGCGGGTAATAATTGAGTAGCAAAGAAGGGGCATAAATGGGTAGGTTTCCTTGCCCATTATGTGTTTGAAGGTTTACGCGAAATGCTCCCCCTGATCAATAGCAAACAGTGTAAACTTTATAACTACAATACTCATTTTTATTTTTTCAAAGTTAATCAAAAATCGGCCCACGACATGGAAAATTCAATTTTCTATATTATCCGATATTCCTCCGGCTCTGAGAAAGAAAATAAGTCAATTGGGAAATTATTCAGTTTGAATATCCGATAACCTGATTTTGGGTCTAGTATTCCATACCAAAAAATATAAGTATAATTGATGCTAACACAAATGTAAAATAAAGGATGTATGGGGTGAGACTATCGAAAAAGTAGCAATAATAATCGCTATACTGGCGTTGGCTATCTGTGCCGCTCCAGTCATGGCGAAGGAATCATCTTCAATGATGAGCGGTACCGACGTCTTAGGCAATGGGATATTCGAGTCTTCAGACGGGCTCAATTTCCCCGAAGGCAGTCTCTCAGGCAGCGTTCTCGCGGACACCAACTTCGACAGCATAACTGTTGNNAACTTAGAGGTCAAGAAGAACCAACAGGTTGGCCCCCTCCTCAATAACAGTAGTGTCATAGTGAACATAGATCAGGTGCATATCGGGGACAGGAGTGCCCAGGCCTACGGCAATGCCGAAGCCGTGAACAACGTCAAGCTAGTCCTCAACCAGGCGCCATAGGGGTCCATTCGGACCTCGGATGAGCTTAAATGAACAAGATGCTAAAACCCACCGGTTTAATGCTGGTGGGTTTGGCTTTCCTTTTATTCTGCTCGTACTTATACTCACAGTCGGCGATAGCGGAGCCCGCAAAGGCCATCTATCCCGAGTCTCTCGATAAGATAAAGAATTTCCATAATCAATTTATAAGTCCCGCTTATTCTTCTTCAGGCCAAGTGCGGTCGAAGTTGCCAGAGATGGCCGAAACATCTCGATTGGCGGACGAGAAAATATTCATGAATAGCTCTTCTCAGTCGTTAGAAGGTCTAATCTCTGTTAACGGTGGGAAGCACAGGAGCGTGGCGTATGACGACCTCCTTGAATCGACAAACTGCAAAATGAATTCCATGGACATCTCCGTCACAGGGATAACTGTAATAGCCATAAACATGGCCGAAGGTGGCAACGCAGTCGCAACTTCTGACATTGTCCTGCACCCTGTTCAGAGCCAGGGAGGGGCCGCCGCCGTCAATGCTGAAGTTGATGAGAAGTTAAAGTGAGCCGAGAACGAATCACTCGCTGATGATGTCTCTTTGGTCGACGAATACGCGAGGCGACTAAACCAAGACATTCATCAATAATCCTCAAAAGAATTGAATGTTTTTATCAGGTCCTGGAATATAAGCCGTCTTTGTTGGGCTCCCGCGTAAGCAGACACTCCTTTAATCTCTATTTTCGTCCTGAAACCTAGGCTATTCGGCATTGGGTTCGTACCATCACGGACTACCTTCAATAGTGGATAATTGAATATTAATTAAGTATCTTGCATAATATATGTCTCTAAGCGATCAGAGTCAAATGACCATATTATAGAACCAGCATATCATATATTAAATTATACGTGTAGAATATCGCAATTTATCTACTAGAAATAGCTGAAAAACACCAAAACGTATAAATATAAATGGAGTGTAGTTAAGTTCAAACTAAAGTAAGGAAGGGGTGAGACTATCAAAAAAATAGCAATAATCGCTATACTGGCGTTGGCAATCGTTGCCGTCCCAGTTATGGCGCAAGACGCATCAACAATGGGAAAAGGTACAGACATCTTGGGCAATGGGATATTCGAGTCTTCGGATGGGCTCAAGTTCCCAGAAGCAGCCCTCTCGGACGTCAACTTCGACAGCATAACTGTTGNNAACTTAGAGGTCAAGAAGAACCAGCAGGTTGGCCAGTGTGAGTGTTGCCAGGCTCAAGATTCGTCATGCCCGTGCAAAGATTGCTGCATTACTACAAACATCGATCAAGTGCATATCGGGGACAGGACTGCAAATGCCTTTGGCAATGCCGAAGCCGTGAACAACGTCAAGCTAGTCCTCAACCAGGCACCTTAGGTTCTATTAGAACCTCGGATGAACTTAAATGAACAAGATGCTAAAACCCACCGGTTTAATGCTGGTGGGTTTGGCTTTCCTTTTATTCTGCTTTTTCACACAGCTGGTTGTGGCAGAGACCACAAAGGCCATTTATCCCGAGTCTCTCGATAGGATAAAGGATTTCCATAATCAATTCACGAGCCCATCTTATTCTTCTGTTGGCCTGGCTCGGTCGAAGTTGCCGGAGATGGCTGAAGCATCTCGATTGGCCGACGAGAAAATATTTATGAATAGCTCTTCTCAATCATTGGAAGGTCTAATCTCCGTTAACGGAGGGAAACACAGGAGTGTAGCGTATGATGGCCTCCTCGAATCGACCAACTGCAAAATGAATTCCATGGACATCTCTGTCACAGGGATAACTGTAATAGCCATAAACATGGCCGAAGGTGGCAATGCGGTCGCAACTTCTGATATTGTCCTACACCCTGTTCAGAGTCTGGGAGGAGCCGCTGCTCTCAATGCTGAAGTTGATGAGAAGCTAAAGTGAGCCGAGAACGAATCGGCTCGTCGATGATATCTCTTTAGTTGATAAATACGCGATGCGACTGAGACAAGACATTCCTCAATTGATAACTAAAAAATTGAATGCTTTTATCTGGTCCTGGAATATAAGCCGCCTTGTCGGCTTCCGTGCGGTAAGAGTGTGAATATCCTAGGCAACCGCATATTGAGTGTGGCGAAAGCGCCTTCAAATCGATGAGATCTCAGCGGTTACCAACTTCGATTCGTTAAAGTAAGGAAACAACGATGCTGTTGGTATTGGATTGGGCGTTGGTCCATTCTCCGCAAATAGCGGGGCTATTGCTGAGAACAACATCAAGATGGTGACGAACCAAGAGTAAATCTTAATCCTAACAGGCATAAGAAGATGAATATGAAGAGTATGCCTAGACACCAGATCATACCTGGTGTGTTTCATTTTTGTTTGTCTTTGTTTGATTCTGGAACCCTCAGTGGCTGAGCAAAGTTCGCATAACTCTCTAAATAATATAGAAGATTTTCACCAGAAACTATTCATCACGACCATCAATCTGAACCGTCGCTAGTCCATCTTCAGCTTTCAGGCAAAGAGATCTTTTCCCGATTGCTTCAAACCAAGTGAGAATCTCCCGCCAGGATTTGAGGCCCCATTCGCAGCCTTCGAAGGAGGCTGTGATCATGAACAAATGGAAACGGGCAGGGGCCATCTAAAACAACTGGTTGGACAATGGAACTGACGACGGAAGCATTGAAAACATGGTGGATAACGCCATGGTCTCTAAACAGCACGGCAACCCTGTCAGCTACCAAGCCACACTGGCTCTTCTGAGCAGCAGCGTCTGGGGAACTACATGAATATAGTTGTCGGCGGAGTAGACGTCAGGGCCACGAACACCGTAGAAGGGGGGAGAGTGCAGTGGCTACCTCGAATATAATCATAAAGCCGGTGCAGATCATCAACTGCTCTCCGGAAGTAGAAGAAAAGATTAAATGAGTTCGCAGACATCGGCCAGCGCCGATGCCGTCTTTTTACATCTTCGCGACGATTCTCTATCCAGGTCTGAATCCCATCGCCCAGACTAGCATGATGATCAGAGCAATCAGCATCATCAGAAGGGCGGTCTTTGGGTCTGAGCCTACCAAGATGGGTATTGGACCTGTCATCACCACAGCTCCTCCCCGAATCTTCTTGCCTTTGGCCTCTACTTCTGGCTCTTCTAGGGGATCACTTGACTCTTTCTTTTCACCTGCCTGGGGCAGGATAAACATCAAAAATCCAATGAAGATCAGAACAATTCCCACTACCATTAGCATCAAGCTCTAACGCCTCCTGAAAAGAAGGAATGTCAACACCATCAACCCAGCCGCAACGATCATGGACGCTATGGCCGTCTCCGGGCTCGATCCGAAGACGACGGGTATCGGCCCGATCAGGATCACCCCGCCGTAGCCGGAGTTACCCTGACTAGAGTTCTGTAAAAAAGATAACATAACCAGCAGGAATCCCATCGCGATAAGCAGCAGACCTATCTCCTGTCTCATCTTTCGGTTCTTACATGCACAAACTATAAGGGCATTTTGAGATATTTCCCTATCGATATGACCATTCAGAGACCTAGAGGCACGAGGGATTTTCTTCCGGATGACACCTGGAGGCGGGGCCAGGTAAGGAAGGCTATGAAGGATGTTCTGGAGCGCTGGGGGTACCAGGAGATCTCCACGCCCACTTTCGAGCACCTGGAGTTATTCACCATCAAGTCAGGCGAATCAGTGACCGAGGAGATTTATAGCTTCAAGGACAAGGGCGGAAGGGACATTGCTCTACGGCCTGAGCTTACAGCGCCAGTGATGCGCATGTACGTTAGCGAGCTGCAGAACGCGCCAAAACCCCAGCGACTCTACTACTACGGAAGCTGTTTTAGGTATGAACGCCCTCAGCGAGGTCGGTTCAGGGAGTTCTGGCAGCTTGGGGCAGAGCTGATAGGAGGGAACAAGCCTGACTCCGAGGCGGAGGTCATTGCTCTGGCAGATGGCATGCTGAAGTCCGTCGGCATCAAGGCAGACATCCACATTGGCTACCTAGGTTTAATCAGGTCAATGCTCTCCAAGGTGCCCCAGGAGCAACGGATAGCAATAATGAGGATGATCGACAAGAAAGAACGCGAGAATCTTCAGGCTTACCTTGGGGACATTGGCGCAGACTACCTCGGTCTAGTCGAACTGATAGACCTCAAAGGCAGGTTTGCTCTGGATAAGGCGTTGGAGCTTTCGCGGGATCTAGAGAAGGCAACGGACGCTTCAAAGTTACCGGTTGAGCAGGCTTCTACTGTGTCTACAACCTCCTTGGGTAATGATCCAGGCATACTCGACTCTCCGCCTCTGTCCGGCAGGGCATCCGCTCGAACCTGTAGGGAGGTTGCGGCAGAGTATGGGCTGGAGAAGTTCCAGAAGATGGTTGATCTGCTGGACGCATATGGCGTGGATGCCACCATCGACTTCGAGATTGTGCGAGGTCTGGAGTACTACTCAGGTACAGTCTTCGAGATATACGCTTCCGACCTGGGCTCCCAAAAGCAGATTTGTGGAGGCGGAACCTATGAGCTGTGCAGCCTCTTCGGAGGGGCTGAAACAAGCTCGACTGGTTTTGGCCTTGGCTTTGACAGGATCATGGAGATAGTCGAGCTTGAATCCAAGAGAAAAGTACCAGTAGTGCTGGTCTTCACTCCGGACGTAAAGCAAGAAGCCATAAAGGTCGCCAAAGAGCTGCGTAATGCTGTTCCGTTGGTCTTGGACGTAATGGGCAGAGGCCTTGGGGCCCAGCTGAAGGCGGCTGCAGGCTTCGGGGCCGAGCATGTCGTAATCGTTGGAAGGAATGAGCTGGATTCAGGAAAGCTGACGTTGAGAGACATGAAGAGCGGAGAGCAGGAGAGCCTGACGTTGGGGGAGATTGCAGAGAAGCTTGCCGGGAAGTACCAATGCACGTAGGATGTGTGGAAGATCTCGTTAAATAAGGAAAATATAAAAAAAGTGAAAAAGCGTCGCCGCTCTTTCGTTCGATCTAGCTAAGGTGCGTTCAGGTAATTGTAAGCGTAGTTGTACCAGTTATCCCCATGAATTCCGTTATACTTGCCATAGTGGTCCATAATGTTTCCGTTCGGGAATTTGCACACATCGACGTCTCCGTAGGGGGTGTGCACGCTAGTTACATTGCTGCCCGCACTTGTGCATGCATCGATTGAATCGCCAGGAGTCAGTCCAGGATACGAATAGCCGCTGTCAGAATCGCGAGCAGCATGACGAGCAATTGATTGAATTTCATGAACAAAACCTCCAGAAAATATGTTGGAACTCAATGCTGATAAATTTTTGCATGTTGCTCATAAATTTCGTGCGTTACTAAACGATTGACCTAAAAACCCGACCAAAGATTGCGAAGGAAACCAATTTAATCGAGCACTACAAGATACACCATCGACACGGTGCCAGCCTTCATTGAGGACGCAATGCCCCAAAAATGAAGGTCTTGAGGTTGTCGGAAAGCTCGAGGTTCCCCGCAAGAGCATTGTACAAATGACTCTGGCTAAATGAGACCAGCCCTATCCCTGTAGAGTTTTCGGCACAAGGAATACCATTTTATCATTATACAAACAAACAGCTCCGTACTCAATGAGCGATATTAACCCCAGCTTCGCTGTCTACAGTGGACTCAAGAGTTCCGGCATCGACTTCGTTGCATCTGTACCTTGTATCAACCTGCAGTATCTCCTAAAACTGATCGACGCTGATCCAGAGATCGTCCACGTTCCTGTCACTCGTGAGGAGGAAGGAGTCGGCCTATGTGCTGGCGCGTGGATGGGGGGCAAAAGACCGGCGCTGCTCATGCAGAACTCAGGTCTCGGTAACAGCATTAACGCCCTGGCCTCGCTGGATTTTCTTTACGGCATACCGCTGCTTATGATAATAAGCCACCGTGGCTGTGAGGGAGAGCTAATCGTTGGCCAGATGCCCATGGGAAGGCTGACGCCTATGCTGCTGGACTCCATGGAAATCCCACGATTCTCTCCCAGTCCGGTGGAGGCTGAAGCGTCCGTAGCCCGGGCATGGGGAGTGGCCGCCACGAAGAAAAAACCGGTAGCTATGCTCCTGGATTTGCAGTTTTGGAAGGGTGCATGAAAAGGATGGAAGCTATCTCAGAGGTGGCTGCAGCGGCCGAGAAGGCCCTTATAGTCTGCAACATAGGATTCCCGAGCAGAGAGCTTTACGCCGCAGCCGATAGGCCCGAGAACTTCTATATGCTTGGCTCAATGGGCCTCGCCTCCTCCATCGGCCTGGGCCTAGCGCTGGTAAGGCCGGAAAGAAAGGTCATTGTCCTTGATGGCGACGGGTCTGTACTGATGAACCTTGGGGCATTGGCTACTATAGCCCACAACGCGCTTGAAAACTACCTGCTGATTATTTTGGACAACTGCTGCTACGGCTCAACTGGATCCCAGCCCACATGCACATCGCAGAGGACCGACTTGGCCTTGGTGGCCAGGGCAGCAGGAGTTCAGCAGGTAGGCACCGTCACCACGCCAGAGGGCCTAATCGATGCTCTTTCCGGTCACGGCGTAGTAGTGGCCAGGGTTGATCCCGGGAACGCCGATGTCCCCCTCATCGATATCACCCCGGAGCATATAATAGATAGGTTCATGCGATCTTTTCTACCGTTTGGTCCCTTCAAAATCCAGGTGTAGGCTTAGCATTTTGAATTAGATTGGCCCCTCTATCGATTATTCATGTTTTGTAGGACTATTGTAGAATACGTTTTAAATATTGGCCTCCTTAGGAATAATTTCTCATTTGGCTGGAAAGTGCTTTATATGGAACTACCGCACGACGTAAGCCAAAGTCTTCAAAAGGTGATCGTACTTGAGAAAACTGATTCTTGTAGCGGTTCTGGCAGCCGTTGTGGTGATCTCCCTCGGATGCATCTCCGCTCCGGAGAAGAAGCAGGAGAACGAATCCACTCTAGCGGCTCCGACGAAGGTGCCTGGGAACATCACTACACTGCGGATTGGGTACCAGCCCAGCACCCACCAGATCGCTGAGATGGTGGCTTCCGCAAAAGGCTGGTGGACAGAAGATCTGAAACCCTTTGGAGTTGTAACAATACAGGAAAAGGAATTTCAGTCAGGCCCTCCTGAGATGCAGGGAATGTTAGCAGGAGCTCTGGACGTCGCTTATGTAGGAACCGCTCCGCCTATAACTGCCATAGCTCAGGGGTTGGACGCAAAGATAGTTGCAGCCGTTAACATCAACGGTTCAGACCTCGTCTTGGGACCCGGTGTTGCCTATAGCGGACCCAAGTCGCTTGAAGGGCTGAGCATAGGCACCTTCCCGCCCGGGTCTATTCAAGACATAGTCATGAAGAAGTGGCTGACGGACAACAACGTCGACATCTCCAAGATCCAGATACGCGGCATGGGGCCCAGCGATGCTGTTACAGCAATAGAAGCCGGCAAGATCAATGGTGTCTTCCTGCCTCACCCATCCCCGTCGCAGATTGTGCTCGACGGAAAGGGCAGATCTGTCATCCAATCGGGTCAGATGTGGCCCGACCATGCCTGCTGCAGCCTTCTGATAAGCGGAAAGCTGATCAGAGAGCACCCTGATCTGGTCAACCAGATAATAAAGACTCACATAAAGGCCACAAACTATGTCAACGCCAACCCAGAGGACGCAGCGAAGATCTACGCTAACAGGACAAAACAGAACCTCACCGTTGTCGAAGCCTCCATGAAGAACTGGGATGGAAAGTGGGTCAGCGACCCGGCGATTCAGGTCTCATCGACTCTGCAATACGCCAAGGTCGACAAAGATTTGGGCTATATCAACAAGACCTTGACCAAAGAGGACCTGTTCGATACCTCCTTCTACGAGAAGGCCAAGGCTTAGAGGAAATCGGATGTCCAAGTCTGTCGGAGCTCTGTTAAGCCGGCGAGGCATTGAGGTACTGTCGATCCTCGTCTTGATAGGGCTCTGGCAGCTCGTCGCAGTGGCGCTTAACGACACTCTGATTCTACCGAGCTTCATCCAGGTTGTTTACGCCCTCACAAAAAGCTGGCAGGCGATCTTGATGGAGGATCTGCCTGTCAGCCTGGTTCATTTTGGCTTGGGAATGCTGGGGGGACTTTTGATCGCCCTGCCTATTGGCATGCTGATGGGATGGTTCAGGGCGGCTGACAGGATCATGGACCCCATAGTTGAGATAGTTAGACCCATACCACCTTTGGCTTGGATTCCCTTTGCTATAATCTGGTTCGGTCTGACAGACCAGGCAGCAGGGTTCATCATATTCGTGGGAGCGGTGTTTCCAATACTGATAAACACCTACGTGGGATTCAGAAGCCTCCCTCGTGTCTACGTCGAATCGGCCAAAGTTCTGGGAGCCACCAAAGACAGGGATCTCATAAGGTACATCGCTTTTCCCTACGCTCTGCCGTCGATTGCCGGCGGTATAAGAATAGCAATGGGCATAGCCTGGATGTGCCTGGTGGCCGCCGAGGAGTTCGGCGTAAGCACCAGCGGCCTTGGCTACAAGATCTGGTCTTACTACTATCTGCACGAGATGGACTACGTACTGCTTTACATGATAATCCTGGGACTGCTAGGCCTTCTCATAGATCGGAGCTTCAGGTATGTTATCGAAGAGAGGATGCTTAAGTGGCGAGTTGGTCTGACTCAGTGATCGAAGTCAGCCCGGCTTTCATTTATTTTTGAATCTATTTTATGAATTACCAAACGCTCTTGCTTCAATCCGCTTCCGCTTGGCCAATAACCTGTTATGGCAGATCGATGGTTCCTGCAACCCTGAGCTTGCCTCCTTCAGGATAGGTGAGAACCGCCCGAGCACCGGACTTGTGGACTAGCGTCTTGTCCAGGGCCAGGGTCAGAGTGGGCTTATGCCAGTCAGCTTCGGCCTTTACAGCCACCACTCTGGCAGGAACAAACTGCATCCAATGGCCTATATGCAGTACCATCCCCTCCTTGATAGGAGTCGGCCAGTACTTGACCAGTTCGGCCTTAGCTTCCAGAGAGGATGAGGTCTTGATCGATTTATCGTTGGTGAGAATGGTTCCCCTGTCCAGCTCGTCTACTTCAATGCCCTTGAGGGCCATTCCTGTCCTGTCCCCCACGCCAGCGCAGTCGAAATCTTCATCATGCTTCTGGACGGACCTGACCTGAGCGGTCTTTTTGCCCGGCAGCACCATGAGGTCATCGTGCTTGTGAATCGCTCCTTCGACCACGCATCCAAGGACTACCGTCCCTATGCCCCGCACGTTGAAGAAATGGTCAACCGGCATAGTCCCTATTGTTGAGTCGCAGGTGGTCTCCATCTTTTCGACATCCTGTAGAAGGCGTTCTCTGATAGCGTTCTTATCGTCTTCCACGAACTCGTAGCTATCGACCACGGTCCCTTTAATCAATGGAGCTATCTGCTCTCGGGATATGAAGTTCCTGAGGATCACCAGACCGTCCTTTAGGCCCAGGCACTGCAGCATGATGACAGACTCACCGAAGGCAGGGTTGATCTGGTCCACTATCAGAATTGCCTTTCTGGCCATGGATAAGGCGTAGAACAGTGGTGTCAGCCTCTCAGGATATCTGGTTGGCTCTATAAGCGTGACGGTTTGGGCGCCTTTCTTGAGATTGTAGAAGGTCATGTCACTGGTCGTGCCTTTCTTTCCCAGGTCCTTAGCGTAATCCTGAGCTCCCAGGATCGCTACGTTCAGATTCGCCATAGACTTTCAGGATATGCCCGTGGATAATAGGTCTTGCGGTGGGGAGATCTAGCGGCTTATTATAGAGGGGCTCTCGAAACTTACAGGATATGTGCGGAGCTGATATCCCAGACGTATCTGAGTTAGAAGGCATCGAGAAAGAGGGCGACAGGAAGACGAGATCCGAATGCAAAAACTCTGATAAAATTTCCATTGTCTCGCCTCCCGCTGGAGATTGAAGTTTTCCCATCAAAGTGCTTAATCAAGTGCTCTTCTAACCCCTCAAAAGATTCTTATCCGATGTGAGAGATAACTATCTTAGTTATCTTTGAATAATCATAGGAGTGATCGAGTTGATAAGCAGCAAAGAAATGGAAAATATGGGAAAGGCTATCGCCGAGATCGGCGAAAACAAGACTTGCATGACGGAGCCTGTAATAAAGGGAGCCAAAGAGGCCCTAAAGAAGGGGGGCTATGAAGGAGCCGAGGCGTACGCAGCACAGCTTGGTGGAACGGACGACAACACCGAGCTGCTTCGTGTACTGATGATTGCCAAGAAGTACGACCTGGGCACCGAGGCCGCAATGAAGGTTCTGGATAACTTGACTAAGATAGAGTCTGGAAAATGGTAGACTGTTGAATTCAAAGGAGGCGTGTACCTCCTATTATATTTTATTAATATATTCGTGTCTGAGTTAATCTAAGGCATAATCATTGTTCTTGATTTGAAATGTTGTTGCTTCGAGCCGAGTACTTTTGCAGCATCCGAAAATGCATTTGAAGATCATGAGCGACACAGTGGGCCAAGACATGCAGCTTTGGCATCACGGATCTGACGGAAGATGCCCTCCGCATACAGCTATGGCTACAATCGCATAAGTACAATCCACAGAATGAACCAATAGTCAGAAGGAACAGGTTCGCTCATCACGTTGAACGGCATCTTTAAAGCACATTGCTCATAATCTTCGCATCCATGTCCTTCGCTCTATTCCCCGCTGTCGACCTTCGCGGCGGAAAATGTGTGCAGCTTGTGGGCGGCGTACCAGGCACCGAAGTAGTTGCCCTAGACAATCCTATGGTCCAGGCCGAGCGCTGGGCAGCCGAAGGCGCAGACCACCTGCACATCATCGACCTGGACGGAGCCATCCAAGGAAAAAGAATCAATGCGCCCATTCTAACCGAAATTGTACAGAAGCTCGACCTATTCATCCAGGTCGGGGGCGGCATAAGGACCAGGGCGGACGCAGAATCGCTCTTGGATTTGGACGTTGATCGTATAATCCTGGGAACAGCAGCCCTCGAAAATCCTAGGCTAGTCGAAGACCTGACAGGTCAGTACGGATCGTCCAGGATAATGGTCGCTCTTGATGTCAAGCGTGGCCTGGTCACCTCCGAAGGCTGGCAGAAGGTTCTGAACGAGAAAGCCGTGGAGCTAGGCCAGCTCTTCGAGAGGAAAGGAGCCGGATCGATCCTGTTCACCAACATCGACGTGGAGGGCCAGCAACGTGGGATAGCCATCTCTCCCACAAAGCAGTTGATAAAAGCATTGAGAATCCCCGTAATTGCGGCGGGTGGAGTTACAACCATAAACGACATTTTGTCACTGAGGGAAGTCGGCTCAGACGGAGCGGTGGTTGGCACTGCCATCTACACCGGAAGGCTGAACTTCCGTGCAGCCCTCAAGGCATTAAAGGGTGATTAGATTGAGAAAGGGCAGTTCCGATCTGGAGTTCAGAGGGACAAAGGCGAGTGTAAACATTGACCTTGATGGCTCCGGCAAGGTCAGTTTGTCTTCCGGCTCAGCATTTCTGGACCACATGCTCGCGGCCTTCTCCGGGACGAGCCGGGTTGACCTGGAAGCAAAGGCAGAGGGTAGCTCTTATCAAATAGTCGTGGTCATTGGCAGAGCCATCGGCTTGGCCATATCCGATGCTCTTGGGGACCACAGCGGAATCCGCCGCTACGGCGCTGCAGTTGTGCCCATGGACGAATCTCTAGCCGAAGTCGCCCTGGACTTCAGCGGGAGGCCTTATCTCGTTTTCTGCGGCGAGTTTGGCGGCAGCAGAATTGGCGACCTTGAGACCCAGGATATCAAGGCCTTCATGGAATCGCTGGCTGACGGAGCTAGACTGACTCTGCACACAAGGTTCTACGGAGAAAACGACCACCACAAAGCGGAGAGCATCTTCAAGGCCCTGGGCTTTGCGGTACGAGATGCTTTGAGAAAAGAGGGAACCGGTGTTCCCAGCACCAAAGGAGTTATCTAACCCTCGCCAAATCGGGTAGTCTCCCTATTTTGTGT